>DASPVG010000060.1:0-32259 GCA_035622455.1 Terriglobales bacterium
CGCCGACATCGCCGTCCCGAAGTTCGAGGCCACATCACTCACCATGCAGGACGTGAAGGTCAATCTCTTTCAGAACACCGCCGTGGTGACCGGGACCTATCGCGCCAAGGGAAGTTACCACGGCAGGTCCTATGACCACGCCGGTCGCTTCACCGATACCTGGGTCTTCACCGATAAGAAGTGGCAGTGTGTGGCGAGCCACACCAGCCTTCTCCAGAAGTAAGGAGGGTGCTCCTTTCGGTCGGAACCGTCACCTTGGATCATAAGCTGGCCCGGCTTTTCTACGGCTTTGTCATGTCCTCGGGCTTTACCAGCTGATCAAACTCCTGAGCGGTGAGGTAGCCGAGTTTCAACGCCGCCTCGCGCAGGCTGGTGTGTTCGACGTGAGCCGTGTGGGCAACCTTGGCGGCCTTGTCATAGCCCAGCTTTGGCGTCAGCGCGGTCACCAGCATGAGGGAGTTTCTCACGTACCAATCGACCTTGGCGCGATCGACTTCGATGCCTCGGAGCATGTACTCGACATAGCCGTGACAGGCATCAGCCAGCAAGCCGGCAGAGTGGAGGAAATTGTAGATGATGACCGGCTTGAATACATTGAGCTCGAAATTGCCCTGGGAGCCGGCAAATCCCACCGCCGCCGTGGCCCCGTGCACCTGGGCGCAGACCATCGTCATCGCCTCACACTGCGTCGGGTTCACTTTTCCCGGCATGATCGAAGAGCCCGGCTCGTTTTCTGGAATGGACAGTTCCCCCAGGCCGCAGCGCGGACCGGAAGCCAGCCAGCGAATATCGTTCGAGATCTTCATCAGCGAGGCTGCCAAGGTTTCAAGTGCGCCCTGGGCGAAGACGATTTCGTCATGGGCGGAAAGTGCGGCGAACTTGTCCGGATGCGAGCGGAAGGGAAGTTGGGTGAGTTCGGCGATCTTGGCCGCGGCACGTTCGGCGAATTCCGGATGGGTGTGCAGGCCGGTCCCGACCGCGGTTCCGCCGATCGCCAAGTCGTACAACCCGTCCAAAGCCAGCTCGAGACGCTTGATGTCTCGCTCCAGCAGGCTGGCCCAGCCGCCGAACTCCTGGCCGACGGTCAGCGGCACGGCATCCTGGAGGTGAGTGCGGCCGATCTTCACGATGTCCAGGAACTCCCTGGCTTTTGCTTGTATTGCGCCGTGAACGTGCTGAATCGCCGGTATTAATTTGGTCTTCAACTGTTCCGCAGCCGCGATGTGCATGGCGGTCGGAAAGGTGTCGTTCGAAGACTGCGACATATTGACGTGATCATTCGGATGGATCGGCTTTTTCGACCCCAGTTCGCCGCCCGCCAGTTCAATGGCGCGGTTGGCGATGACCTCGTTCACGTTCATGTTGGTCTGGGTGCCGCTCCCTGTCTGCCAAATGCGCAAGGGGAACTGGTCCTTCAACTTGCCAGCGATGACCTCCTCGGCGGCCTGGACGATCAGTTGGGTCTTCTCGGCCGACAATTTCCCCAGATCGTGATTGACCAGGGCGCAGGCCTTCTTCAGGATGCCGAACGCCCAGATCAGCTCTGGCGGCATGGTGTCGCGCCCGATGTTGAAGTGCAGCAGCGATCGTTGTGTCTGTGCGCCCCAGTAAACGTGAGCCGGGACTTCAACTTGTCCCATGCTGTCGGATTCAAGGCGCGTGCGACTGGCGGGCTCGGCGGAGGTGAGCATAGTGTGTCCTACCGGCGAATGGAATGAGACTAACCGAAAATTATAGCAAGTGACGCCTTGTCTCTTGGCAAGAGGGAAAGACCAGGGAAATGGCTCTCTAAGCCCTTCGATTGACTCGGCGGCAAACGCGCGTTTCGAATAACGATAGTACGTGCCGAAAATCTTGGGAGAGTCGAAGCCTGGACCTTAGCATGTCAGATGGGTTCTACTGTCAAACAGACGCGGAGACGACTTTATGCAGCAGATTCAAGCGCGATTCGTCGGGGTAGAACTCTACTTTGACAACTTGGAGAGAGCAAAGAAGTTCTATCTCGAAACCCTAGGTCTCAAAATCTCGGATGAGCAGGTCGGACATCACGCCAAATTTGATAGCGGCGCAGGTTTTGTTTGCCTGGAGCGGAAGAGGGCTGAGTCCTACCCTTCAAGAGACAAAGCCGTTCTTTTCTTTGAGGTTCCCGACCTGGAATCGGCGATTCAAGCCATCGGCGAGGAACAGCTGGTTCAGTCCGAACCCCGATGGGCTGCTCTCCACGATCCCGAAGGCCACAATGTCGTGCTTCTTGAGAGCTCGGCGGTCGAAGAGAAAAAGCAGCTCACTTGAGAGAAGATCGCCTTCAACCTGGGCCTCCTCCAGAATCTACCTTGGCCAGGTCCTACGTTCGCAGCGTATGTGCCCCACCCGACTGGCTGGAGCGAGCAACCGTGCTAGAATCGTACACTTCAAAATCCAGCGGCAGCGCTGATCGGCCCCTTGGTAATGAAGTCTCCAAGCCTGCAGATTCCGGAAACCCTCCCGCGCGCTCAACTCGAGTCACGCTCCAATACTCGCGTCGACGTGTTGGTAATCGGCGCCGGGCCCACAGGCCTGGCCTGCGGCATTGAGGCGCAGAAGGCAGGATTCAAGATCCTGATCATCGACAAAGGCTGCCTGGTGAACTCCCTGTTCAACTATCCGACGCAGATGACATTTTTTACTACCCCGGAGTTGCTCGAGATCGGCGACATCCCGTTTACCACTGCCCATCAGAAGCCGACGCGGGAAGAAGCCCTGGAATATTACCGAAAGGTTGCCGAACACTACCACTTGCCCGTCATCCAGTATCAGTGGGTAAAGACCGTGGTAGGGCACGACGGAGATTTCGAGATTACGACAACCGACCGACTGGGCCGGGTGTATGACTACCACACGCGCAAGCTGATCGTGGCCACCGGCTATTACGATCTCCCGAACTTGCTCAATATCCCCGGCGAAGATCTGCCCAAGGTGTTCCACTATTATCGCGAGCCTCACCCCTATTTCGACCTGGATGTGCTAGTGATCGGCGGGAAGAATTCAGCGGCAATTTCCTCTTTGGATCTGTGGCGTCACGGGGCGCGCGTCACTTTGGTGTACCGGGGATCGAGAATGCACAGTCATGTAAAGTACTGGATTTTGCCCGACATCGAAAATCGCGTTCGCAATGGTGAAATCACAGCCTATTTCAACAGCACAGTCGAGCAGATTGGCCCCGACTACGTTATCGTGAACACCCTCCATGATCAACTTCGCCTGAAAAACGACTTTGTATTTGCGCTCACCGGCTATCATCCGGATTACGACTTCCTCAGTTCGATGGGCATCGAACTTTCTTCCGACCATTGTCGCCCGGTATGCGATCCGGTCACCCTGGAGAGCAATGTGCCCGGCATTTACCTCGCTGGAGTGATTGTGGCCGGCTCACGCACCAACGAGATCTTCATCGAGAACGGTCGCTTTCATGGACAACAGATCGTCGAGCACCTAAAGCAGAAGCTCGGGGCGAGTGGCTAGCTTAGCGAACGTCTTGGCTAAGGCAGAGCCCGGCTCCGCCGAGGTTTGGATCGCGATCCAACTTAGGCGATTGTGCGGGTAGTTTTCGGATGGTATGGGTCTATGCGACTCGGGTAGGCTGCGGCTGAGTCCGCTATTGCTTTTCATATACCTCAGTACTGCTTACCGTATGGCCCTTGCCGTCGCCTCCGCTCATGGTGACTGTGCGGGTCTTGCCATCTGCGGACAAGACAATGCGACCGCTGGTGACAATCTTGCCGCCTTTCGAAATGTTGAACCCCAGGATGTGGTCGCTGATGACCTCGTACGACCTCGCATCCGACGTGGGGTCGCCCGTGACCGGATAATCTTTGCCGTCGAGCTTGCCTGTCCACACGTAATGCGTCGCTTTGCCATTGCTCGTGACACTGTCGACCGTAACTTTCACTTTGTCGCCTACGGTCTCGTAAACGACCCTGGTGTTTTTCGGTGCTCCGGAGGAGAACTCCGACTTGGCCTCCGTCAGTTTCCACGTGCCCATGAACGCATCTTGGGCCAAGCACACCGAGGCTGCAACCAAACAGAGCGCCAACCAGATGATTCTTGCTTTCATCGTCCGCTGCGAAGTTATTTTAGTCCAGCCCAGGAGTTTTTGTGGGCGCCCATGAGCCTCAGCGCGTATCGATGTCAAAGCCCAGATATGCGGTGACCGGAACCGGCTGATCTCCGCGATACGCGGGGTGGAACTTCCAGCTGGACAGCGCCGCCAGGATCTGTCTGGTGATTTCGCTGCTGCCAGTTTGTTCCCTCACCTGGGTGTTCTTCAGTGATCCGGAACTGTCGAGGACACAGGAGATCACCAGCCTGGAGAGTTTCAGATGGGCTGGAAGATTGGCGCGCAGCGGTTGCGGAGGGACCAGGTCATCAGCGTAAGGATGGTTCGCCGAGGTAGGATCAGAATATTCCATCACCGCCATGCCCAGCGTCGTGTCGATGTAAATCGAGTAGACTTTGTCGCCTTTGAGTGCGTCGTAGAGACCGAATGCGCCTCCGGAGCGCGGACTCCCAACCACCGTGATGTCGGGACCATCGCCTGGTTTCATCTTTGGGGACCGGCTGGGGAGGGACGGATCATTGCCGCCTGCTCCAAAGCTCGGCAGGGTTACGGTGTTGCCGCCGTGCACGGAAACGCCAGGCATCGGTGGTTTCGAAACTGCTCCCGTTCCTGCGCCGCCTTCTCCCGGATAGGGAGAAATGCTATTGTGCGCGGTGAGGTCGCCACCGGTGCCGCTTCCGCTCTCCGTGGCTCCCGTCCCTCCGCCCTTCATGGCGGCCCCGGAACCCGCGCCGCGTGCGATATCCGTTCCTGTCCCCGGACCGCCGAGTCCGGGTTTTGTCCCTCCCTGAGGTGAGAGGGTGAGAGCCCCGGCTCCGGCACTAGCCGGTTTCCCAACCGTGGATCCGGGCTCTTTGGACAGCACGATGCCGGAACCTTTGTCGGTTCCTCCAGGGTGGCTGGGAGGAGCAGTGACCGAGCCGGCGTCGAGCGGCCCGCCAAATCCCGAGCCTCGGCTCCCTCGCCCCTGTCCCAGCGGCGAACTATCCGCAGTCACCGTCGGGGGTGGAGGCACAACTGCGGTTCCCCCGCCCAACTCCTGCCTGCCACGGGGAAGTGAGCCACCGCCGACTTGAACTGCCGGCGGCACAACTTTGGCGGTTCCCGGGATGGGAGGACCGGAAGGACCGCTTCGAATCCCGCTGGTCTGGACCGGGGGTGGCACTACGTTCGCATTTCCGAGAGCTGGTACTTGGGAGTGTTGAGTCGTCGCACCATTCCAGGCCACGGGCGGTGGGGCCACGTCCTGGCCTCCTAGTCCCGTAAAGGGGTCGCGACGCGCGGATGCGTTGCCCACCTGGACTGGCGGCGGCACCACTTGCTTCTGTGGCTGACCCGGCCCGAATCCCGGACCGCGAGGCGCCACTTCCCGGGTCACATCGGTGGGAGGCGGAGCCACGACACGCGGCGCGGGCAGCGTCAGTTGGGAATTGAACTTTGTTGCCTGCTCGGGCGCGGAGACAGGCGGAGGAACCACCGGGGACAGTTGAGAACCTGGAACTTGTACGCTGGTTACGTCTCTTTGGATTCCCGACGGGCTGGGCGGAACCACCAGCGCATTCATGCTCGGCGAATTGCGCAATTGCTCGCGCCGTACTCCTGGACTTGGGGGCACGGCCTTGTCCAGCAACGGAGCCACCAGCATGTTGTCGCGGCGCACGTCCGGACTAGGAGCGATAACTACGTCGACGGGACTCGGAGCGGTCGCGGCTGACCTCATACCTTCGACCGGAGGTGGGCCGGGTACGCTCTTATAGGCCAAAAAATTCTGCACCGCCGTAATGGACTGTGGCAGATTCAAACTGGGGGCATCGACCACCTTCTCCCTGAGGACATTGCCGCGTGCCACCCGGATCACTTGCGTGCGGTGAGCAGCCGTTTTACCACCTGCCGTGCCGGCCTTCCCCTTCTCCGCGCCGCCTCGGTCCTCGGTTTGGGGCAACTCATCCCCGGAGTAATAGATCACGTCATATTTGGACGTGACTCGCAGCTGATAGGGATTCAGAGTTGTAGTCCGAAACGGAACTATGATCAGCAACACGAGCAAGAAAGCCTCAACGGTCCAGGTTACTGCCATCCTGCGATAGGGCAGCCCGCCGGTTCTGGCTTCTCCAGCAAGGCGGGGGGGCGACTTCATGAGCGCCGGCCGGATCGAGGTGACAAACTCCGACCACGGGGACGACCACTCCACCAGAAGCTTGGGCGCTCGATTCATCCTCGACTGGCCTCCGGAGGAGGTCCCGCGGCAATCTCGATTTCATCTCCGATAGCGGTTCCGCTGGGACCGAGCGTTTCCGGGGGCAGCTCCAGAACCGACGCTGCCTCGAAGCGGATGCGGCCTAACCGCCAGGGCTTCAGGTTGTATTCCATGTGCACGACGAGGCGATTCGAGTTCAGATAGACGACATCGATCGGGAAGCGCATAGCTAGAGTGTGAACGCCCCGGCAGGGCACGATCCACAGGCCGTCCCCGGCACGAAACTCCGAATCCTCGGTGCACATCAGACCGCGAAAACGCGACCAGTGGGTCCCGGCGACCGACACTCGGGTGGCCAAATAGGCATGCCGGGTTCGATTGAACGCGTATCGAGTCGTCTGCTGTCGCGGCATCATAGGTTGATTCAATTCCCCGGTGGTGTCGATGACGATGGTTTAATGCCCCAACGGCTTGAACGTGCGAATGAGCTGGATAAAGGCGGGGCCAAGAGTGACAAAAATGATCGACGGCAGGACAAACAACACGAGCGGGATCACCATCTTGATCGTGGTTTTGGCTGCCTGCTCCTCCGCCCGCTGGCGGCGCTCGGTGCGCAGCGAATCCGAGTGGACCCGCAGGGCCTGCGCTACGCTGGTACCGAAGCGGTCGGTCTGGATCAGCGTTCCCACCAGAGAGCGAATATCGTCCACGCCCGTACGTTCCACCAGATTGCGCAACGCTTCGGGACGCGGTTTACCCGCCCGCATTTCCAGGTTCACCATGTGAAATTCGTCGCTCAGCTCAGGATGTGCGTGATGCAGGTCTTGGCCGACTCTCATCAGCGCTTGATCGAGCGCCAATCCTGCTTCGACGCAGATGACCGTGAGGTCGAGCGCGTCGGGCAATCCCAACTTGATGCGATGCTGCCGGCTTTGGATTTTGCGTTTCAGCGCAAAGCGAGGCAAAAAAAATCCGATTCCAGTCATGCCCACCAACAGAATCGGGGACTCGAGTCCGCTGGTCGCAAGCCCCAGAAGCAGACCCAAAAAGGCACAAGCCAGGCGGCTTCCCATGTAGATGGTGACGTGCTGGGCGTCGCGATATCCCGCCTGGATCAGCCACCGCCGGGTTCGGGATACGTCGGTGGGCGACAAGGGGATCGCTTTGCTGAGCGGATCTAGGGCATGCTCCAGGCGTTCCTTGATGTCCGGCTTCTCGACCGGTCCCCTCCGTTGCCAGCCCAGCGCGCGCAAGCGGGCGCCGAGCAGGGAAGACGGAGCATATACGGCAGCCCCGAAAGAAAACACGACTGCCGCGACCGTCAGAAAGATGAGAATGGTGAGCGCCAGGGCCATCGCTTATACCTGAATCCGGATGATATTGCGAATCACAAAATAGCCGAGCGTCTGCAACACAATGCCGCTGACGATCAGGGTATGCCCGATCGGATCGGCAAACAGGGGCCGGATAAATGTCGGACTGGTCATCAGCATGATCACCACGATCAGGGGAGGAAGTCCCATCAGCAACATCATGGTGAGGCGTCCCTGCGCGGTGTAGACGCGCACCTGCCGCATGATCTTGAATCTCTCCCGGATGACGTAAGAAAGATTATCGAGAATTTCCGCCAAGTTGCCTCCGGTTTCCCTCTGCAGCATGACCGCGGTCACGAAGAATTTCACGTCGACTAACGGCATACGCTCGGTGAGGTTCATCAGCGCGTCGCGCACCGGCAAGCCAAATTTCTGCTCCTCAAAGAGCATGCGGAATTCGCCTGCCACCGGTTCGGCGATTTCGTGCGCGATCAACTCGAGGGCGGTGGTGAAAGCGTGCCCCGCGCGCACCGCCCGGGCGAGGGTGTCGATGGCATCGGGAAACAGCTCCTCGAACTTCTGGAAGCGCTTGGTACGGAGATAGGAGGCGTAGGAATACGGCAGCACCGCTCCAAGGACCACCCCCAGCAGGGCGAAAAGCAGACCTTGATTCGGCGGCAGCGAATTGGCCAGCATTAAGCCCACGGACCCCAGGGCTACGGCACTCAGCACGCAATAGACCAGGAGATTGCCGGCGCGCACCTTGAGGTTCGCCTGCTCCAGAAAATGCTGCATGTTGGTCATGCGTTCGGAGCGACGGAGCAGGTTGTCGATGGCCGGAATCTGGCTCAGCATCTCGTCGCGCAGCAGGGCCAGTTCCTGGCTGGGTTCGCGTTCGCTGGCTCTGTCGACGGAAGCGAGACGCTCTCTTAACAGGCGGGCCTGCGCGCTGCGCTGGTCGAAAAACATCGCCACTGCAAACGTCAGCGCAGCCACGGCCACGAAGACCAGGATGATGAGCACGATCAACATAAGCTTAGGAAGGCTTCGCCCCTATACCTCCATGCGAGACTCAAACAGTGCTAGGCGCAGCCGACAACCGGCGGTTGCCAGGCGTTCGGCAAATTTGGGTCGGATTCCGGTGGCGCGAAACGATCCTCGCACTTTGCCATTTTCGTCAATCCCGGAGCGGTCGAAGACGAAGATATCCTGCATCACCACCAGGGAATTCTCCATGCCGGTGACCTCAGAAACCGAAATCACCTTGCGGGTTCCGTCGGCCAGGCGCGATACCTGCACCACCCCGTGGATGGCCGATGCAATCTGCGCACGCATGGCCCGCTCCGGGAGGTTGAGATTGGCCATCGAGAGCATGTTCTCGAGTCGTGCCAGGGCGTCTCGCGGCGTGTTCGCGTGCACCGTGGTGAGCGAACCCTCATGGCCGGTGTTCATGGCATTGAGCATGTCGAAGGCCTCTTCGCCGCGCACCTCGCCCACCACAATGCGATCCGGGCGCATACGCAAGCTGTTGATCACCAGTTGCCGCTGCCGCACGGCGCCCTTGCCTTCAATGTTGGGTGGTCGCGTCTCCAGGCGCACCACGTGCTCCTGCTTGAGCTGGAGTTCGGCCGCATCCTCGATGGTGACGATACGCTCGGAGTTGGGGATGTACCCGGAAAGCACGTTCAGCAGCGTCGTCTTGCCGGCTCCCGTACCGCCCGATACCACGATGTTCAACCGTCCTTTCACCATGGCGGAAAGCAGTTCGAGCATCGGTTCGGTCAGTGTCTTGTTTTCGAGCATATTGCGGGCGGTCAGCGGGTCCCGCCCGAAACGGCGGATCGAGAGGCAGGGGCCGTCGATGGCCAGCGGCGGGATGATGGCGTTTACGCGCGAGCCATCGGGCAGGCGCGCGTCCACCATGGGGGAGGATTCATCCACTCGCCGCCCCACCCGCGAGACGATCCGGTCAATAATCTGCATCAAGTGAGCATCGTCTTTAAAACTCAGGCCGGTGGTTTCAATCTTGCCGGCGCGCTCCACGAAGACGCGCTTGTAACCATTCACCAGGATGTCGGAGATCGAAGGGTCTTTGAGCAGCGGTTCGAGCGGTCCCAGCCCGAAGATTTCGTCGAGAATCTCCCGCGACAAGCGCTCGCGCTCGGTAAAACTGAGCGGCACCGCCTCGCTGTTGACGGCATTTCGGATCAGCTGGAGTACTTCTTCGCGGGCGGTATCGCTCGAGGTGCGACCGAGTTTCTCGAGATCTAAGCGATCGAGAATCTTGCGGTGCAGATCGGCTTTGACCTGCTGATAGTCTGTGGTTTCGAAACTCTGCAGATTCGCCATACCTATTCCTGAATAGCCCTACCCCTAAACGCTCTTAAACAGCGACCAAGCCTTGCGTTTGGCGTCCAGTTCGTTCTCGGTCAAACGTGCCGCGAGATTGGTAAAAGCCCGTGCAATCTCGGTGTGCGTTTGCTGCACGAGGGGGATTCCGCGATCGATCGCTGTGGAGACGGCGAAATATTGATTCGGAATCTTCGCGGCTAACTTCGCCCCCGCCGCGGCTTCTGCGTCGGCCTCGCTAAAGCCCGGGATCTTGCGAAAGCGATTCAGAACCAGCTGAATCTTCTCCGGGTTGCTGTTCTCGCTGAGGTACTGCTGCACCCGGGCCGCGCTCCATAAGGAGGCCACATCGGCGTGCGCGACCATCAATACGGTCTGGGACAAAGTGGTCGCCAGCCGGGTCGTCGCGTCCAAACGAGTGGAGGCATCGACGACCACGTGGTGGAAGTGCCCCATCAACAGGTCGAGCAGCTTGGCGTATTCGGTATTGGCAGGTTCGCTCACCACGGGCGTGCTGGGCCCGGCGAGCAGTTGCATTCCTCCGCCATGCCGGGTCATGAAGCTTTCGAGCAGAGAGCTGTCCAATCGATGCAGATTGCGCATGGCATCCGCCACCGTGAACAACGGCTTCAAATTCAGGTGCAGGGCACAGTGGCCCAAGGGCGCGAGATCGACGAGCGCCGTGTTGCCATAGGAGGCTTGCAGGGCTAAAGCCAGGTTCACCGCCACCGTGGTCGAGCCACTGCCCCCTTTGGCGTTGACGACCGTAAAGATCTTGCCCCGAACCTCCTCCTGCCGCTTCCGCTGTGCAGTCGACAGACGCACGAAGGCTTCTAACAGATTGGTGGTTGTGGTCGGCCGCTCGATGAACTCCCGCGCTCCCGCCCGCATCGCGCTCACGATCACCTGCGGCTGGCTCAGACTGCCGATGGCAAATAACGCCGGCTCGGGCATAACCTGGTGCAGCAGTTCAATGGCGCGCAAAGCCGGGAGCGAGGCATCGGCGGGAATGTCCACCAGCACGACGTCCGCGTTGGCGCTCTGGATGCGGCGCATGACGGGATCGCTGGCCGCCAGCGGGAAGTTGCTGCAGCTGTGCACCGTACGCGCCACGCTGGTTCCGTCGACCAGAACCTGCAGCAGCGCGCGCTGCTCAACATCCTGCGCGACCACGACAACAGAAAGTTCGGCCATCGCTCGACTACATCTCCTCGGCTACCCGGGAATGCGGAAGTCTCGTCACGGCTGCCCCCCGGACGGCTTGTGCCCGTCAAACTTGTTTTGATCCAGAAAGGGCTGGGGGTTGGTCGGCCCCGGCGGGGCGTTCGGCGTCGGGGAAATGCGGTGCACCGTGCAGAGCACCATCAGCTCGGATTTGTTTTTTTGCAGGTTTTTGCTGCGGAACAAGTACCCCAAAATCGGAATGTCCCCTATCCCCGGCATTTTGTTCACTACGTCGGTAACCCGATTATCCAGCAGCCCGGCAATCACGAAGCTCTGACCATCCTGCAGCTCAAACTCGGTTTCCGCCTTGCGGGTGCTCAAAGCCGGCACGGTAAAGCCGGAGATCTGGAGGGCGTTGCTAAAGTCTAATGCGCTGACCTCGGGTGATACCTTAAGGTGAATATTGCCGTTGGGCATGATCACCGGGAGGAAATTGAGCTTCACCCCAAATTCCTTGAATGAAATCGTGACCGCGGTAAATCCCTGGCCCGGTTGAACGATGGGGAAGGGAAACTGCCCTCCCGCCAGAAAGCTGGCTTCTTTGCCGTTCACCGCAATCAAATTTGGCTCGGCCAGGATTTGCAGCAAGCTCTTGGTCTGCAGCGCCTCGATGATGGCTCCAAAATTGAGGTCGCTGCGAAATAACATAATATTCAGCGGGTTGGTGATGTTGATGGTCGGCGGCGTCGGCGAACTTGTTGTTGTGGTCGTGCCGCTGGTGGTTGTCTGTACGGTGGTTGAACTGGTCGAGATCGTGGCTCCGCCAAACTGTCCGGTGCTCGAGGTTGCCGTTGTATTCCCGGCGCTAGGCACAAAGAAATTGACCCCTAGCTGCAGGGCGGCCGAGCGGTCGACTTCGGCGAACTTCACCTGCAGGAGAACCTCCTGCGCCCCCACCGGACCAAAGGTGAGAACGTTGACCACATTTCCCTTGGCATACGCCTCGGCAATCTGGCCCGCCCGCTTGGCTACATCCTCGGTAGACACGTGACCGGAAAGCACCACGGCAGAGCGCGACGGGGTTACCGCGATCTGCTCGTCGGGGAACACACGCCGCTCTTCCTCGACCAAGGAAGTGACGTCGACGTCAACCCGCAAATCAAAGCTGCGGGAACGCTCGAGTTCATCCCAGATCAGGAGGGAAACCTCCCCCGGGGCACGCCCGTGCACCAGAATCTGGGTGGGGGTGATCGGAGTAGGATCCGCGATATTCGGGTCGGTGACCGAGATTCGCTTGATGCGTTCCGTGGTATTGATGAGCAGCGACTTGCCGACCATAACCCGTAACGGCGCAGCCCCCGTGCCCTCGGGCGCAGCCTGTGTGCTGGCAGTCGGACCCGTACTTTGGGGTTGGGCTGGCGAAGACTGCTGCGCCCCGGAGACGGTCGTGGATGGAATAAGGAGCAACACGAGAACAACCAGCAGTGGAACGCCCCACCGGCTACGGATTTCCATTTCTTTGCTTTCTCCTCCGCTGGAGCGGACCGACATAGCTTCCCATCGCAGCGCGCCTCTCGTCAGAAGTTGTCCTTTTCGACCTTGTTCCCTCTGTAAACCTCAACCGTGAACGGGGCAGGAGGTGTCATGACCGCAGCTGGAGGCGCGGCTGGTTTTGCTTTCGGCCGGGTAACCACAGGCTGGGCCGGTGCAGGCGCCCCCTTGTAGAGGGCATCGGATCTTGCCGCCGCGATGTCCTGTTGGCGCGTATCCAGGGGGTTGCGCAGCGCCAATTGAATGCGCCCTTGATTGCTCGCCAGGGTAAGCTTTTGCGCGTCGTCGGGTGAAACCAGCAGAGTTATGACCGAGGTGGAAACGGGCTCGCCACCCCCCGGGCCGCGTTCGAGCCTGGTGCCGTTGGCCAGCACGGCTACGTTTTCGAGCACGGTAGTGGTCTGCGTCTGGCCCGAACCCTGGGGTTCGCCGGTCAGCAGCACATCGACGCGCGTGCCTGGGAGGACAAATCCGGAGACGGAACTCGTGTCATTCACCCGCACTGAAACCGCGCGCATGCCGGGGGGAATCAGTGCCGGTAACCCATAGCCCGCATTTTCGCCGGCCAGCTTGCTGCTCAGGATCCATTCGCCCCGATAAATGGGCTGAATCACGCCGCGACCGATCAATTTATCCCGACGATGAAACACGCCCGCGGGCAGATCGCTCGAAGCGAAATGAGCATACTTAATGTCCTTATCCTCGATCTTGGTGCCAACCTGCAGGTCGTCGGTGGCGACGAACACATCCTCTCCCGGCGCGGCCTTGCCTCGGCCGCCCTGGAGGTTGCGATAGACGAGGAAACTGACAAACGCACCCATGACCAACGCAAGGAACCCGATCATCAGTAGCCGGTTACGATTCATTCCTCTTCCTCAATCCGTCGCCCGCTCGGGTCACACAAACTGCTGCACTCGTGTCGATGATTCCATTCCAGGGCCCATGTTACTGTGCGAGCGAGCTTGCCACCGATGAGAAGACGTTGTTGGCGTTGCCTCCGATGAGCCGTATCGTGCCAACCACGATCACCAAGATTACGGCTAACATCACCGCGTATTCCGCGATGTCCTGCGCCTCCTCATCGCGCCACAAACGGCGGAAACCCTTTGTATTCATTTTCTTCTCCACTTCCCAGCAGCCGGTTACCTGTGGCCAGGAATTGGGTCATTTGTGGGCACCGGCGCTGCTTGGTTGAGTCTCGCTTGCATGTTGTGAATCAACAGCTTGCGAAGGAAAAAGACTACCCAGCCTCTTCCTTGCCCCATCATACTCCGAGCTCACTTCGTCGGTGCGACAATTTCTCGCCGCGGACGGGGTCCCGCATCTGGTTTCTCAAGTAACCTTAGTCTCTCAGATAACGTCGGGGTCCGGTCAAGAAACTAAAGTTTCAACCCCCGAAGGCGCCGGCGCTAGGGCCCGGTCTACGTTCGGCCATGCTTGATACGCCGTCAGGCCGACGACCCGGCATCTTAATGGACCGGTAGCGTCCGCGTGAGCACGGTCGCCTGCGGATCGGAAAACACCACCTTCCAATCCGGCAAACTCGACAGGGCAGTCACCAGGGGCGCATCCGGCGGCAAGACCACGGTTCGCACTCCCCAGCGCTCCAGTCCGGACCGCCAAGAACTGCCTCGCAGGTAGTAGGTGGAAGCGAATTCTTGCAAGAACGAATCTCCATAAAGATCCGCCCGCCCGTCGATGTAAACCTGGTACTGCGGATAAAGTTGCCAAATGAAATACCCTCCCCAGTTGTAGTGGTTCATCAGGGGAGCCGGAGCTCGGGCAAGCTTGAGGAAGCGAACCGCAGCGGAAGGGAACTCCTTCGTCTCGCTTGCGCCTTGCTTGGCAACAACCAACCAGGCTCGCGCCGCCGCAAACCCTAGGAACCCTGCCAGCAACACCACGTTCACCATCAACTTGGTCCGCGTCAGGGGCGTCGCAAGATCGAAAGGCGAGTTCCTGGTCTGGTTGAATCGAGCCTGAATAATGGCGCTTAATAACGGCACCGCCACAAGCGCAAAGATCGGGATGTGACGCACCGATCGCAGCGCGGCAGCCATGGTGAAGGCCAGTAATAAGAGCTCTCGAGCCCGCAATCTTCGCGGCGACAAGGCCGGCGCCACCAGCCAGGCGAGCATGAGGCAGAGCGCCGCCAGATATTTGGCCTGATGAAAATCCGGCGACTGCCATTCTCCAATGTAGGCCAGCATGGCGCGGGAATGGAGAGTTTCGAAGGGGTAGCGATACATGGCTTGGCCGTAAGGGTTCAAGGGAACGACTGCAATCGAAGCGGCGGTGACCAGCGCCAGGGTCTTCAGGCGCACGCGCACGTCCCGCTGCTGCTTGTGACCCCATGCGAGTTCGACCGCATCTCCCACCCAAAAGATGAGCAGAAATGCGATGCCCAGAGCATATCCGGCGTGAAGGTTCACCCAAAACACCATAAGGACCGGGACCGACCACAGCAGCCGCCCCCGCTGCTCGGAGCGCTCCAGGATGAACAGAAGCAGACTGGCGAGAAACAGAGTGAACATCTGGGGCCGCACTCCGAAACTGGGCACCGACGCGATCGCTCCCCACACCGTCATGGTCCCCGCGACATAGGGTTTTCCCTCGCATCGCAAAAACACTACGAAGAACGCAATGCTGATGAGAGCCGCGAAGGCCGCGATCAGCCCGCCCCAGCCTCCTATCCGGTACAGACCATAGATAACGATCTGAGACAGCCATTCGTGGTCGACCCAGGGTTGCCCAAACTTGGTGAACGAGTACGGGTCGGCGTGAAAAAGTTTGTGATTTTCCAGCATCAGCTGGCCGGTCCGCAGATGCCACCACAGGTCGGGGTCGGTCGCATTGCGAAATCCCAGCGCGAAAATACCCATGGTGACGACCGCCACAAATATCCGCCTGGTTGCGAAAATCACTCTCACGATTTCACGATCATACCGCGACGATCCGATGTTCAGGAGTCACTCAGCAGCTCTCGAACCCCTGGATGCTCCGATTTCCGGGAGGTGTTTCCATCGACGGCTCATGGTCTGCGATCCCGCGGAAGCCAGGGCTTTGCGCCAGTGAAATGATCGCGCCTTGACGCCGGCTCTGGCTCCGGCTAACGTAACTCGAATCCTAGCGCTCGAGCTCTTGGAGCAATGGCGCGGAAGATGGCTGGCTGATCGGAGACACGGTCGAGGTTCATGGTGCAGTTCGATATTGACTCCAATTCACCCCGGGTTGCCGCGTGTGCCGATCAAGGGAAACCCCTCCCCACCGGCAGATTTGTCCGCCTAGTTCTACTGGCCGCATCGGTCGCAGCTTGGGTGTTCTCGGTCGCCGAGACTTCCTCGGCTCGGCAGCTACCACAGCCGAGATCGGTGGTTGAAACCGGCAGGTTCCGTCTGCACAAATTCGAACAACCGATCGGCGAGGAGACCTACGATATTACTCGCGAAGGACCGTCGATGGTGGTCAAAATGGATTTCAAATTCACCGACCGCTCCACGCAGGTTCCTCTTTCGGCCAGCTTTCGCTCGAACTCCGACCTCACGCCACAAGCCTTCGAGATCAAAGGGAAGATTGCGCGCACAGCGGACATCGATCAGGCGGTCGAAATTCTCCCGGACAAGATTCGCCTGCGCAATCGTGCGGAATGGAAGGAAATTCCTCCCTCCGCCGGCCCGTTCTTTACCATCGCCGCGTATGCTCCAACCACCATGCAGATGCTGCTGGTGCGCTATTGGCTTACCCACGGCAAGCCAGATGAAGTACCGACTCTTCCCGACGGCAAGGTCAAAATCGAGCCCCGGGGACAGGATACCGTCTCCCACAATGGCGGGAACGAGAGGCTGGATCGCTACATGGTCGAGGGGCTGGTGTGGGGAAGGGAGACGCTGTGGTTTGACCGCAAAGGCAATCTGATCGCGGCGGTCACGCTCGATGCCGAGTTCGATCACTTCGAAGCCATTCGCGAAGGGTATGAAAGCGCGCTCGGTCTGTTGGTGGGACGTGCCGCAGCCGACGGGATGGCAGCGCTCGCCGATCTTTCGAAAACCATCCCTGGCAGCCGCGCCGACCTACTGGCCTTGGTGGGAGGCAACCTCATCGACGGCACCGGAGCCGCCACCGTCCGGGACGCTACGCTGGTGGTTGAACGAGGTCGCATCATCGCCGTCGGGAGAGAAGCTGAGGTGAAAATCCCGGAGGGCGCGACCGTTGTCAACGTACGAGGCAAGACCATCCTGCCCGGCCTCTGGGACATGCACGCGCACTTCGAGCAGGTCGAGTGGGGTCCGGTGTACCTCGCCGCAGGCGTGACCACGGTGCGGGATTGCGGCAACGAATTCGAGTTCATCACGGCCGTGCGCGATGCGGTTGCCAACGGCCGCGGGCTGGGTCCGCGCCTGCTGCTCGCTGGAGTCGTCGATGGCACCAGTCCTTTTTCGCTCGGCATCCAGGCTGTCGATACTCCGGATGAAGCGCGCATGTGGACCGACCGCTACCACGATGCAGGATTTCAGCAAATCAAGATCTACAGCTCGGTCAAACTCGAGGAGCTGAAAGTCATTACTCAGGAAGCCCATCGCCTGGGCATGACGGTAACCGGTCACGTGCCGGAGGGCTTGAATGCCTATCAGGTGGTCGAAGCCGGACAAGATCAGATCAACCACATCCAGTATGTCGCGGATATTATGCACGCTCCACCCTCGCCAAATGGCGGCACAGTCACCAACGGCCGGCGGCAGCGCACGCAACTGGTTCCGGGCATCGAGCTGTCCTCCCCCGAGGCCAGAAAGGCCATTGCTTTTCTTAAGGCGCACGGAACCGTGATCGATCCGACCATTGCCCTCAGCGAGTTGTATACCGCGACCACCGCCAAGCCGCCGGCCAGCTTCGAGCCGGGCGTTAACGACGTCGCCCCGGAACTGGTGGAACAAGTCGCCGATGTCGGGCCCCCGACCGAGAAATCGGAGCTGAACGAGAAAGTCTTCAAGAAAGAATTAGAAATTCTAGGCGCCTTGCACCAGGCGGGTATTCCCATCGTCGCGGGCACGGATCAGGCGGTTCCCGGGCACAGCCTTCACCGCGAGCTCGAGCTTTACGTCGAGGCCGGCTTCACTCCCATGGAGGCCATTCAATCTGCAACGGTTGTCCCCGCCCGCGCGATGGGGCTCGACAAAGAACTGGGAACACTCGAGCCGGGGAAGCGCGCCGACCTGATCGTCATCGACGGTGATCCGCTCGCCGAAATTCGCAATACGCGCAACGTGGAATTCACCATTACCAACGGTCGACTGTACACCAGCGCCGAGCTTTGGCGCAGCGTCGGATTCAAACCGTGGCAAGACGCTGGTGCCTCGCACGGCACATCGCAATGATCCTCTGCGCGACCAGCAGCCGACTTCCACCCCTATTCAAAACCGAACCCTGACGGTAGAATCACCGCCAATGCATGGTGGTCCACTGCTGCTTGGGCATCGCGGTGCCCGTGCCTCTCGTTCGGTCGCCGAGAATACGCTCCCTTCCTTTGCTTTAGCGCTCGAGCATGGCTGCGACGGTTTTGAATTCGATGTGCGCTTATCCGGATCCGGCCGCGCAGTCGTCAGTCATGATGACGAAGTCCAGGGGTTCAGCCTGTCTACGACAACCCACGACGAGCAGTTGCACTTGCCCGTACTTCGCCAAGTTTTGCAGCATTACGCCGAGAAAGCCTTCCTCGATATCGAGCTTAAGGTACCGGGGCTCGAGTCCGAAGTGGTGCAAAGCCTGAACAAGCACCCGCCGGAGCGGGGCTATGTGGCCTCTTCCTTCCTTCCCGAGGTGTTAATTGCGCTCCACGCACGGAACGGCTCCATTCCTCTGGGCATCATCTGTGACAACCGGCAACAGCTCGCGCGCTGGGCGGATCTTCCGGTGGGCTATGTGATTCCGCATCATTCCATGGTTAGCAAGCGGCTGGTAGAAAAGCTGCGCAGCGCCGACAAGACGATACTTGCCTGGACCGTCAATGACAAAACCACCATGCTGCGGATGGCGGACTGGGGAGTTCACGGGATCATCAGCGACGATACCGAACTGCTAGTAAGAACCTTTCGCTGATTGGATGGATTGCGAGGGAAATCCAGAGAGAAGTAAAACGCCCGGCATCGAGGGAGACCCTGTTCGGTAGTTTTCTCACCGAACTCCGAGCAACAGCTCAATCGTCAGTTGGTCAAGGCGTTCGTAGCACAGCCGTTTGTGGAGGATCGCACCCTTCTCGAAGGAATGGCTGAGCAAGCTCGCTACTCCCTTTTTGGAGAACCTACCGACCGAAGGGGTGTGGTGGTCGTCGGCGGAAGCCTCCTTGAGAATTGCCTGAATCTCCTTGTCGTTGTTCCAGCGCGCCGCTTTCTCTTTAAGGATCAGATACGTGCGCATACAACCACTGGCGAAGTCTTTGACTCCCTCGTAGTCCTCGGTACGATAAGCGTGCGCATCGAAGTGGCGTGGACCGTCGTATCCGACGTCTTCGAGAAACTTGACCAGAAAGAAAGCGGACTTCGGATTGGCAGCGCCAAAGCGAAAGTCCTGGTCATATCGACCGGGCACTTGATCGTTCAAGTCGATGTGGAATAACTTGCCAGCCTCCCACGCCTGGGCGACTGCGTGCATGAAGTTGAGACCCGCCATTTGTTCGTGGGCTACCTCGGGATTCACACCGACGAGTTCGGGATGGTCGAGCGTGGGAATGAACCCAAGATAGTGGCCGGTCGTCGACATATAGATGTCAGCGCGCGGCTCATTCGGCTTGGCCTCGAGAGCAAAGCGATAACCGTAGCCCCGATCGATCGAATATTCGCACAGATAATTGACCGCTTCGCGAAGACGTTGGATCGCTTCATCGACACGCCGGCAGGCATCGGTTTCAACGCCTTCACGTCCGCCCCATAGGACAAAAATCTTGGCCCCGAGTTCGGCCCCCAAATCCATGGCGCGCAAGGTCTTCTGCAAAGCGTAGGCGCGCACTTCGGGATCGTTGGAGGTAAAGGCGCCGTCGCGAAAAATAGGGTGGTAAAAAAGATTCACTGTCGCCATGGGAACCGTGATGTGGTTCTTTTGGCAGGCTTTCTGAAACTGACGAACGATTTGATCCCGCTCCGCCGGCTGGGCATCGATGGGGACGAGGTCGTTGTCGTGCAAGTTGACGCCCCAGGCCCCGACTTCCCCCAGCAAGGAAACGATCTCCAGCGGGGAAATCGAACCACGCACCGCATCGCCGAAGGGATCGCGCCCGCGATTCCCGATGGTCCAGAGTCCAAAAGAGAATTTGTGTTCCGGCCGAGGTTCGTAACTGCCTTTGCTCATGTGGTTCCTTTTCGCACTCCGCCTGTGGATTCCCCCGCTAGCTCATCACCGTTGAAAATCACCTCGTCGCCGGAAAGACGCGGCCGATAGGTACGGCATGGCTTTCCCTCATTGATCAGGACGGGAGGACGATCGCCGCTGTCAGGCTCAACGAAGATAGCAAATCACCGGTGAACGACAAAGCGTGAACCGAACCGGCTGCGGGTTCGAGCACGCTGCGATTGGGCCCTAAGTCACACCCTGCGGAACGAGTGTCTCTGTTTTCGCAAGAAATGCCTGGTATTCGGTTTCGAAGCCTTCGAGCTCCGCCTTCATGCGCGCGTCATCCCATCCCCGAATCTCAGCTACCCGCGCTGCCGCTACGGTGGTGCACGCTCTCGACCAACACCGGCCCAAGGCGAGCGGAACCCTGCGTAGCAGAACATCAGCCAGGCTGACGGCACGCTGGTTCTCGAATGCATCCTCGGCCTCTGCCACGATGTGATGGGTATGGGGGCACAGGCGCTCCCTCAATTGCGCGCTCGTGCGCGCCCGGCGCGCGATCTCCCAAGAGCGTTGCCCATACCACTCGACCATCGCATGCGCGGTTTCGGGAGTGATCGACGCAATTTGGGAAACCTCGGCGACGGTTTTTGCGAGCAGGCCATCCAGTTCGCTCTCCGAGGCCAGAGCCACCGAGGATCGTGCGGATCGAAACCCTAGCTTCTCGGCGCACTCTCGCGCCACGGAGCCGGCCGTGGTGAGCTTTCCACCAATCACCGAGATCATGCCCGCGGCTCCATCGAGGGTGTGATCGTGGAAATAGTGACGGCGAGGAATCGCCGAAGGTGCTACGTGGGGAGAATAGGGAAGCGGGCGCACCCCGGCAAATGCGTAGCGGATATGGCTGCTGGAGATTCCGAGCCGGGGAAACAAGCCGGCGAGCGAGGACAGCAGATAGCGGATCTCCTCCGCGGAAGGCCGCACCCGGCTCGGATCACCACTCTCAGGCACTTCGGTGGTGCCGACCAGGATCTGATCATTCCAGGGAATGATGAAGATGGGACGCCCGTCCACGGCCTCGGTGTATAAGGCCTGGCCCGGTGCCCCGGCAAACTTCTCGAGCACGATGTGGGATCCGCGCACCCCTCCCACCATCCGATGCGGCGTGTGAACTCGCGAGTTTTCGCAGATCTCATCCGCCCAGGGGCCAGCGGCATTGATGACCGAAGAACACTCGACTTGTTCCTCCCGGCCGCTCAGTTCATCACGCAGCACGGCACCGGTTGCCCGCCCGTGACGGATCGTGACCGCGAGAAGGCGAGTATGGTTTCTTGCCACGCAGCCCGCAGCCGCGGCTTCCACCAGCCATTCCGCGACCAGGCGCTCGGGAAACTCACACTGGGCATCTTCGAAACGGAACAGCGAAAAGTGTCGCCCGTGATCAAGCAGGCGCTCGAAGTCGGCGGAGTCGTCCTGCCTACGATCGATCGGGCTGCCGGCGATGCGCCGGTATAGCCACAGCCCGGCACGCACGGCGAGGGCGCTGCGCCGGCTTTTGCCGTCCAAGGCAAGCACGAACTCGAGGGGGCGTACCAGATGGGGATAATCGCGTAGGAGCTTCCTGCGCTCCCCGAGAGACTCCCGCACCTGCGCAATATCGCCGTGTTCGAGATAACGCAGACCGCCGTGGATGATGCGAGTTGATCGGCTGGTAGTTCCCGCTGCAAAATCATGCTGCTCGACGAGCAGAGTCCGACGCCTGGCTCGCGCACACTCACGGGCGATGGCTACGCCGTTGATTCCTCCACCAATGACCAGGACATCAAACGGCAGGTTCTCGAGAGGCGGTCGGGAGTTCATCACCAGGCTTTGATGCGCGCGGTTTTCACTTGGCATTCTACTGCCCAACCACATCCAGGAGTGAAGTCGTCGGAAGCTTCCCGTCAGCCGGCCCCGAGGTCCCCATAACCAGTATGCCAGCCACCAGACCGAGCGGGGTTGCCCTGTTCAGGCTCAGTGTGGCGGATTGATCAGACGCCGGAAAGATGACGGAAGTTTGGCCTCCCGCGCTCCGATTGCGCGTCACTCCCACGGTTGCCCGAGCGACCTGGCGTCATTTAAAGTTTAGGGTCGAATGTTCACCACAGGAAAACGCTTTGAAAAAGCGGTTTCGATCATGGCTCGCCTGCGCGCGCCCGGCGGATGCCCGTGGGACCGCGAGCAGACCTTCGATTCGATTAAGCCGTACACCCTCGAAGAAGCTTACGAAGTACTCGAGGCGATCGACAATCGTGACTGGCAGGAGCTCGCCGGCGAGCTTGGCGATCTCCTGCTGCAGGTCCTCTTTTATGCTCAGATGGCTCAAGAACAAGGGTGGTTTTCGATCGATGACGTGCTCGACCGGCTTTCGAGCAAGCTGGTCAATCGCCATCCCCACGTCTTTGGAGACGTCAAAGCTGAAACCTCCTCGGACGTATTGCGCAACTGGGAAGCTTTGAAAGCGGAAGAGAAGAAGCAGCGACTGGAATCGGGCGGAAGCAAAACGGCAACCGCCGAAGAGCCCGGCGAGTCGGTGCTGACGGGTGTTTCCTCTGCCATGCCGGCGTTGCTCGAAGCCCACAAGCTGAGCTCGCGTGCGGCGCACGTGGGCTTTGACTGGCCCGATGTCCGAGGCGTCGTCGAGAAGCTGGAGGAGGAAATTCAGGAAGTAAAGCAACACTTGAAGGAATTGCCGGAACCTGCTCGGCAAATGGAGACACAAGGCCCCCAACACCCAGAAAGACCTAACCTCAGCGACTCGCTCCGCAACCGTCTCGAGGGAGAACTCGGCGATGTGTTTTTTGTGCTGGTCAACCTGGCGCGTTTCCTGTCGCTTGATCCGGAATCGGCTCTCAAAAAGACCAACCGTAAATTCCGCCGTCGCTTTCAATCGGTCGAACGGCAATTAAGCGATGGAGGTCGCCGGCCGCACCAGGCCTCGATCGAAGAGCTAGAGTCCTTATGGCAAGAAGCCAAGCGGCAGGAACAACCCGACCGGTGAGCGACGATTCGCTTCTCATCCGCAATTGCCACGGCCTCGATGAGATGCGTGCCTGTGTACTTCTGCAAAAAGAAGTGTGGAATTTCGCCGATATCGAACTGGTGCCCTTGCGCATGTTTGTGGTGGGCGAGAAAATAGGCGGCCAGGTGGTTGGAGCCTTTGACCGGGGCGAATTGGTGGGGTTTGCGTTCGCCATCCCCGGCGTTCGCCATGGGTGTTCGTTCTTGCATTCTCAGATGCTGGCCGTCCGCCAACCGTACAGGAATTCCGGCCTGGGACGGCGCCTCAAGTTATTTCAGAGAGAAGATGCCCTCGTCCGCGGTTTTGAACTGATGGAGTGGACCTTTGATCCCCTGGAAATCAAGAATGCCTACCTCAACCTCGAGAAACTGGGCGCCATTGTGCGCCGGTATAACATCAATCTGTACGGCGTGACGTCGTCGTTGCTGCAGGCGGGTCTACCCACCGATCGGCTGGTGGCCGAGTGGTGGCTGAGCTCCAACCGAGTGGAAACATTGCTCGCGACCGGCGCCAAACCGGCTTTCCAGGTTCTCGAGGCCATTTCGGTTCCCGCCGGGATTTATGATTGGAAGGCAAAACCCGAGACTCGGAATCGGGCCCTGGCCTTACAGGGCAAGAATCGCGAGGCGTTCCTGAAGGCTTTCGCCGAGGGGCTCGCCGTGCTCGGCTACGAGCGCGATGCGCAGGGAAATGGCCGCTTCTTGTTGGGACGCTGGGAGGAGGAGCGGGGTTCCCCCTCGTCTTGAGTCTTTGGAGGCTTCCGTCTCTACTGTCGGCTTATGAAAATTGAATTGATCACGCTGCGCGAAATTCAGATGCCCCTGGTCCATTTTTTTGAGACCAGCTTTGGCCGCACCTACAATCGCCAGATTCTCCTGCTGAGCGTTCACTCGGATGGGGTTACCGGATGGGCCGAATGTGTGGCGGGGGAGAATCCTTACTACAGCTCGGAGTGGTTCGAAACGGCCTGGGCCACGATCAAGCATTTTCTTGCCCCCGCGGTGCTCGGGCACAGAGTGTCCACCGCCTGCGAGAGCGTGCCCCTGATGGGACAGGTTCGCGGCCATCGCATGGCCAAAGCTGCCATCGAGAATGCGATCTGGGATGCCGAGGCTCAGCAGAAGCAAGAACCTCTTTGGAAGCTGCTCGGCGGCAAGCGGCGGGACGTTGTCTGCGGTGTTTCCATCGGTATTCAAGATTCGCTCGAGCAACTGCTCGAGAAAATCCAAACCGAACTCGCGGCCGGGTACCGCCGCATTAAAGTGAAGGTAAAGCCCGGGTGGGACGTCCGGGTCCTCGAGGCGATTCGCGGCCGCTGGCCGGAGATCGTTCTGAGTTGCGACGCCAACAGCGCCTATACCCTCGACCAGCTCGAACACCTGCGGAAATTCGATCAGTTCAACCTGCTGATGATCGAACAGCCGCTTTGGAATGACGACCGCTATTATCACTCCCGCCTGCAACGGGAGATACAGACGGCAATCTGTCTCGACGAAGCCATTCATCATGCTCGCGATGCGGCGGAAGCGCTCGAAATCGGGGCCTGCCGCATCATCAATATCAAAGTGGGCAGGGTGGGCGGCTTCACCGAGGCCAGGCGGGTCCACGACGTGTGTGCCGCGCGGCAGGTTCCGGTGTGGTGCGGCGGGATGCTGGAATCGGGAGTGGGCAGAGCCCACAATATTGCCCTCTCCACGCTCGAGAATTTCCGTCTGCCGGGTGACGTTTCCGCTTCCAAGCGCTATTGGAAGGAAGACATCATAGACCCGGAAGTCCAGGTAACTCCGCAAGGCACGATTGTGGTTCGTGATGAGCCGGGCACGGGCTATCGCGTGCGGGAGGAGCTCATTGAAAAGCTTACCCTGCGAAAAGAAGTAATGCGACCCTGAGCGCGGGTGGCTTCGGGTGTGAACTATTTGGAGGCAGGATGGCTCGAGGCGTGCTGCCGCTGGTTCGCCAACACTGCTTGCTCTTTCTTTAACAGCTCCACTCCCTGAGCGAAGGTCAGATTCCAAGGAGCGGGCGAGAAATCACTGAAAGTTTCGTTGGACTTGATCACGATCTTTTTAAGCAGAAGCTCTTTACCGGTGAAGGCGATGTCCATGCGCGTGATCTCCCAGTCGTGGTCGGCGACGACTCCCTGCTGGACTACAAACCGGCCGCCCTTATCCAAACGGCCGAAGATTCCCCATCCGAAGGTCACATCCTTGAATAGTATTCCGTCGATCTTCGCGATCCGCTTCTTGCCTGCGTCTATCAGGACATAACCTCGCATACCCGTCAGGACCTGCTCGGTGCGCGACGGCGGGTTGTAGTTCGGGTTCGAACGGAAGCGGAGCCGCACGAGTTGATCTCCCGGGCTGCCCATCCCCTCGCTCCCGCTCTCGGTGCCCTCAAACTCGTACAAAAAAGCCTCGGGCAACGCCTTCATGATCCGGTTTTCGCGCTCGGTGTCCTCTCGCTCCGCCCTCTGCCTCTTCTTGAGTTCCGCGGGGCTGTGCGCCAAAGCATCCAGCCGTGCCTCTTCGGCCTTGCATTGTTCCGGCGTGAGCGGTTTGCCATCGGATTCGACGAGAAGCCGGGGAGTGCCCTCGGTGGTTTCGACGATCAGGTCGACTTCGGAGCCGTGAGCGGTTTCCTTGTGGTCTCGGTACATCAATCGCATCCCGCCATTGTTGGCGTGGATTTCGTTTTCCGCGGTTTGCCGCACCAGCTCATGCGGCGAAATCGAGGCGGGCTGCTGCCCGCTCGAACTGCCCAGTGAGACGGCCACGCTAAGAGCTGCAATTAGCCCTATCCCCATGCGCCTTCTGCCGATCTTCAGCAGCCTGGAACGCGCTTCGGTCTTCACCGCCACCTCTGCCAAGGCCCCACGTCTCTCTGACTCAAATTTTAAGCCAAGGGTTGCCGGCTCTGTGCTCTCATCTCTCAGGGCGTTATTACCGTGGTTTGTGATCATTTCTGTCTGGGGCTGCCGAGGATTGGGCAAATCGGTTAGAATCCAGTCTCCGAGCCAGCGCGAAATCTTGGAAGGAGATCCGAACCATGCCCATGTCTACCGAGGTGGACTTTGCCCATATCGGCAACTCTGTCAGCATCAAAGGAGAAGTTTCCGGCAGCGAGGATCTTTACGTCGGCGGCGTGGTCGAAGGCGCCATCGAGCTAGCGGGGAACAACCTGGTCATTGGGCCCAACGGTCAGGTTCGGGCCAAAGTTCATGCCAAAGGGGTTGTCGTCGAAGGCAAGGTGGAGGGCTCCATCCGAGCCAGCGAGCGAGCGGAGCTGCGGAAGACGGCAATCGTGATCGGCGATATTTCGACCCAGCGCATTGTGGTCGAGGACGGGGCGTCTTTTGTCGGTAAAGTGGATGTCCAGCCCGAGGCCGCGAAAGCCGCGGCCAAGGCCGCCGAGGCCCAACCGAAAACCAACCCCGGCGCGCCCGCGCCTCGAACTCCAGGCGACTCGGTAGCCAAATAGGAGAAGGCGTGTCGCTGGTTCTCCCCCATACGATGTGTCTTAATGTATCTTAAAGTTACAGAGGGGCGTGCGACGGGCCGGAGCGAAAAATCCGCGCCCGACTCATCTCTTGATGAAAATCTTTCGTAATTCCGTCACGCCCCCGGAGGTCAAACCGGTTCCAGGGGTTGAGCGGCTGACGCGGCGTTCGAGCGGGCTTCGAGAACTGGCCCGCTTGCTCGCGTCGGAAGAACCGCTATGCGTTCTTGATCTGGGTTCGACTTCTGCCGCCAATATTCGCTATCTGACCGAACGGGGACACAAAATCTATAGCGAGGACCTGCTGGAGGCCTCGACCGATCCCGATCTCGTCACCAAAGATGAGGATGGACAGCGAATCTTGGACCACAAGCAGTTCTTTTCCGAGAATCTGGCGTACTCGGCGGCGAAGTTTGATCTGGTCCTGTGCTGGAATTTGGCTGACTACCTGGATGAGAGCCTGGTCAAGCCGGTGATGGCGCGCCTGTGGTCGGTGATGAAACCGGGAGCGATGCTGTTGGCCTTCTTTCACACTCGCGAAGCCGGGCCGGATGCGCCTTGTTATCGCTACCATATCGTGAGCACGGAGACCCTGGAAATGCAGCACGTGCAAGCGCAACGGGATTTGCGCAAGGGCACCGGCGAACGAAGCTTCCGCCTGCAGCGCGTCTTCAATAACCGCCACATCGAAAATCTTTTTCGGGATTTTACTTCGATCAAGTTTTTCTTGACCCGCGATAACGTCCGCGAAGTGCTGGTGGTGCGGTAGCTGGCATGCTGTAGCCAGCTGCTTGGTCGACCCACTGGGGCTTCATCGGTCTCCCCCACTCCACCTCATCTCGTGCTGCGGACCAGATACCGGGCGAGCGCGGGCGAGCTCTTGAGCAGGAAAAAAAACGGTCGGCGAGCGAGCCGCGGGATCTGAAGCATACGGCGAAGCTTGGCGGACGAGCGGAAGACGGGAGCTAGCTCGCGCCGATATTGTCGGCGGTACTCATCGATGGCCTCGCCAAGGCGTATCTCGTCCTGAAAGAAGGGACCCAGACAGTGCGCCGCGAGCGTGCCGCTGCGCAACGCCAACGAGATTCCGTCGCCGACGAACGGATCCACAAATCCCGCGGCATCGCCCACCCGCAGAACCCCGGCTCGCGCTGCTTCCGGCGTGGCGAAGACCAGGGGAGCCACGCTCATCGGCTCCATGCGCGGCTGCCATCGCCGGGCGCGCCGGGCGAGCGCGGGATCGAGGTCGAATACGTCCTCTAAGCGGCTCGCGACATCCGCCCGCACCATGGCGCAGACGTTGATACGGTCGCGGTCATGCTCGGCTTCGAGGGCCACCGGCTGTACCCCACAGTAACCACCGTCGAAGAAGTAGAGATCCACGGACTCGCTCGGAGAAGACTCCGAAAAGTGTGCCTTGACGCCGATCCACTTGCTCCGGCCGGCGCCGGGATTCGATTTCGCAAGCTTCAGACTCGACCAGCGGCCAGAGGCGTCAACCACGGCTCGGCCTTCGAGGTCGCCGACGGAGGTGCGCACGACAAATGGGCCGGTGCCGAGGATAAAGTGAGCGCTCGCCTGCTGCCGGGTCTCGACCCCAGACTCGGCCGCAGATTGCCACAGGGCCCGATCGAGATCCAGCCGCGCGATGCTCCGGGCGCTCCGGTCGATCGGAGCCTCGAGCATGCGATCATCGAGGAAGATGCGGGCTCTCGGAATCCGCACTGCTTCCTCGAGAATTCCCCGCTCGTGCCCGCTGAGCAACTCGAACAACAGGCCCAGCGCCTCCGGGGAAACAAATTCGCCGCATACTTTGTGACGCGGAAACCGTCCCCGCTCAACCAGCAGGGTGCGTGCCCCCATGCGGGCGGAGGTGATGGCGGCGGCGGTCCCGCCCGGACCACCCCCGATAACGATCAAATCGTACCTGGGGCGATCAGCCATCGCGTCCTCGAAGAGAGCCCGGAAGTCGTTGCTTCCACACCACCACTCCCATCCGGAACAGAGAGTGGCGTCGGATGACCATACCTGCCTTCGCCGCAGGTTGAAGGATCTGCTCGACCTCATCCGGGGTATAGGCCTGTCGGATGGAGGCGGGCGCATCATGTTGGGTCAGCCGGCTGCGGTACAGTGGCCAGCCGGCGTAACCCAACGCCAAATGCATCGGATGCCGCACCAGATCGTTGATCAGCACAGCGATTCGGGCCACTCGCAGACCTTCCGTCACCAGCTGAAGCAGCTCTTGCGGTGAGAAGTGGTGGGCCAGGAGACAGCTCGACACCAGGTCGAAACTGTCGTCACCGAAGGGAAGGGCGCGAGCGTCTGCTGCCACCCGCGGGACGGAGTCCCGAGCCCTGTTTCCGAGGTGAGAAGGGGCGCGGTCGAGCAAGCTGACCTGGAGGTGAATGCCCCGCCTGGCGAGGCGTTCCCCCGCGGCCCTCGGCACGTCTCCCGATCCCGCGCCGACCTCGAGAACCGAGAGTGATCGGGTTCCAGTCTTTTGGGCCACGTACTCGATTATGCTGTAGGTTGTGGCCACTCCGCCGAACCAGTGGTTAATTCTGGCCAGGTCCGAAAGGGAAGCCGCAATCTCATCCGGAGTACCGGAATCGCCGTCAAGAAGCTCGGAAGTGCGGACACGTTGCATCGCGGGAAGCCGTCTATGGTGGCGCTTGGCTCGTACTCTTCGAGGGTGAAGGGCGAAAAGGACCCAGGAACCAAACCCCGGGTTCTGCGGGTCTAGACTTCGGCCAGTTCCTCTTCGAGCAGCTGTTTATGGTAGAGATCGGTGTAGTAGCCGTTCCGTGCCAACAGCTCTTCATGCGTGCCCAGCTCGACGATCGTTCCCCCGTGCAACACGGCAATGCGATCGGCATTACGCACCGTCGAGACCCGATGGGAGATGAAGATCGTGGTGCGGCCTTGCATGATCTCCCGCAGGTGGTTCAGGATCTTGTCTTCCGTGTGCGTGTCGACGCTCGACAGCGCATCATCGAGAATCAGAACGCGAGGATTGCGCATCAGGGCGCGTGCGATCGCCGTACGTTGCTTCTGACCGCCGGAGAGGGTGATGCCGCGTTCTCCGACCAAGGTGTGATATTGCTCGGGAAAGCTTTCGATGTCATCCGCGATGCTGGCCGCTTGCGCCGCTGAGGAAACTTCGCGATCGCTGGCTCCGCTGACTCCAAAGCTGATGTTCTCGCGTATGCTCTCGCTGAAGAGAAAGGTCTCCTGCGGCACGAATCCGATAGACTTGCGCAGGAACTCCAGAGGATATGCGCGAATGGGCCGGCGGTCGATGAGCACCATCCCGGGTGCGGCGTCATAGATTCGCGGAATCAAGCTGACCAGCGTGGTCTTGCCGGAACCGGTCGGACCCACGATCGCCAGGCTGCTGCCTGCGGGGATTCGCAGGCTGATGTCCTTTAGAACCTCCGCACCGTTGTAGGAAAAGCTCAGATGGCGGAACTCGATTTCTCCTTCCATCGGGGTTGCCGAGGCTGTCGAGTCGACCTCCGCGGTATCGGCAATCTCCGGCGATTCGAGAAAAATCTCCTCAATGCGGCCCATCGAAGCGGTCCCGCGTTGAAAGATATTTACCACCCAGCCCAAGGCGATGACCGGCCAGGTGAGTTGCACCATGTAGGTGTTGAAGGCCACGAAAGCCCCCAGACTCATCGCACCGTTGAGCACCTCGCGCCCGCCCAGCCAGAGCACAAGCACAATGGCCAGGCCCAGCATGATTTCGAGCGTCGGCCATAACATGCCCATCAAGCGGACCAGTTTCAGGCTTCGTCGGATGTATTCCCGGTTGGAAGCTTCGAAACTCGCGATCTCAGCCTCTTCCTGCACATAAGCGCGAATCACCCGAGCCCCGGAGAAATTCTCCTGCGCCCGGGCGGAAATGTCGGAGAACATCGCTTGAATCTTTTCGAATCGCTCATGAATCTGGCGCCCGAAGTACTGGATGACGATGCTCACCATGGGCAGAGGCAGAAAGGCGTACATCGTGAGTCGGGGGCTGATCGAGAGCATGAACGCCAGTGCGCCGGCGGTAAACACGATGGTGTTCGCCGAATACATGATGGCCGGCCCGAGCAGCATGCGCACTGCATTGAGATCATTGGTGGCCCGAGCCATGATGTCGCCGGTGCGTGTCCGCTGATAGTAGGAATACGAGAGTTTTTCCAGGTGACGGAAGAGATCGTCTCGCAGATCGAATTCGATCTCGCGAGAAATCCCAATCACGATCCACCGCGTGAGGAACTGAAAGATGGCCTTGGTACAGGCGACGGCAAGCAGCAATAGAGCGTAGGTGACCAGCTTGTGCCGGGTGACGTCCCGATGGAGGTCGTCCACCGCGCTGCGGATCACCTGGGGGAACAGAATCCAGACTCCGTTGTTCAGAAAGACGCACACCGTCCCCACCAGATAGCGGCTTCGGTACTTCTTCAGGTAGGGAACAAGCGGGTGCAAGCTCTTGGGCAGCATAGTATCTTCTGAGCAACGATTGTATCAGTCGACCATCGGTAAGGCGGGGGCGGAAGGTCGCGTCCTAACGACTGCGCCGGAATCGATCGCGCAGGGCATCGATCTGCTTCCAGATTCTCGGTCGCGCGGCCGGCGCAACATGGCCTAGAACGGGAGCTCACGAGCAGGAAGGGAGCACGATGAAGGTTTGCGGTTGGTTAGGAGTTTGCGGATCCTTGCCGCCGAAAGCCCGGGTCTCAGCTGGAGGATCGTCGCCCGGGAACGGCTACGTCCTCCTCGCTTGAGTTGCCCAAGACGAATGTCCGGCACTGCGCCTGATTAGAGGATCCCAGGTTTATTCCGGATTGGGCGCGGCGGAATGCTCCATCATGTGCTGTTCCGCTCGTTGCTCGCGCTTCGCCAAGAATTCGTTCAGCTTGGTTTTCTGTTCGGGCGTCAGTATCTGGTAGGCCTGGGCCGCCAACTGGGCGTGCTCGACCTCGAGTTGTGCGCGGACTTGCGATTCCTGGCTGGCGATGGCCTGGGCCTTGGCCGGATCAAAAGTGCCGCTGGTAATCAGTTTTATCATCGCCAAGTGGCTTTCACGCTCCTGGCTCCACAAAGGCTTCATGCTGGTCTTGCCGTTATGGTAGATCTGCTTAATCTGCGCCTGTTGGGCATCGGTAAGATCGAGCATATCCATCATCATCGGTCCCAGAAGATCCCCGCCGCGGTGCCCGCCAGGGCCTTGGGCCGTCGCCGCTCCGCTCAACAGCGCCATGGCCAACACGAGGGAAATTGGGGCAATGCGTACAAATCTCATGGTTTTCTCCTTAGATGCTTGCTCACTCGGAAGTCCCGAGTTCTTGCTAGATAAGAACACCGATCATTCCGTGCAGGGGTAAATTGTCGGTCAACTGGAGTAAAGTTTTGTAAAAGGGCCTCCAGGCGACTTTGGCAGGGGTTTTACTGCTCTTCTGCGGGTGCTATTGTAACAACGTGGATCGCATTCTGGTAATCGACGATGACACGGAACTGTGCGGCTTGGTGGGCGAGTATCTGGAGCCGGAGGGTTTTTCGATCGAAGCGGTCTCTGACGGCCACCGTGGTCTGGATCGGGCTTTGAGCGGCGATCACCGTCTGGTGGTGCTCGACGTGATGCTGCCCGGCATGAACGGCTTTGACGTCCTGCGCAAGGTTCGCCAGACATCCAGGGTCCCCGTGCTGCTGCTGACCGCCCGCG
>DASPVG010000061.1:0-7708 GCA_035622455.1 Terriglobales bacterium
CTCGGGTGGCAAGTCGGTGCTCTACGTGGATGGGCAGCAAGTAGCTGAGGGACACGTACCCAAGACCCAACCGTTCGCCTTTTCGGGTGACGAGGGCGCGGATGTTGGTATGGATGCTGAGACCCCCGTATCCAATGACTACAAGCAGGGAGACAACAAGTTCACCGGCAGGATTCTCAAAGTAACGATCGACGTGCAGCCGTCGAAGCTAAGTCCTGCAGATGAGAAAGCTGTACAAGACGCAGAGGATGAGGCGGCAGTGATCGAAGACTGATTTCCTCCAACGCAAGAGCACGTGACATGTATCCGATTTATGGCTAGCGAAATAGGTTCGCTTCCCGTCCTGTCCTCCACACGTTTTTCTCGCCATGATCCACCGCTCTCGCCCACCAACCCACCAGGGCCGGGGGGCGCCGGGGGGGGTGCAACTTTAGATCACACTGTCTCCTAACCCGTCAAGCGTTTGACCTCGTTTTCAGGCCACCTGTAATATCAAGATTTCCGAGCATTGAGCCTGTCTCCGCGTCGAGGTTGGTGCCGTCAAGACCGGCGGGTTGACCAAAGGCCAAATGTTCACCGCTGCGCGTTTCGCCATGCCTCGCGAACTCGAAAAATCCTATGTGCCCGGCCAAATCGAAAAGCGCTGGGCCGAGTACTGGGTCCAACAGAAGCTGTTCTCGTTGCCGACGCCTTCCTCCGCCGACCCTCGTCCCGTATTCGCCTTGCTGTTGCCGCCTCCCAACGTGACCGGCCGACTGCATATGGGACACATGCTCAACCAAACACAGATGGACATCATTGTGCGTTGGCACCGCATGCGCGGTTTCCTCACCTTGTGGCTCCCGGGAACCGATCATGCCGGTATCGCCACGCAGATGATGGTGGAACGCGAGTTGGCGAAAGAGGGCAAGCAGCGGCGTAACTTGGGCCGCGAGGCCTTTCTCGAGCGGGTTTGGGAGTGGAAGCGACATTATGGCGGCGCAATCCTCGACCAGATGAAGCGTCTCGGCGCTTCCGTCGATTGGAGCCGCGAGTACTTCACCATGGACGAAGATCTTTCGCGCGCCGTACGCGAGGTCTTCGTTCGCCTCTATGAGGAAGGCCTGCTTTACCGAGGAAGCTATATCGTTAATTGGTGCCCGCGCTGTGAGACCGCCATTTCCGATCTCGAAGTCAAGCACGAAGAGGTTCCCGGCAAGCTGTATGAGATTCGCTATCCCGTAATCGGCACCAAGGAATGGATCACGGTCGCAACCACGCGGCCCGAGACCATGCTTGGCGATACTGCCGTCGCAGTGAACGAAAGGGATGAGAGGTACGGGCATCTACATGGCAAGAAGGCTCGCTTGCCGTTGATGGACCGCGAAATTCCGATCATTACCGACGATCTGGCACAACCGGAATTCGGAACTGGTGCCGTCAAGGTAACTCCGGCGCACGATCCGAACGACTTCGAGGCCGGCAAAAGACACAATCTTCCGCAGATCGATGTCATGGACGAACACGCCCGCATGAACCAAAATGCCGGTGCTTACGCAGGGCTGGATCGGTTTGAGGCTCGCCAGAAGGTGCTCGAAGACCTTGAGAAGCAGGGATTCCTGGTCGGGGCAAAGGACTATACCATCGCCCTCGGCAAGTGCGACCGTTGCGGGACCGTGGTCGAGCCGCGGTTGTCGACACAATGGTTTGTCAAGGTCGCGCCCTTGGCCGAGCGCGCCATTCAGGTGGTCGAAAACGACGAAATCGAAATCGTCCCCGAAAACTACAAGCAGATTTACCTGAACTGGATGCGCAATATCCACGACTGGTGCGTTTCGCGCCAGCTGTGGTGGGGCCACCGAATTCCTGCTTGGTATTGCGCGTGTGGGGAAATCATCGTGGCCCGCGAGGCTCCGCTGCGCTGCGGAAAATGCGGCGGCTCCGCGCTGAAACAAGACGATGATGTGCTCGATACTTGGTTCTCCTCGGGTTTGCTGCCCTTCACCACCTTGGGCTGGCCCGAAACGACACGCGATCAGGAAGTCTTCTACCCGACCACGCTCCTGATCACGGCCTACGAAATCCTGTTCTTCTGGGTCGCCCGCATGATCATGTTTGGCTGCCACTTTATGCACCACCATCGGCAGGATCCGCAACGGAAAGAGGCCAGCGGATGGAGCAACAAGAAGGACGATAGCGTGCCGTTCCGCCAGGTTTACATCCATGCCCTGGTCCGCGATGCGGAACGGCAAAAGATGTCGAAAACCAAGGGAAACGTGATTGATCCATTGAACATCATCGATCGCTTTGGAACCGATGCCACCCGGTTCACCCTGGCCGCCATGGCTGCGCCAGGAACCGACATTGCGTTCAATCCCCACCGCACCGAGGGTTATCGCGCTTTCGCTAACAAAATTTGGAACGCCGCCCGGTTCGTGTTCATGAATATGGACGCCACTCATCGGAAGGCGCTCGACAAGGTCGCGGCCGGGCAACCGGCTGGGCCGCGCAACGGTCTCGCCGGCTTTGAGCCCGCTGCGCTTGAGGATCGCTGGATTCTCTCGCGCTTCAACCGGGTGGCGTCCGCGGTCAATGCGGCGCTCGAAACCTATCGCTTTCATGAAGCGGCAAACACCATCTATGACTTTTTCTGGGGGGAGTTCTGCGACTGGTATCTGGAACTCATCAAGCCACGGCTCACGGATCGGATGGCTCCGGAACGGGCAAGAGTTGCAGGCAACAACCTTTTGATCCTGTTTGAAGCGGCGCTTCGGCTCTTGCATCCCATCATGCCATTTATCACGGAAGAGCTCTGGCATGCCGTGTACGAGGACAAGCCGCCCCTGAAGTCCATCGCTCTGGCCGCCTATCCCCAATCCGATGAGAAGCAGTTTGATCCGGCCGCGGAAGCCGAGATGGCAATCCTCCAGGAACTTATCGAGAACGTCCGTAGGCTGCGGGCAGATTTGAAAGTCGAACCCAAGCAACGCGCGCCCGTACAACTGGTCGCGCCCGACCCCAACATTCGTCGCCTGCTCGAAGACAATCTCGCTGCCATTGAGCGACTGGCCAATGTAGATCGAGTCGAGTTCGTGGAGAGCTTGCCGGCCAAACTGCCTGCCTCGCTGCATAGCGCGCACTTTGACGTCCACCTCGTCTACAAAAAGACGGTCGACCAAGCCGCGGAAGGACAGCGTCTGCGAAAAGAGTTGGAGAAGATCGAACGGGAGATTGGCCACCTTCACGATCAGCTGGGAAACGAACAGTTCCTGACCAAGGCCCCCGCCCATGTCATCGAGAAACTCCGAACCCGGCAGGCGGAGTTAGGGATTTTGCGACAGAAGATGAGCGATCAGCTGGGGGAGCGGAATGGACTGGAATAGTCGCCGCATCACTGCCGTGATCGAGAATGCGCTGCTCGAGGACCGGGCCACGCGGGATGCAACCAGCTACGCCTGTATCGATCCCAGTCAGCGCGCCTCCGCCACCATTATTTCCCGTCAAGAAGCCATTCTCTCTGGAATCGGCGCCGTCGCCCGCATCCTCGACGTCTACGCCGATCTCGATGGCGCCGTAACATCGCATTACGAAGTCACAACCCACCCGGAGATTTTTGATGGCATTCGGCTGCGCCCAGGGCAGTCGATCGCCGTGATCCGCCATAATGCGCGCGTGATTCTTTCCTGCGAGCGCGTCATACTCAATCTGATGCAGCGTTTGAGCGGCATTGCCACCTTGACTCGCAAATTCGTGGATCAGGTTTCGGGCACAAAAGCAAAGATTCTGGATACCCGCAAGACCATCCCGGGCTTACGCAACCTCGACAAGTACGCCGTGCGCTGCGGCGGGGGTCAAAATCATCGCCTGGACTTATCCGATGGCATTCTGATCAAGAACAATCACATCGGCTTAGCCGGGGGGATCCGGCAGGCGCTCGAACGTGCGCACCACAATCGGCGCGGCGAGCAGATGATCGAGATCGAGGTTCGCACCCTGGAGGAACTGGAGCAGGCTCTCGAGTATGGTGCGGAAGCGATTCTGCTCGACCACATGTCAGTCCAGGATGTAAAACGTTCGGTCGAGCGTTGCTCCCGGGCCAACCCTTCCCTTCCCCTCGAAGCCTCGGGGGAAATCACGCTGGAGAATGTTCGCGCCTATGCTGAGACCGGGGTCAATTTCATTTCCGTGGGCGCCCTGACCCACTCCGCGCCTGCCGTCGACATGAATATGCGAGTCGGACCAGCCTAATGAGATAGCTGGTCCACGCGAAGGGCGAGGAGCCCAACTCTTCCTCGGCTCGACGGCCTTTGTGCTTTGGGGCGGTTCTCCCGCATAATTGCCGCATCAGCCCTCCATCCCCAACCCGCCCTTCGCCGGCGAGAGAAGCTCGAATTCCCGCTGCCGGTTCCCAGACGGACCGTCGACTGGGACGCATGGTTCGACTTCTCATGGACCACGCGACCATGGTGGTAAGCGGAACCAAGATCGCTTCCGAGGTTGGGGTCAGTCCCTCGACCGTATGGCATTTGGTCGAGCAGCTGCGGGCTCTGGGGGTCGACATCGCCGGCCATCTGGGCACCGGGTACAGACTGAAAGCAATGCCCGATCTTCTGCTGCCGGAGATGCTGGCCCCCTTGATCCGGGGAACGATCTTCAGCGGGCATCTTCATCATTATTACAATATCGACTCGACCAGCACGGTCGCCATGGATGCCGCCCGGGACGGTACCCCGGAAGGCAGCGTATTCCTCTCCGAGCAGCAATCCGCGGGTCGTGGCCGCGGAGGCAATCGATGGCACTCCCCCCGCTCGACAGGAATCTACTGTTCGCTGGTGTTACGCCCTGTGCTACCGCCGTCAGAACTCCTTATCTTCGCCCTCGCTGCGGGGCTTGCCGTACAAGCGGCAGTCGGGGAGCTTGATCCCGCGCTTTCTCCCGACCTGAAATGGCCGAATGATCTTTTGGTTCGCGGCAAAAAGTTCTGTGGAATCCTCACCGAAATGAATGCCGAAGCGACCCGGGTTCGTCACGTGGTTGTCGGCATCGGCGTGAACGTCAATCAAACCACCCTCCCTGCCGACTTGGAAACCACGGCTACATCGTTACGGATGGCCACGGGGAGCGAGTATTCGCGCCTGGAATTGTGTGCCGCTTTGCTAAAATCTCTCGATCGGGAATATCGCAGTCTCGGGACCCATCCACATCACGCCATCCTGCGGCGTTTCGCCGAACGCTCGTCGATGGTGCGAGGGGTCCGAGTGCGAGTGGAGGAGGAAGGCGGCTACCAAGGTATCACCGAAGGACTCGATTCCCGCGGGTTTCTGCAAGTGCGCACCCCACAGGGTCTGCGTACGGTCCTAACTGGGACCGTAAGGGTGGAGTGATTCGCCCGGAACACTGGATCCGAGCCCGAGGAAGGCTTGGCCAAGAATTGCCCATGCTCCTAGTTCTCGATGTCGGCAACACCAACACAGTCCTGGGGGTCTTCGCACGAGCAGCGAAGGCCAAACCAGCCCCCGGCGATCGGCCGGAGCCGCCAGGGCGCTACGAACTCATTGCCAACTGGCGGGTGACAACCATTTCCACCCAAACGGTCGATGAGTATGGGGTTTTGTTTCGCAATCTTTTTGCCATGGATAACCTTGCCGTCGATGGGATCCACGGCATCGTGATCTCCTCCGTCGTGCCTCCGCTCGATTCCACCCTGCGGCAAGTCTGTGAACGGTATTTCCATACCCAACCGCTTTTCATTGGGCCGGGTGTGAAGACGGGAATGCCGATTCTTTATGAGAATCCGGCCGAGGTCGGCGCCGACCGTATTGTCAATTCGGTTGCGGCTTTCGAGAAATACGGCGGGCCGATCATTTCCGTGGACTTCGGAACCGCCACTACCTTCGACTGCGTGACTGCCCAGGGAGAATATCAAGGCGGGGTGATCTGCCCCGGTATTGGCATCTCGGCTGATGCGCTGTTTGGACGCACTGCCCGGCTTCCCCGCGTGGATATTCGCAAACCCTCGAAGATCATCGGCACCAACACCGTCGGCAGCCTGCAATCGGGCCTATATTACGGCTATCTTGGATTGGTGGATGGAATTCTCGAGCTCCTGCTTAGAGAGCTGGGAAAAGCAACCAAGATCGTGGCCACCGGCGGTCTGGCTTCTCTCATCGGGAAGGAATCAAAATACATCAAGCACATCGACGATTTCCTGACCTTGGAGGGACTGTGCATCATCTGGGAACGCAACGCGATCGCTAAAGCCGGTCGAGCCAGCGAGAGGTGAGCCTAGCTCCCGAACGGTGAGTGCGCTCGACTTTCTCCCAAGATACGCAATATCCCGAAGGGCTGTACCTAGGTTGCGATGAGCTTCGAAGTGTTGGTGATCAACCTGCGCGTCGGGAGAGCGCCTGTTCACCTCGATGAGCCGCACGCTGAGCGCTGATTGGCACTAACGGGCGTTAGCTATGAGTCGGTCGCTTGGTTACTTGTAACCCTTGCCCCACGTATAGTCATACTTCACGCTGAAGCCGACAAGGGCCGGACCATTTTGATGCACCAAGGCCTTGGCGAATTCGAAGAGCAGGGAGTTGTGGGAGTTAATGGACACGTTTATTTCACTACCCAAGATGAAGTTCTGTTGCCCATTGTTCTGATCGACGCCGTTGACCAACGTGATGCCTTGAAAGGAGTAGCGCGTATCAAGAGAAGCCCAGAGGCTGTCGTTGAAAATATAGCTGAGGTGTCCTTCCAGTCCGGGTAGGGGCTTTTGCCCGAGGATCTGCCGTCCATGGTAAGAACTGTTGTCTGTGAAGAAATAGACGTTGCCGTAGGCGTCGACCTCCCACTTCTGCTCAGGCCCAAATGGATGCGACAAGGCGATTTCGGGCTTGAACGACCAGCGATCCGAACCCAGGTTGAGAATCTTGTTGGAACGGTACAAGCCCGTGGGGGCGGTGGTAGTGAGGCTCACACCCAAAGTCGTAGTCGGCTTGTAGTCTTCGAATTGTGCCACGCTTAGGGCCGGCCCCCCCTTCAGCAACATGGCCATTTCGTAGCTGGAATCGCCCGCGCCAGTGACGGAAGCTTGGATGTTAGGTCCGCTGATTGAGCCGCCGAGGCCCGCAATTGGAATAGCCACATCCACCCACGCTAAACGGTGAAACAACCCAAAATAGCGCGTGTAGTCGACGGTTCCTTGATTAAGGTTGAAGTTTGCGCCGGTGATGATGAGCGCAGGATCTATCGAGGCATTGGCGTGCACGTAGGCATAGCCCAGCTCGAGTTGATTAATCCCTACCGGAGTATTGTCGTAAGTGCCCGGATCCGTGAACTGGGCGCATGCTTGGTCCGGCAGGTGAAGAACCGCCAGTGCACAGACGAAAAAAAACGGCTTGCACATGGCAGCAATTTAGCAGACCCCGTGATTCAGCATAAGCAGCAGCGAAGAGTCGGGTCGCCACAAGACGCTTATGTTCCCGCGCGCGTCACGCTCTTGAGGATAGACTCAGTGGAGTCTTCCTCAAACACGACCTTCAACTGTACAGTAAAATCTTCAAGCAGCCGCATAGAGACGCCCTCTTGACCGATGGTGGAAAACTACTTTAACTACTTCACCGAAATCGAGGATCACTTTCGCCAGCGACGCGGCACGACGCTTCTGCTTTCCACGCTCGACTGGGTGCTGATGGACCTCTGGAAAGAGGCGGGCGTTCCCCTGGAAGCTGTATTG
>DASPVG010000062.1:0-32499 GCA_035622455.1 Terriglobales bacterium
TGCCATGCTCGAGCAGCGCCTGGTTGGCCTCGGCGGAGGCGAGATGCAGGTCTGCCTCGGCACGGGCTGCGGCGGATTCCAGTTGGAGATTGCTGAGTGCGACCAGGGGCTGGCCCGCGGCCACGGTTTGTCCTTCCTCGACCATCACCTGGGTTACCGTTCCCGGAACCACGGCCCGAATCCACGCCTTGCTGGCAGGCTCCAGCGTGAAGTTGCCTTCAACGAAGTCCGGCCAGAGCGGCAGGAAGGCGATTAGCAATGCCAGGCTCGACAGCGCGGCCGCACGGGGCGCCGTCAGCCAGGCTTTGACCCTTTCTCTTTTGTCCAGGTAAACAATTTTCATAAATCTCACCAGCATGTGAATGCGCGACTTGAAAACCCAGTACCCAGCCGCGATCGCGGGCAGGAAGGCCCATTCCGGAGTGTAGGACTCCAGAACATGAAAGGTGAACACCATCAGGAACGATAACAGCAGATAGGAGTACAGGCCCGAAAGGATGGCATAAATGATATAGAAGGGACGACGCCGTCTGGGCACAAACTCCACCTCGACGGGCAGACCGAAGATTTTGTTCCGCACCAGGCCGGAAAGGTAGGCGGTACTTCTTTCCTTGAGGTCCGGTTCGCGTGTCAGCTCGGAGAAGATCAAGTATCCGTCGAGCTTGATCAGAGGGTTGAGGTTCAGCAGGGAAACGCCGATGCCGGTGACCATCATGGCCTTATAAGCAAGATCATGAATAGCCATGCCGGTGGCGGTTCCCCACCAGACGACCGTGGCAAAGACACAGAGGATCAAATCAATCCAGATGCCGGCAATCGCTACGGCAATCCTTTCCCACTTGCCGCCGTAGATCCAGGCCTGCGAAGAATCGCAGAAAAAGCTGGGAGCAAAGTACATCAGCGTGAAGCCCATCTTCTCTACCTGACCGCCGAAATGCTTGCAGGTCAGGCCATGAGCCGTCTCATGAAAGAAAGCCATGACAGCGAATAGGAACCAGAACTCGATGAGGTCTTTCCCGGACTTGGTGGTGAAGTTGTAGAATTCGAAGCTATCGTTCCAGATCTCCACGAACTTGTCGGCCCACATCCACAGCATGACCGCGAACAAGAACAGAGTGAGCAGCACAAAAGGCGCAGTGAAGATGAACTTCACCTTAGGGTAGAGCCAACTGATGTATTGGTCTGCGTTCGGCCATACTTTCACCGTGATGTCGGTGAAGTCGGTGATCTGGAACCTTTTTCGCTTCTTGCGGCGTTGCCCGCGTAATTCCTGTTTGAGGATTATGTTCTTTTCGAGCGGAGTTTTCGAGATAAACTCGCTGTTGTCATAGAGGAAGCTGGCAATTTCTCGAACGTCATCCTCGGAAAACGACACTTGGGTCACTTCGGCCGAAAGTTCTGCGATCTCGTGATACGACCTGTTTCCGTCAAAAAGCTGGACCAATTTCCACTGTTCCGGAATGAAGCGCAGAATAAACTCCGATCCCGGCACCTTGGCGATGACAATGGGGCGGCCAGCCTCGATGTGCTCTTTGGTGATGACGCGTGGGTCCAGCTTGGGCCGGTCCCGACGGATCACCCGCTCGGGCAGCTCAGGCAGCGCCGCGTCCAAGGCTTGAACAATGTTCATGGCGCCAGATCAAGGCGGATATTGGCCAGCATGCCCGGGCGCAGATCGGGGGCAGTGCCCTCGATCTGGGCCAGCACCTCGATGGTTCCGCTCGACGGATCGACCACCGGGCTCACGCCAATTACCTTGGCTCGATGCTCGACGGCGGGTGAAATGTCGGCCGAACTAACGGCTACGATTTGGCCTGTTTGGATGGCTCCCAGCAGATGTTCGGGCAAGGTGAATTTCACCTGCAGAGGGGCGACGGCGGTGAGCCAAAACAGGCGGTCACTCACCGCGACGGTTTGTCCGACGCGCACGTAACGCCGGGCCACGATGCCGTCGAACGGTGCGCTAATCCTGGTCTTCTCCACTTCGAGCTCAGCCGCACGCAGATTGTCTTGAGCATTCGTCAACTCCTGCTTGGCCTTTTCGATCTCATATTGCGATCCAACCAGCTTGTAGCGAGCATGGTCGAGGGCTTCTTGGGTGTTAATGCCGGCGTCTCGCATGGCTTGGGCACGCTTGAAGTCAGCCTCAGCCACCCCGGTCTCTGCTTCCCAATCCTTCAAATCAGCTTCCGAGCTGTGGACCTTGGCGGCGGCCGCGTCGCGTTCGGCGATCACCTGGCGGTCATCCAGCCTGGCCAGCAGGTCGCCTTTGTGCACGGTCTTGCCAATTTCAATCTGGATGGCGGAGACGACCCCGGCGCGTAACGCCAGCACATCCACCTGGTTCTCGACTACGATGGGACCCGTCGCCTGGACAGAGTTGTTTTCGGTTTTCGTTGCAGGGTTCACTATTGGCGGTGGTGGGGCCGCCACGGCGGCAGTCGGCTGGTTGGAGGTGTCGCAAGCGGCCAATCCGAGCACCGGGAAAAACAGCAGCAAAGCCCGAACACATCGCTTCATCGTCCCCTCCAGTTACCAGCCCACCCACGACCAGATCTTGGACCAAAGCCACATGACCGGATGCCGGAATAAGACCAGCCCGGCCGGCCGCCATCCGGTTACGATCTTGCTTCGGCCCTGCATCCCCGCGCGAATCAGTCCGTCGCGGTTCGGCACCATCAACCTGGCATAGAAGACGCGTTCGTCATTCTCCAGCTGACCCTTGGGGCTCACCACCGCGACTTCGCCTCGAAAGGTGCGAGTCGGAAAGCCCTCGAGCTTTACCGCCGCTCTTTGGCCGGGCTTCAACAACGGGACATCCTGTTCATCGACGGCTACGTCCACATTCGCTCGCGAGGTGTCGACGACTTCGGCGAAGCTGTCGCCCACATTCAAGTTCCGTCCTATGGTGTCTTCGAGATGGGGTGTCGCCACCAGACCATCGATGGGCGACCGCAATGCTGTCCTCTCCACCCGCTCACGATCGCGCCGGACTTCCGATGTCCAATAGTCCACCTGGGTGCGCAAGATTCCGGCTGCTGTGCCATCATTGGTCGCCAGGGCATGGTCCATTGCCGAGACCGCCGTGTTGTACTTAGCCTGGGCGCCGGCAAGCTCGGCCCGATACTGCCAGTCAGCCAGAGTGGCCAGCACAGTGCCCGGCTTGACGGCGTCGCCTTCCCGCACGTACACCTCGCGCACCACTCCGGCAACCTCGGGCTCGACGCGTGCGCTATGCGCCGGTGCTACGACGGCAGGTCCGTCCACGCGCAACGGCAGAGGAAACAAAGCCAGAAACAGCAGGCCCGCCGCCGCGGCCGCCACCAGGGCCATGCGCCGCCGCTTCTCCATCGCCAGGAACTTGCGCTTTTTCTCGAGGATAGGCTCGAGTACGTCGATGAACGGTACTTCGCGATAGAGCGAGGCATTGCGCAATGCGACCGTGGCTTGCCCGGCCAGCACCTGGATCATCTCCAGATGCGCCGTGCTGAGGAAATCCGCATCCTGGCTTTCGAACGAGAGTATGCCCAAGAGCCCATCGTCATCCGCCAAAGGCAGCGCGTGAAATCCGCGCATCCCTGAGTCAGCGAAATACCTTTCGAACTTCGCGCGTGTTTCCGGACGCTCAGCGTCGACTTCGGCCCCGTGCTGAGCGACGAAGATGGAGTCTCTCGACGCCGAAGCCCACTCGAGCAGGTCCTGAAGACGAGCAGTGTCCGGGTCCTGAGGATTGATCTTGCTGATGCCCGAAATGGCCTTCAACTGCAGGCGGCCGCGCTGCTCGAGGGCAATCGCAGCTCTGTCATAAGGAATCACCGCACTGGGCCCGTTCACCACCGTATCCAAAACATGATCCAGGTCGAGGGTTGAGGTAATTTCACCGCTGACCTTCACCAGCGCCTCCAGGATCTCGAGCTTGCGCTCAGCCTGCAGCAGGCTGGCATTGTGCAGAGCATTGCCGGCTGTCTCACAGATATTGGTCAGCAAGAACTGATCGTCTTCATCAAAGGGCACGCCGTCCAGGCGGTTCACGGCTTCGACCAGGCCGACCAGGCTCTCGTGTTCCATGAGCGGGGTGGCGAGAAGCGAGAACACAGCCCCGTCTTCGATGCCCGCGTTGCGCTTTTCGAGACGCTTGTCTTCCGGATTCTCGATCAATACCACTTCGCCGTTCTCCGAGACATCTCCCGCAATTCCTTCTCCCGGTCGCTGGACCATGCCCACCTGAGCGGTGGGATCGATACCCGCCTGGCTCATCAACTCGACCGCATCCCCGTTGACCATCCATAGGTTGATACCTTGAACGTTCATCACTTCCTGGAATTTCTTGGCAATGATCTCGAGCAAGTCATCCATCTCGAGGGTTGAGTTGAAGACTCTCTCGAGGTCATACATCTGGGTCACACGGCTGATCGAATGCAGGCTGGCATTGCGCTCATTCTCATAAGCGAGAGCGGTAGAGATCGCCGGCGATGCGAGCTCGGCAATCTCCGTCACGGTCCGCAAAACTGCATCGGGAAGGGAGTGCTCGTAGCTGACCAGCTCGATGGCACCGACCAGCATCTTCTCTGCCATGAGGGGGACGTACGCAAGCGAGATCACCGTGCGGCGGATATCCAGGTGAGCGTAGTTTTCGCGCCGCAGGTTGGCGCCCTCGAACACCAGGGGCATCCTTTTCTCGGCAACCACGCCCAAAGTGCCCTCATGAAACCCCATCGCCTCGGCGACGTTAACTTCGCCGGCCGTGGCCTTGGCTGTCCAGGCTGGGCTTTGCTGATCCCCGATGACGTAGACCACCACCGCGCCATCGGGAAGAAGTTCTAGAACCCTGTCAGCCGTGACTTGCGCTCGTGGGGCCGCTTCCTGCTCGCTCAGCAAGGCTGCGGCAAATTCGGCCACCGAAACCGACGGTTCGGGTCTTCGAATCGCCATAAGCGGGTGTTCCTGGTTGAGAGTTAAGGCTACTGCCCGCGCTATAGGGGAGGCCGCCTCACTTCGCGGGCACCAGGCTTCCTGCGTGCGCCATGTTATGCCCGTCTCGCCGACAGGTCAACAGCCGCACTCTCCCCGCCGCACTCTCCCCGGCGAAGATATCGAGCCATCTCCTCCCACATCGATTGAGGCGATTTTTCAATCACTTAACAGAATCGAGGCTGGTCGGCGAGGAAGCACCGCTGCTCGGATTGACGGCATGGGCCGGCTGGAATTGACAGAAGCGCAACGGAGGTCGGCTGCGTCGGGATGGCTACCGGCCAAGCCATAGGGGGCTTACGGAACTGGGTGGGACGGGCTCGGGACGAGACGGATCTTACCAAGCTCGGAACATTTCGATCTGCCTGTAATCCTGACGATTCTGCTCCTGGGATAACTGAATCGCTGCCTGCAGCCTGCGTCGATCATCGTTGTAGAGCTCGGTGAACTTGAATGGCTGCGAACCGTCGGAGACCGGACTCAGCATTTCTGCCGCACCCAGAACCGGGCCGCTCTGCGTCAGGAACATTACCTTTACCTCGGAGCCCTGATCAAGAGGTTTGGACAAGCAGAGCAGGCCGCCGGTGGTTGAAATCATCACCAATTGGCCGGACACACGCCAACCATTTCGAAGTCGAACCACGGCGGGAGTCACTTCTTTGAAGCGTACTCGTGGAGCGCGTGAATTGAGATACGTCATAGTGCAGAGGGGTCCAGTATGTCACCCGCCGGTTGGCAGACGGAAGTTACCGAAGGTCCTGTCCTTCTTAGGTTCACCAGGGTGCTGGGGATGAGCGACCACGGGCTGTTTTCAGGGTTGCTGCCTGAAATCGGCCGGCAACTCGGCAGGGGAAGAATTGCCGTGGGCAGCGATTTCCCCTGCCTGGGAAAAGGCATCCACCCATTCTTTGATCTGGCGCCGGCGATCATCCTGACTCTCAAAGCGAACTCCAAAGGCTTTGCCGGCCGGATTCCGCCAGCTTACGCGGCCGCGAACCCGAACCTTGGGCAGAGTCAGAAGCGAGAATGAAATCTCCACCACATCGCCAACCGAAAGGTCGGCCGTGCTGCGCATGGACATTCCCCCCGAGCTGAGCTCGATGCTAGTTGCGGTAAAACGCAGATGGTCCTGCGGGATGCCCACCGTAATTTCGGCGATCACGGGGATGCGCACGTAGCGGCGCAGTTCATGCAACACCAATGTTTGCGTGGCCCGAACCAGCTTCATGGCTGCCGATCGTTCGAGCGGCTCACGAAAAATGGCGTTGATCCCGTAGCGGGAAAAACTCAGGGCTTCCCGCGCGCTACCGCCCACCCCATAGATCACCATCCGGCTGTTCGAAGGCGACGTACGAGCCGACTCCATCACTTCCTGGGCCGGAGGCGCCAGTTTCAACACGCAGGCTTCGAATTTGTCTCTGCGCAGTCGATCGGCGGAATCGGGGCCCAGGACGACGGGTTCGATGCCAAAATGCCGGAAGCAATCGGAAATCACGGCCCTGGCCGGATCCTTGAGATCGATCAGGGCCGCCCGGGCGGAGGATTTTCGGATGGGGGAGGGAGCCGAGGCAGATGCGAAGTGGTTATCCATGCGCATGATTCTGGCTTGCAGGGGAAACCTTGGCAAAAGGGAAGAAGGACAATGTCCGAGTACCAAGGTCCACTCTGGCGAATGCCCAGTATCCCGAGAAATCGATGAACCGGAGGACGGGTTCGCGCTTCCATTCGGCGACCGCCAGGGCCGTCTCGGCGTGGTGCCACAGAGCAGAGAAAACCGGGGAAGATCGAATCCGGTAGGCTCACTCCGTCCAGCGGCGGAACAGCAAAGCCCCGTTCGTGCCGCCAAACCCAAATGAGTTCGACATGGCATATTCGACCTGCGCCTTGCGGGTGTGGTTGGGAACGTAATCCAGATCGCACGCCGGGTCGGGATCTTCCAAATTGATCGTCGGAGGCAAAATCTGGTCGCGCAGAGCGAGGATGGTAATGCCGGCTTCGAGCCCTCCCGCACCGCCCAGCAGGTGACCGGTCATCGATTTGGTTGAGCTCACGGCCACTTTGCGAGCGTGGTCCTGAAAGGCACGCTTGACCGCAACGGTCTCCAGTCGATCCCCGATCTCGGTGGAGGTACCGTGGGCGTTAATGTAGTCCACTTGCTCGGGCGAAACCTGCGCGTCTCGCAAAGCGTTGAGCATCACCCGATAGGCTCCGTCGCCATCTTCCGCAGGCGCCGTAATGTGGTGCGCATCGCCACTCATGCCATAGCCGACAATCTCGGCCAGAATCTTCGTTCCCCGGCGCCGAGCCACCTCCAGGTCTTCCAGGATCAGAATTCCAGCGCCCTCCCCAATCACAAATCCGTCGCGCCCTCGATCCCATGGCCGACTGGATTGCGCGGGGGCCTGATTGCGGGTGGACAGTGCCCGCATGGCCCCAAATCCTCCCACTGACATCGGAGTCACGGCGGCTTCGGTACCTCCGGCAATCATCACATCGGCATCGCCGCGGGCAATGATTTTGTAAGCGTCCCCGATCGAATGTGCGCTGGAGGTGCACGCGGTACAGGCTGCTTCGTTTGGACCTTTAGCGCCAAACCGGATGCTGACATGACCCGCCGCCAGATTTACGATCGCCGCCGGGATAAAGAAGGGGGATATCTTTCGTGGGCCGCCTTCGAGCAGGTTTCGATGTTCGCGCTCAATCACATCGAATCCCCCAATGCCCGACCCGATGTGGACCCCGACCCGCGTCGCATTCTCGGGAGTGATACGAAGCCCGGAGGATGCTACGGCCTCATCCGCGGCCGCGATGGCCAGGTGGATGAAACGGCCCATTTTCTTGATTTCTTTTTTTTCGATGAAGTTGAGCGGATCAAAATTCTTAACTTCGGCGGCAATCTGGCAGGCGAACGTCGAGGCATCGAACTGGGTAATGCGACAGATGCCGGATCTGCCGGCAAGCAAATTCCGCCAGACTTCTTCGGTGGTATTCCCGACTCCGCAAATCAGGCCAAGGCCAGTTACTACAACCCGTCGCGCCAACTACTTCCCGCCTTTCGCGTGCTTAGAGACGTAATCCACCGCATCCTGGACGGTCCGGATCTTCTCGGCATCTTCATCCGGAATTTCGATTTCAAAAGCCTCTTCGAAAGCCATCACGAGTTCCACGGTATCGAGCGAATCGGCACCGAGGTCATCCACGAAGGAGGCGTTCTGGGTGACTTCCCCTTCATCCACGCCTAGTTGTTCGATGATGATTTGTTTTACTTTTTCCTCGACGGCAGGCATGAGTTCTCCTTGTGCTATGTGATGCAGATTCCTCGCGATCGGCTCCACGAGCGGAGCCGAGTCCGCGTTTCCCTATTTTGCGTGTTTCTCCACGTATTCGAGGGCGTCCTGCACCCGCAGAATCTTCTCGGCATCCTCATCCGCAATTTCTAAATCGAATGCCTCCTCGAGCGCCATCACGAGTTCGACCTGGTCCAGCGAATCGGCTCCCAAATCTTCGATAAATGAAGCACTGGGCGTAATCTCCGCCTCATCGATACCCAGCTGCTCACTGATGATTTGCCGGACTTTTTCATGCAGTTCCTTCTTTGTGGCAACGGCCATAACCCTGCGCCTCCTGGTGAGCTGAAAAAGGAAATAAGTAGTCTAATGAGCCGTACAAATCGGTAAATCAGAGTCTCTGGGCACCCGAGACTGACCGCGAGGCTCGAGCAACCTGGTAACCAGCATCCTAACTTCTCGCCGTTGCCACGGTCAAACACCCCGCGCGAACTCAGAAGAACTGGCTCCGCTTTCGCGGAGAATCGTCGTCGCCTTGGAACTGGCCTGAGTACCTGCTCGATCCGGCACCCGGGTGACAAGCAGCGTATCATGAGCAAGCCGAAGCCGAAGGAAAACCACTCCCCGACGGGCGGGCGACCTACCGAGGTAAAGAGAAACCATGCGAGCGGTCGTGCAACGCGTGCTTCGCGCCCGGGTGGCGGTAGCCGGAAAGGTCTCGGGTGAAATCGACCGTGGACTGCTGGTGCTGGTTGGTGTCTCGCGGGAGGATACCGAAGCCGACGCCGACTACCTGGCCGACAAGATTGCCGGACTGCGCATCTTCGACGATCCAAACGGAAAGATGAACTTGGACGTGGCAGCGATCCGGGGCGCGGTGCTGGTGGTTTCCCAGTTTACGCTTTATGGAGATGTACGCCGCGGGAAACGGCCCTCCTTCGATCTGGCCGCTCCTCCCGAGCAAGCTCGCGCTCTCTACGAATACCTGGTCGAACGAATCCGAGCCGCTGGGCTTTTCTGCCCAACCGGTCAGTTTCAACAGACCATGCTGGTGGAATTGGTAAACGATGGTCCGGTTACCATTCTGCTCGATTCCGCGAAGGCGTTCTAGCAAAATGAATGGGAAAGACAGCCTCTGACTCTCAGGGCTGGTCCCGAGGATCTCAGGCGGTGACGGCTTCTGGCTTGGGATCTCCTGCCAGCAACTGGCGCAGCACAAACTGGAGGATGCCGCCGTTTCGATAATACTGCGCCTCCTGAGGAGTGTCGATGCGCACCGCCGCGAAAAACTCTTTCTTGGTGCCATCGACGCGGCCCGTTACCTTCACCTGACTGCGGGGGGCAAATCTGTCGACCACCTCGCCCACGCCGCTGATGAGGAATTCCTCCTCCCCTGTCAGCCCGTGCGATGCAGCACTTTCTCCCTCAAGAAACTCAAGCGGCAAAATTCCCATCCCCACGAGATTGGAGCGATGAATGCGCTCGTAGTTTTCGGCAATTACCGCGCGCACGCCGAGCAGCCGTGGGCCCTTGGCAGCCCAGTCCCGCGACGAACCCGCTCCGTATTCCTTTCCGGCCAGGATCAGCAACGGCACTCCTTCCTCTTTGTACCTTTCTGCCGCCTCGAAGATGGTCACCTCGGAACCCTCGGGCCAGTGACGGGTGAATCCGCCTTCCCGCTGGGGCACTAACTTGTTGCGCAGACGAACGTTCGCGAAGGTGCCGCGAACCATGACCTCATGGTTTCCCCGCCGCGACCCGTAGGAATTGAATTCGGCGGGCCTCACTCCATGCTCGATCAGGTACTTCCCTGCTGGACTGTCCGGCTTGATCGAACCGGCGGGCGAGATGTGGTCGGTGGTGACGCTATCGCCAAGCACCGCCAGCACGCGGGCGTGGTGGATGTCACCCACCGTTTCCGGGCGGACGGTCATGCCATCGAAGTAAGGAGGGCAGCGTATATAAGTGGACTCGGGATCCCAGCTGTAAGTATCTCCGGCCGGGACCGCCAGCGAGCGCCAATGTGCATCTCCTTGAAAGACCTGGCCGTAGGTTTGGCGAAACATCTGCGAGGAAATGGAATGCTGCATCGCCTCTTCCACTTCGCTGCGCGACGGCCAAATGTCAACCAGATAGACGGGATTGCCCTGCTTGTCGGTACCTAAGGCGTCCTTGCGCAGGTCGAGATCAATGCGTCCGGCCAAGGCGAAGGCCACAACCAAGGGCGGTGACATCAGGTAATTGGCGCGCACATCCGGATTGATGCGGCCTTCAAAGTTTCGATTTCCCGACAGCACCGAGGCCACCACCAGATTCTTGTTTTCAATCACGCTCAAGACTTCTTCGGGCAGGGGGCCGGAATTCCCGATGCACGTAGTACAACCGTAGCCGACGATATGGAATTTCAACTTTTCGAGGTACCCCATCAGTCCGGCTTGCGTCAGATAGTCACGCACCACTTTCGATCCGGGAGCCAACGAAGTCTTCACCCAGACCGGCACTTCGAGCCCGCGCTCGACCGCCTTTTTCGCCAGGAGCCCGGCCGCGAGCATCATGGCGGGATTCGATGTGTTGGTGCAGCTGGTAATCGCCGCGATGACCACACTGCCGTGGTGAGGATTTCCGTTGCCGGAGGCGGCTTCGACCCCGCTCGAAGCTGATTTCCCCGGCTTGATCAAGGACGGCAACGCCTGTTCGAAGGACTCCTTAGCCTTCGACAGGGGCACGCGATCCTGCGGACGCTTAGGGCCGGCAAGGCTGGGTTCCACACTTCCGAGATCGAGCGAAAGCAGCTCGGAATATTGCGCTTGCGGGGTCTTCGCATCGTGGAACAGTCCTTGCTCGCGGCAGTAGGCCTCAACCAAAGCGATCTGTTCCTCCGATCTCCCGGTCAGTCGCAAGTAGTTGATGGTCTCTTTGTCGACGGGAAAGATGCCGCAGGTAGCGCCGTACTCGGGAGACATGTTGCCGATGGTGGCTCGATCAGCCAAGGGGAGCTCCTCGAGACCTGATCCGAAGTATTCCACCAGTTTGCCGACCACTCCATGCTTGCGGAGCATCTCGGTGATCGTGAGCACCAAGTCGGTCGCAGTTGCGCCCTCCCGAAGTCTGCCGTTCAGCTTGACGCCGACGACCTGAGGAATCAACATTGAGACCGGTTGCCCGAGCATCGCCGCCTCGGCTTCGATTCCACCCACACCCCATCCCAGCACCCCTAGCCCGTTGATCATCGTGGTGTGCGAGTCCGTCCCGACCAGGGTGTCGGGGTAGGCAAGAGTTTCCCCTGGTCTTTTTTCGACGAACACGACCCTCGCCAGATACTCGAGATTGACTTGGTGCACAATTCCGGTGTCCGGCGGGACGATGGCGAGATTGCGAAAGGCAGTTTGCCCCCATCGCAAGAACGCGTAGCGCTCCCTGTTGCGCAGGAATTCGAGCTCTGCGTTGATCTGCCAGGCGTTGGGCGTGCCGAATTGGTCTACCTGCACCGAGTGATCGATCACCAGCTCTGCTGGCAACAAAGGATTGATCCGCGCTGGGTCGCCGGAGAGACGCTTCATGGCGTCCCGCATGGCGGCCAGATCGACCACGGCGGGAACACCGGTAAAATCCTGCATGAGAACGCGGCTGGGAGTGAAGGCAATTTCACGGTCCGGTGTTGATTGGCTGTTCCAGCCAGCCAGCGCAAGAATATCCTTCGGGGTAACATTGCGACCGTCTTCCATGCGCAAAAGGTTTTCCAGGAGAATGCGCAACGAGTAGGGAAGATGCCGGGTCGAAGTTCCCTGCTTATCCAAAGCGTCGATACGGTAGATTTGATATTCCTGGCCGCCGATGGGGAGCGTAGAGCAAGCACCAAAGCTGTTCATCGAGCAACACCTTCCTTGGGAAATAGATGCCGACCGCAATGTGGGCGGTTCAGCATGCGCCGTCCAAGACTGGGTATATTTTAGCGGGAAATTGCTATAAGCAATGGTTCCGGCGTCCGATAAGATTATGAGTGATTGCGGCCCGGACTCAAATGGCCCTGGAGCTTGAATCTCATGGCCGGCCACCAGATTGCTAACGGTCAGTGTGATCGAAGCTTCCGGTGTCACCGCAACTGTGCTAACGGTCGGACCCCTGCTGAGGGTTGGTCAAGGTCTTGCGGGCAAAATGTGACCAGGTGCAAGGCGACGGCAACGAGTGTGATTGACGCCCTCAGTCTTTCAAGGAACCACGACGTCGAGGCGGCGATTCTTGCGCCACCCAAACTCTTTCGGCGGCAGAGCGCCCCAGGGTGACACGTCCCCGATCAGTAGCCAGAGTCAGCGTCTGATCATAATTCTTCCCGGATACGTGAAGTTCGGCCCCTGGGCGAATTCCCCGCCCCTCGAGAAATTCGAGTAACTTTCGGTCCCGCTCATAAATGCCGCTGACCACATAGTCTCGTCCGGCGTCGGCTTCCGCGAGCAGCAGCAAGCCTCGACGGCGTCGGCTCGCCGGACTCTCGCGTTCGCTGAGACTTCCGTGCGGGCAGGCAGCTTGTTTTCCCAGCCTGGCGAGCAGCTTGGCTTCAAAATCCGGTGATACCGCGTGCTCCAAACGCTCCGCTTCATCGTGAACCTTGTACCATTCCATGCCAAACATCTCGGCCAACATGCGCTCGATGAGATGATGACGCAGAGCCAGTCTACGTGCGATTTTGCGCCCTGCGGGAGTCAGTCCAACCTGGCCGTCGCTCCCGATGCGGACCAGGCCATCCCTCTTCAGGCGGCGCATCGCCATCGTGACCGCCGGTGCCGATACCGAAAGCCAGTGGGCGAGGGTAGCGGAGATCACGCTCTCGCCTTCGCTTTCGGCCTCCAGGATGGCCTTTAGGTAGTCTTCTTTGGAGACGGTTATCATCCGCCTCGATTATATGATGGCATCGAGCGGGGACCCCTGGTTGGGGCGTACAGCCGCGGATTGGATGGACGCCAAAAAGGGGCACCGTGGCGCTCTAGTACCCCTTCTGGAACAACGCCGATACTCGATTCGTGCAATAGTTTCCTTCACAGCATCTGTCGCGGTCAGTGACCCTCATCACATGTTTACGGCCCGGTGCCCCCTGATGGCTGAAGTTGGCCTGGGAGAAACTGCTTTACATAACCCGGTGATCCTTTTTCATTTGTTCCCCTCAGAGGATCAATAATCTCTATAAGCATCATCTCAAATCCCATGTCCTCCTCTTTTGCATTGATATCCACCTTTTCGACCATTTCTCGACCAGCAAAGTTCAACATCCGAATGGCATTCTCCGCTGTTGCCAGGACAAGGCTTCGTGGCACCGCGACGCCCTGGTTGGCACGGCAATGGTTGCAAGTCGCGTGGAATCAGTCGGCAGTTCTGGGATGGCTTAACCATGATTAACCCATCGTGGCATTCGAACAGGGATCGATTCGCACAAGAACAACAAAAAGGGGACATTTCTAAAAAGTTAACGATGAAGACGCTTCTAATAAGTTTTGACAATACCCGGGAATCAGGTTTGACATCCCGCTCTGATGACCCTAACCTTGTTTGTTTCTAATTATGAAAGTTCTTGTCCTCGGAAGCGGCGGGCGGGAGCACGCGCTGGTCTGGAAACTGCGCCAGTCCCCACGTGTTTCCAAGATTTACTGTGCTCCGGGCAATGGCGGGATTGCTGCCGATGCTGAATGTTTACCCGCCGACCTCAAAAGCATCGACTCGCTCGTCAATGTGGCCAAGCGGGTCGAGCCCGACCTAACTGTGGTCGGACCTGAGCTGCCTCTGACCTTGGGCGTGGTCGACCGTTTTACCAGCCAGGGATGGAAAACCTTTGGTCCGACGGCGGCGGCGGCGCAGCTGGAGTCGAGCAAGAGCTTCGCCAAGCTATTTATGCAGCGCCACCATATTCCCAGTGCGCCCTATGCGATCTGCAGGTCGCGGGATGAGGTTCGTGACGCCCTGCCCCACTTTCACATGCCGATTGTGCTCAAAGCCGATGGGCTGGCTGCGGGAAAGGGCGTAGTGATCTGCAAGACCAAGGATGAAGCCGCTACGGTCGCGAGCGAGATGCTCAGCGGCAAGATGCTGGGCGAAGCCGGGCTCTGTGTGGTAATCGAGGAATGCCTGCAAGGAGAAGAACTTTCGTTTCTCGTGCTCAGTGACGGTGACCGAGTGGCCCCCCTGGTACCGGCGCAGGATTACAAAAGGGTCGGCGACGGCGATACCGGCCCAAACACGGGCGGCATGGGTGCTTACTCCAGTCAAGCCCTGCTCGATGGACAGATGCAGAACTGGATTGTGCAGCACATCGCCCGGCCGGTGGTGGAGGGGATGAGAGCCGAGGGGGTGGAATACCAGGGCATTCTATATTGCGGGCTGATGCTGACGGCGCGGGGACCGATGGTTCTTGAGTTTAATTGTCGCTTTGGCGATCCGGAGACGCAGGCGATCCTGATGCGCCTCGAAAGCGATCTGTTGGAGGCCTTCGAGGCAGCCATCGAAGGTCGGGTCAGCGAAGGAGATTTTCGCTGGTCGAAGGATGCTACCGCCTGTGTGGTGATGGCCTCCGGCGGCTATCCCGGTACCTTCGAAGCGGGGAAAAAGATCAGCGGCCTCGAAGACGTCGACCACATGACAGATGTCAAAGTTTTTCACGCCGGCACCTCAGCCCGGGATCACACGTATTTCACGGCAGGCGGCAGGGTGCTCGACATCACGGCGCGAGCGCCGGAGCTGAAAACTGCGGTCGCTCGGGCCTACGATGTAGTCTCGAAGATCAGTTTCGAGGGGGCGCATTACCGCAAAGATATCGCGGCAAAGGCTGGCAAGAGATAGTTTGGGTTGGTTGGCACGGCCTGCAGGGCCAACTGGAAAGGACCTCGTGAGCAAGCCACTGGTTTCGATTGTCATGGGGAGCGACTCCGATCTCGAGATTATGCGCGAGGTGGCTAAGGTGCTCGAGGATTTTGGAATCGCTTACGAGATCGACGTCACCTCCGCCCACCGTTCTCCCGAGCGTACCGCGGACTTCGCTCGCCATGCGGCACGCCGGGGCATTCGTGTGATTATCGCGGGCGCGGGAGGAGCTGCCCATCTTGCCGGGGTGATCGCAGCCCACACCAGCCTGCCGGTCATCGGCGTTCCGATTCCCTCGACTTCGCTCAATGGACTGGATTCGTTGCTGGCTACGGTCCAGATGCCGGCGGGCATTCCCGTCGCGACGGTGGCAATCGGCAGGCCCGGGGCCACCAATGCAGGCATCCTGGCCGCACAAATCCTAGGCCTCGGAAGCGCAGCCTTGGCAAAAAAACTCCTTGCTCACAAACAAAACCTGGCCTCCAGCGTTGAAGAGAAATCGAAGAAACTGAAGATGACCTTGGGAGAAGGATGAAAGGGGAGCGAGTCTAGAGGTTCAAACTCTTTAGGTATTGGCGGAACGGTTCTCCCAAGTCTTCTCGCTTCAGGGCGAATTCCACCGTGGCTTTCAGGAAGCCCAGCTTGTCGCCGGTATCGTGACGCCTGCCCTGATACACATACGCATACATCTTTTCTTGTTTGAGCAGCAACTTCATTCCGTCGGTGAGCTGGAGTTCGCCGCCGGCGCCGGTTTGAATCTGGGATAAGGTGTTAAACACCGTCGGAGTTAGGATGTAACGTCCGATGATGGCCAGGTTGGAAGGGGCTTCTTCCGGGCGCGGCTTCTCCACCATGTTGACAATTTCATAGAGACGGCCATGGAACCGGCCGTCGGCGGGCTTCACGTCCAGGACGCCGTATGCTGAGATTGCCTTGCCCTCCACGATCTGAGTGGCCAGGACCGAGCTCTGGGTCTCTTCAAAGACCTGGATCATCTGCTTGAGGCAAGGAGGGTCGGCATCGATCACGTCATCGGCCAGCAATATTGCGAAGGGCTCATCTCCAATCAATTCTCGCGCCGTGAGCACGGCGTGGCCGAGGCCGAGAGCCTCTTTCTGTCGCACGTAGGCCACGTGAATCAGATCGGAAATGTGACGCACAATGGCCAGCAAGTCCGTCTTCTTGCGGTCTTCGAGCATCCTTTCGAGTTCATAACTTACGTCGAAATGATCCTCAATCGCCTGCTTTCCCCGCCCGGTGATAATGATGATCTGGTCGCAACCCGAGGCTAAGGCCTCTTCGACGCCATACTGAATGATCGGCTTGTCCACCAGGGGCAACATTTCTTTGGGCTGAGCCTTGGTGGCAGGCAGAAAACGTGTGCCCAAACCGGCGGCGGGGAAGACGGCTTTTCGAACTCGCATCATGATGTGCCTGCGGTCGGCGGGATCGACGTCCGCCAGACCAAGGCTTGATTGTACCTTTTGGCGGCCGCATCCTGCGGGCGGAAAGCGGGGAAAAAGCCATGGCTGCCTCAATGCGCGTGTTAAAATTTTTGTGCGGCATCCGTCAGGAGCCTAGGTTGATCGAGCTAGCCCCATCGATTCTGTCGGCAGATTTTGCCCACCTTTCCGAGCAGGTCGACTCCGCAGTCCAGGGAGGAGCTACAATCATCCATGTGGACGTCATGGACGGGCATTTCGTGCCCAACCTCACCCTCGGACCGGTGGTGTTGCGCTCGTTGAGAAAAGCAACCGATTTGCCTCTCGATTGCCATCTCATGATTGAGCATCCGGATGAATTTATCCCCCAGTTCGCCGAAGCCGGGGCAGATTGGATTTCGGTTCACCAGGAGGCTTGCCGCCATCTCAATCGTACTCTGACCCTGATCCGCAGTCATGATGTATCGCCCGGTGTTGTGCTGAATCCCGCGACGCCGGTTGAGACCTTGTCCGAGGTACTGGACATGGTCGACCACGTGCTCATCATGTCGGTGAATCCCGGTTTTGGGGGACAGCGATTCATCCCCGGGGTGGTGCACAAAATTCGCCGATTGGCCGAGTGGCGGGCGGAAAAGCGCCTGGGTTTTCGCATCGAAGTGGATGGAGGCATTGACGTCGAGACAGTCGGCGAGGTGGTTCGGGCCGGAGTCGAGATCCTGGTGGCGGGCAGTGCCGTTTTCGGGCACGGCGACCCGGCCGACAACGCGCAGAAACTGCTGAAAGCGGCCCGCGAAGCCGCATTCCTCAGGGTATAGTTTCTGCTTGCCCATCGTCCTGCTAAGGAACGCAGGCTAAAACTGGAAGTAGAGGCAATTTTCGAGGTCTTATGTCGCAACGTCTTCCGAAAATAGTTCTCGTTGTGGGTCTGCTGTTGCTCATCTCGGGTTGCACCAACAAGAAGGTCAAAAATCCCATTGCCAACGTCGATTCGAAGCAACCCGACAAAGTGCTCTTCGATCGTGCCATGGACGCCATGAAGCACAACCACTTCGACGTAGCCCGGCTCAGCCTGCAAACCCTAATCAATACCTACCCGGATTCGGAGTACATCGCCCGCGCCAAGCTGGCCATTGCGGACTCCTGGTATGCGGAAGGCGGCACGGCGTCACTCGAGCAGGCGGAGATCGAGTACAAGGACTTCATCACCTTTTTCCCCAACGTGCCAGAAGCCGCGGAAGCTCAGCTGAAAATCGCCAACATTCACTATCAGGAGATGGAAAAGCCGGATCGCGACTACACCCACGCCCTGCGCGCCGAGGAGGAGTATCGGCGACTGATTCAACAGTTTCCCGATAGCCCAATGGTCCCCGAGGCCAAGCAGAAGCTGCGAGAGGTGCAGGAAGACCTCGCCGAGCGCGAGTTTGAGATCGGGCGCTTTTATTACTTGCGTGAATCTTATCCCGCCGCGATTGCGCGCTTGCGAACCTTGGTGGACAAGTATCCCCTCTATAGCAAAGCCGATGAAGCTCTCTACCTTTTGGGACAATCCTATGAAGGCGAGATCAATATGTTGCGGTCGCGACCGAATTGTGTGAGCCCGGGTCAGCCGCGGAATTGCATGTATGAGGTGGTCAAGACCCGCATGATTGAGCCTTTCACCAAAGGGGCCACCGATGCCTACGACCACATTCTGACTCGCTATCCTCTGATGAACCGGGCCGACGACGCCAAGCTCAGGCTGGCTGCGCTTCACCAGCCTATCCCGAAACCGACCAAGGCAGCCATCGCAGAAAATAAGGCGGAAGAGGACAGCCGCCACGCGGAAACCCCAGTCTCGAAGCTGGTGAAGAACTTCGAAAAGCGTCCCGATGTCGCGGAAACGGCACATGTGGGCGAACCCACGTTGGTCGATCCGACGCCAGTAAGCGCCAGCGATGTCGTCCGCCAGGCAACCGCGGCGGTGATCGCTCCGGCGGGTCATGGCAGCGACAATCACTCGGTTTCGATCGAGACCGTCCAACCAGGTACACCACCACCCGACCAGCCCGTGCCCCGTTCGGATGCAACCGCAGCCCCGGCTCCTGCCACCGGAGCCACCTCCAATAGCCCCGCTGACCCGAACGAGCTGAAGCCTAACGTCAATCCGGCAGACGCGAAGGAGCTCAAACCGAACGTCCCGGCCGAGGCCAGTCAGGCGCTACCTCCGCCACAACAGGTGAACGAGATTCAAGCCGCGTCGACCTCTGGCCAGACTTCGGCCCCCACGACCAATGCACAAAACCCCAACGCGGCATCTCAGAACCCTCCACCCGGGGACCAGGACACGGCGGAGGCCACCAGCAAGCACAAGAAAAAGAAAGGTATTCACAAAGTAATACCCTTCTGATCGGGTGCGTATCTGAGCTCAAGGGCCGCAGCTCAATTGGCTAAGCGGACCCCGATCGGCGCTGTCCTGTCGTAACCTCTTTAATGGTCGTATTCTCATTGACTTAGAGCCCAAGACACGTTACCTTCGCGCTATCTCCCCCTTTCAAGGGAAGGGTTCGCCTTGGCACGTACGATACTACTGGCAGATGACAGTGTGACTGCCCAAAACATGGGCCGACGAATCCTTGTAGATGCCGGCTATGAAGTGATCACGGTCAACAACGGCTCCTCCGCTCTGAAGAAGATCACTGAAGAAAAACCTGACCTGATCGTTCTGGACGTGTACATGCCTGGCTATGGCGGGCTGGAGGTCTGCCAGCGAATTCGGGAATCGCCGGAAACCGCTCGAATTCCTGTACTCCTAACCGTCGGCAAACTGGAGCCGTTCAAGGCCGACGAAGCACGCCGGGTTCGCGCCGATGCCTTCATCGTAAAGCCCTTCGAAGCCAGCGAACTTCTAACCGCCCTCACCAACCTTGAGGATAAGATTGTTCCCCAGCCCTCGTCCCCGTACCTGAAGACCGGGGCGCCAGCGGAGCCCGCCAAAGATTTCGGCGATAAGGAACGCGGGTGGAGGAGTCGGCTGAGGATTCCCACCGTGCGCGGAAAAACCCGCGAAGCTGAACCTGCCCAGGATACCCCACCCCCTGCCTCTGACGAATATTACGAGGTCAAGCTGCGCGGTTCGGAGAGCGCACAACCGCCTACCGAAGCCCTGAAAGCCGCGGCGCAAGACGCACCGGGAGCGCAGGCAGACGCGGTCGAGCCGAGACTATCCCCGTCCGCCGCGCCAGAAACCAAAGCTCAGGCTCAAGCACGGTCAGCCATGCCTGCAGTTGTCGATGCTGTGGCGGATCGACCGCAAGGAGATCGAAAGTCGGTTGAGGACGAGGTGGCGGCGGTGCTAGCCACGATCCCCGACAACGCCAAGGGAGCCGCGGCGGAAGCGACCATGGCAGCGACTACGGCTCAGCTCCAGCCTACCGGCCCAAGATGGATTGCCGAATCAATCGCTGTGACAAAAGACGAATCCTCGCTCCTGCTGGAGCAGGAAATGGAGAGCGCAACCGCAGCCGCAACTGCCGCCGCCGATGCCAAACGCTCAATCCTGTCCCGCTATGGTGTCGCATCGCCACCGACCGAGAGCTCGATTCCGCAAGAGACGAAGTTGCCCCCGCAGGCGGAAAAACCCGAATCGTCTGCCGGCCCAATCAAAACCCAGGAAGGCGCTCCGATTGCGGCTTGTTCTTCGGAGCCGGCGGGGGTAGCGGCTGCTCCCTCGACCGAAACCTCTGCTCCCGAAGTGAAGGAAGCCGAAGCCTACGCAGCTCAGGCATCGGCCGGGGCGGCTCCAGAATCACACGCCGGCAGTATCCAGGCGCCTTCCCAGCCGAGCCCTGCAGGCGATTCTCCTGCGCCCGTGGTTGAGTCCAAGGAGGACGCGGCTGCGGCTGTCGAGCACCTTCTTGCCGGATCTGTTACTCCAGAGTTGACCTCCGAGCTGGTTGCCGCCGCTCAAAGCGCGAGCAAGGAATCAGCCACCCAGTCGGCCTCCGAGGCTGGTGCCAAGTCCGAGGATGGGGGTGGGGGCGAAGCCCTCAGCCACCTCGTGGACAAGGTTCTTGCGGAACTCAAACCCAAGTTGATCGAAGAGATCGCGAAGAAGATGAAGAAGGACAACAACTAGAAACGTCCCTTCGTGTTCTCGCCCATTCCTGCCGGCCGCCAAATGCCCCGAGTCAGGCTGCTTCAGACCCGTTGAGCAGACTGCGAGCTTTGTCGATCAGCAACCCTCCTCGCTCGCTCTTGGAAACGACCGTGGCGATCCCTGCCGAGCGTGCCTGTTCCTGCACGAGACCGTCGTTATGGAGAGTAAACAGTATCATCGGAACCTCTGGCAGCATGGCATTGATCACTCGTGCAACGTCCAGGCCATTCATGCCTGGCATCACGAGGTCCAATACGATCAGGTCCGGTTTCCTCTGTCGAGCTTTCTCAATCGCTTGCAGCCCATTTTCCGCTTCGCCACAGATCGCAAAGTCCACCTGCTGCGTGAACAGCTCACAAAGCGACCGGCGAATCGTCGGGTTATCATCCACGATCAACACCGTCTTGGCCACGACTGGGACGCTCCGATCAGATCTTGACTGCACTGACGACGAATCGGCACCTGCACCGGGTGAGGATGCCTGCTGCGCGGTTGGCTCATCGGGTCACTGGGCGCAGTTTACAACGGTGGTGGGGGTGCACTACATACCATTGATCCTGTACAAGAGATCAGGCTCCAGATTTGCGGGGAAGCCCGTCCGATAAGGTATTTGGTGCCTAGTCTTACCTGGCTTTTCCGAAGCCGATCGGTCGGAGAATTCGGGCAGAAGAGCTTCTCCAATGTCATAATCAGCTCAATGTCATCGCAGGACATCCGCTTCGCCGTCCGCCAGTTCCGTCGCAGTCCCGGCTTCACCCTGACTGCCGTGCTGACGCTCGCGCTGGGCATCGGCGCGACAACGGCGATCTTCAGCTTGGTCGACGGAATTCTCCTGCGTCCGCTTCGATTTTCCCATCCTGAACGGTTGGTCGCCATTCACACTCTCGAATACCCGGCCGATGCCCCGGCGCCAAACCCTGCCGCCGCGAATTCTCTGGGCGTCTCTTATCCAGACTTCCTGGAGTGGCGGCAACGCAATCGCACGCTGGCTTCCGTGGCTTCCTGCGACGAAGTACCGCGGCTCTTCAGCAAGCCGAACGACGAGGGTTCACGGGTTCTTTCGGCGGCACGCGTCTCGGCGAATTTGTTTTCTACGCTGGGCGTCTCGCCGGCGCTCGGGCGCGGCTTCACCCCGGAAGATGAAGAACCCGGCCATCGCGTGGTCATTCTCAGTCACCGGCTCTGGATCAGCGATTTCGCTGGTTCGCCCAACGTGCTCGGTCAAAGCGTCAGGATCAGCGATGAAGTTCACACCATCGTCGGTGTCATGCCCGCGAGCTTTCACTTCCCAGTCGCCAACCCTTCTCACTTCTGGACCACTTTCGCCGCCGACGCCGAAGGACCGTTTCCCAGGATTTCCCGCCGCGATGACGACCGCCTGTATGTTCTGGGTAGGCTCCAACCCGGTATCACTATTGAGCAATCTGTGGCTGATCTCACGGCTCTCCAGCGCCACATGGCGAAGCAGTTCCCCGAAGAGCGCAGCAAGCTCTCGGTAACGATGATGCCTTTGCTACAGGATGCGGTGGGTGATGTGCGGACGGACCTGTCAATCCTGCTGGCCGCCGTGGGTGGGGTGCTGCTCATCGGCTGTGCCAACGTAGCGGGTCTGCTGTTAGCCCGCGCCAACAGCCGATATCCGGAACTGGCAGTCCGCACCGCGCTCGGTGCGAGCCGGTGGCATCTGTTGTGGCAACTTCTGCGAGAAGCCTTGCTTCTGGCGCTGATCGGCGGTGCAGCCGGCGTCGCACTTGCGTTGGCCCTGCTGCGCGTCGGCCTTCGCTTCGTGCCCAGTGATTTGCCTCGGCTTCACGAAGTCGCGCTCGATCTCCGGGTGCTAATCTTTGCCACTTTGCTTTCCGCTGCAACCGCTCTCATCTTTGGGCTGGTGCCGGGATGGCGCATGTCGAGTGTCGACCCGGCCAATGCGCTGCGAGAGGGAGCGCCGGGTCTGACCGGGGGCCTTCGCCGCCATCGTCTGCATGGTTTTCTTGTCATCGGCGAGACAGCCCTCGGGTTCATGCTGCTGATTGGCTCCGGATTGCTGATGCGCAGCATGATCAATGTGCTGCACATCGAGCCGGGTTTCGACTCCGAACACACTCTTGCCTTCGACATCGCCCTGACCAACAAACGCTTTCCCGATCCCGCTAAGGTGCCGTTCTTTACCCAACTTCTGCCGCAGCTGGCAGCGCTCCCGGGAGTCGAAAAGGTCGGTGCCGGTCATCCTATGCCGCTCTACTGGCCATGGGACTCCTGGACGGAGCTCGCCATTCCTGGCTACCCTGCCTCGTCTGAAGATCTCCCCGGAGCGGTGGCCGCAGTGGCCGAGCCCGGCTATTTCGAGACCCTCTCAATCCCGCTGCTCCGCGGACGCACTCTTGCCGAGCGCGATAACGATCCGAAAGCCCCTTCGGTCGCGGTGGTCAGCCGCAGTTTCGTGCGCCGATATTTTTCCGCAGTCGATCCCATCGGACAGCATTTTGTCCCCAAGCTCGGTCATCTCGGCGAAGCGGACCAAGCACGAGAAATCATCGGCGTCGTCGGGGACGTCCGCAGCGAGGATCTGGGCAATCTCTACCCTCCGGAGTTTTACCTCCCCTACGCTCAGGACCCGGCTCACCAGCGCCCGCAGGTCGTGCTGAAGGTCGCAGGCGATCCCTTAAGCTACGAGAACGAGGTGCGGAAAGTCGTCAGTGCAATGGACAAGGACACGCCGGTGTTCGATTATCGCAGCTTCACCCAGGATATTCGATGGGAGGCGGCGTCACCGCGCTTTGAAGCACTGCTGGTTTCCGGATTCGCACTCATCGCCTTATTGCTGTCGGCGGTGGGACTCTACGCGGTGCTCTCGTTCGTAGTTGCCGATCGCACCCGTGAACTCGGATTGAGGATGGCTTTGGGTGCCGATCGTCTGCATATTCTGCGGCTTGTTCTGGAACACGGCTTGCTGTTGGCTTCGACTGGGATCGGACTCGGCATGCTGGCTTCGATTCTTGCTACCCGACTCATCGGCGATCTGCTGTTCGACGTGCCGCGTCTCGATTGGATGGTCTTCGCAGCCGTCACCCTCACGCTGTTGTCGGTTTCGATGGTCGCCGCGCTGGTACCTGCAGTGCGGGCGGCACATCTTGATCCCATCAGAACCCTACACGACTTGTGAAAGCTGCCACGGTTTCTATTGCCGTGCCGGTAACGGTTCTTGTTCGCATCTCTTTAAGGAACATATGATGTCTCCGAAACGCGTCAGGCCGCTTCCCAAGGAGCTCAACATTGTCCTTGTCCTGGCAAACTAATGTCCTCCAATGGCGACGCCACAAATGGCCAACCCAGACACGCTGCGCCTAGTTCGCCGTGTTCAGACCCTTACCATTGCTTGGATGAGTGTCGAAGCCGCCCTATCGATATGGTCGGCATGGAAGGCTCATAGCCCGGTTCTGGTTGCCTTTGGAGGTGATAGCGCGATCGAACTACTGTCGGCAGTAGTGGTTCTGCGCCGCTTTCGCCGGCCGGAATCGGAGCGAGCGGAGAAAGGTGCAGCACGAATTGCAGGCAGTCTATTGTTCCTGCTTGCCGCATGCGTGCTCGTAGTTTCTGCAATGTCGTTGCTCGGCTACGGTGAGCCCCAGCCAAGCTATTTGGGTATGGCTGTGCTTGCGGCAGCGACAGTGATCATGCCCTGGCTTGGCAACGTGAAACGGCGTTTGTCGGCTGCGACCGGAAGCGCCGCATTGAGGGCAGATGCGGCTGAATCCCTGATCTGCTTCTATCTCTCCATCATCGCTCTCGTGGGTCTTACGGTTCACGCGCTTTGGCATATCGAATGGGCTGACCCTGCCGCAGCCGTCGCGATTACTCCACTGATTGTGTTCGAGGGCCGTGAGACCATGCGCGGCAGGGCATGTGGGTCTTGTTGACGCGACAGATGGCAGTCATTCAACGAACGAAATGAGGTCAAAAGTGCGGATCAATCTCGAGCGTCGATGGTTTCAGTGGCTTGTGGCACGCGCCAAATCCAGAGGCCTGCCCGAGGAGACGAGTTTGGAGACGCCGACTTTTCGCTTTTTAGGCAGCACCATCAGAAACAGGACCGTTAGCATCTGCGCATATTCGGATCGGATCTCGTGTAACACGGCCCAGCCCACCCAATTTGGGGGTAAGCGGCTTTCGAGCTCTGGATTGCGACAAGCTGGTGAGCCTACAATTCTGGTTCCCACTGAAACCCGAAGTCTGGCTAGTGGTTTAAAGGAGACCTACACCATGAGTTCCATTGGAATCAGCTTGACCGCTTTCGCATTTGTGTTCGGAGGCGCACTGGTCGGCATGCTTTTTCGGAGTTTGTTGCCCCCGCAACATCTCGGCTCTGATTCGAAGGATACGGTGAAATCGGCGATGGGCCTTGTCTCGACAATGTCTGCCCTCGTTCTGGGTTTGCTGGTCTCCTCGGCAAAGAGTTTCTATGACACGCAGAGTGCCGAACTAAATCAGATGTCGGGCGACGTTGTATCGTTGGATCGCGTGCTGGCGCATTATGGGCCGGAGGCAAAAGAGGGACGCGAGGCGCTGCGTGGCAGCGTTGTCAGGCAGCTGGAGCAAATCTGGCCGCAGAAAAACACACAATCGGTCGCACCAGGGACCTCTGAGACTCTCATCGACAAGATTCAGGGTCTGTCGCCCAAAGACGACAAGCAACGCTCGCTCCAAGCCCAGGCGATGAGCATGGCGATTAGTCTCGGGCGCATGCGCTGGCTGATGTACGAGCAGGGAAACGCGTCGGTTTCCAAACCCATGTTGACCATCATGGTCTTCTGGCTGGCAGTGGTTTTCCTCAGCTTCGGCCTCTTCGCGCCTCACAACACGACCACCATCGCTAGCCTCTTTGCCGCCGGGTTGTCGGTTTCCGGCGCAATTTTTCTGATCCTGGAGATGTACGCGCCTTTCGCCGGACTGATTCAGATCTCAAGTGCGCCCCTACGCTCCGCTCTGGAACACCTAGGCCAGTAGCGACGGGTGGAGTTGTCTGGATCCGAGGTTGGATAATGCGAGAATTTCACCCGCCGGATTCTTAGCCGCTCATGGAGCGCGAATCACCCCGGTCGGCCTGATGTTCGCTGCGATCGGTACCCGGAACAACCATACCAGCCACCCATCACCACTACGAAATGTCCTATGCGGCTTTGGGCGGGACAGCGTCCCGAGTCCTCAGAAATTCCTTGTAACATTCTTCGGTCTGCAGCGTACTGCTTTATTGGACGCCAACACGAACCATGTGGAAGGAGCGTCTCCCTGAGAGGGCGCAGCCAGGCAGCCGATGGACGGGTCCGACTTGGAGAATGTGATTGAGCGCGCGCGGGGCCACGATGCCGAGGCCCTGGGGGAGATTTATCGGCGTTATGTGCGGCGCGTATTCGGATTGTGCCGTTACATGCTGGACTCGCGGGAGAGCGCGGAAGATGCCACAAGTGAGGTCTTCCTCAAGCTGCAGCACTCGATCGAGAGCTACGACGGTTCGATACCGTTCCCCAGGTGGCTGTTACGGGTGGCTGGCAACCACTGCATTGACGCTTTGCGGCGCCGGCAGCGCGGACGGAAGGTGATCGTGGAACTTGAAGACCGAGGCGCCGTCATCGAGGCGGCCAGTTCGGAGCCGTCGCCCCTGGGGGCCGTCATCAGCATGGAAGAGAGGGTGCACGTGCGGGATACCATCGTGCGCCTTCCGGAGAACTATCGCCTGCCGCTGGTCCTGCGCTATTACAGCGAACTGAGCTATGACGAAATTGCGCAGCAGCTGGACCTGGACAGGAACCACGTGGGAGCGCTGATATTTCGGGCCAAACAGGAACTCCGTCGACGACTGGCCCCTAGGAGCAAGTGACCATGGAATGTTATTCGGAACAGACCTGCGCCCTCGCCGTGGACGGCGAACTGGCGGCTGACGAGGCGCAGCGCCTGCGAGACCATCTAGCCACGTGCCAGCGCTGCCGGAAGCTAGTGGACGCATTGCGCGCCGAGACTCGCGTTCTGCACGAAAGTCTGAACGAGCTTCCGGAAGAAGCCATCAGCCCAGTGGGCTTCTCCCCCCGGGGCTCGCCTTGGGGGTGGGGCGACCTGACGATCCCGGCCGCAGTGCTGGCCCTAGGTTGGATCGCTGTCCCTTGGATCGATAAGCTGAGCATTCCGGCACCGCTGGAGTGGTTCAATCCCTTCAGCCCGGATGGCCTCACGAACCTGATCTTCAACCTTTCCTATTACTTCGCACACGGAGGCACTGCCATGTTGGCTGATTACGCTGCTGTGGTGGGGGGACTTTTTTTGTTGCTGGGCGGAGCACTACTGCTGGGACGCCGATGGTGGCTACACCAGCTGGTTCTCCGCTTGCTGATCGCGTTGCTTGCGCTGTCTTTGCCCAGCTTTGCTTTGGAGCGGCGTCACGGTGAGTTTGTCACGGTAACGGCGAACGAGACCCTCGACGACACCCTGTTGGCCGTCGGCAACACGGTGCGCGTGGAAGGCGTGGTCAATGGGGACCTGCTGGCTTTTGGCCGAATCCTCGATGTGCGCGGCATTGTCAAAGGTGACCTGGTGAGTTTTGCCAAGCGAACCGTGGTAAGCGGAACTGTCGAAGGCCGCATCTACAACTTTTCGCAGTCACTGGACCTAGATGGGGAATTAGGGCATAGCCTCTACGGCTGGGTGCAATCCTTGCGCGTAGATAATCGGGCACAGGTTGGAGAAGGTATCGTGGTTGGCGCAGGCGATGTAATCCTCGAAGGCAATGTGAAGCGTAGCCTGACCATGTTCGCCGGCAATGCCGATGTGAGCGGCACTGTCGGCCGCGATCTGACGATGGCCGGTGGTAGCCTTACCCTGACGGACACGGCCCGGGTCGGCGGCAACCTGAGCGCTCGCGTGCGCCAGTTGAAAGATGTGCACATCGCCAATGGCGCGACCATTGCGGGCCAACGTGACATCCAGGTGCGCGTCAGGAAAAGCGAGTTCACACGCCCCAGATTCTACTTCCATCAAGCTGTCTGGCTCGCTGCCGCCATGCTGGTGGGATGGCTGGGTCTAATGCTGTTTCCTGGTTTCTTCCTCGCCACTCCTCGGGCGGTGGGTTCGGGCGGGCGCAGCCTCGGCTTGGGGGTTGGGGTGCTGGCGGGCACGCCCGTAGCCATCGTCGTAGCAGCCATCACGCTGGTTGGTATCCCGATCTCGCTCATGTTGCTCGCGGTCTATCTGGCTGCGATCTACCTGGCGAAGGTTTGGGTTGGAGTCTTCCTGGGGCGGATACTTCTCAAGTCCGCCGGATCCACGAAACGCGATTGGCTGCTCGAACTGTTGGTGGGCCTCGTGATCCTCACCATCGTCGGGTTCATCCCACACCTAGGTGGCCTGGTTCGCTTGGGTGTAGTTTGCCTAGGATTGGGAGCGTTCGCGTGGCAGCTGTCTCAGGGTTCACGACCGGTCATGACAAGTTGAAAAGGCCTGCTCAGAACCTAATCGGGGCTTCACGGATCCATGCTCTGTCCACTCGAGTTGGCTCCTGTTCTGGCGGCCTGATAGCAACTGACGAAAAATTGACCCGAATCGTGAGTGTTGCGAAGAGGTAATTTTTCGGCCCTGGCGTCAGAGCGGCGCAGTCTTGTCACGCTGGCAGCTGGCTAACTTAACTCGCAACCTTGATTGCTGGAGGAGTCCACGTTCCATCGATAATGGATGGTGACGTTTCTTCGGCCAGTACAGACGTAGCATCGGAACGAACTTTGCCTTGGGAGTGAGTAACCAGTTGGCCCCTTTCGCCTCGCCTGGTGATTCCGCTAGCAGATACAGATCCACGGAACCATCGGGATTGGGGACGAATTTGTTGCGCTGGCTCAGGGTGTAACGATGGATTCATCCGAGGTTCGACGTGGCTATGCGGCTGTCTTCTTGCCTAATACCGCCTCATCGAACGACGGCAACGGCTTGATAAGTGGAGCGAGGAGTTTGGCTGACTCTTCGGTTGTTAGCACGTCGCCAGGGTCCAGGTCCGTGCAAGATTCATTCTGCTGATCTCGTGTGCCAATCTGGCGGGGCTAACCCTGAATCCGTGCCTGAGCCGGGCTGTGCGAAGGGAGTTGACTTCCGAATAGCCCGATCCAGGGACGATGCACTCACTTAAGCAGAGCGGGCGCCACTAGGATAAGATTACCAGCCACCTGCCCGCCTTCGAGGAGCGCATTCGCCCGTGCCGCTTCGAGCAATGAAAACCGGCCGCTGATAACAGGTTGAATCTTACCCTCCTGAAGCAGCCGGAACAGGATGGCCCAGTCTTCGAGAAACGGCTTGCGATAAAAGAGCGCGAGACCAGCCCCGTATGCCTTCATCTTCCCGCCGCCAGGCAGCAGATTAACCATCACAGTTCTGGCCAGATTGCCAAGCGCGCGGCGCAAGCTCAGCGGATTGGCGTATTCCACCAGCACGCCCCCACGCCGCAACAACGGGAGGGCCCTGTCGATGTAGTTTCCGTCCATCCCGTCGAAGATGAAATCCAGCCCATCCGGCTCGGCACGGCGTATCACCTCCACGAAATCGTCCTTCTGATAGTCGATCGGGAGCGCGCCAAATTGGGTCAGAATGGAGCTCTTGCTGCCGGAGGCAATGCCGTACATCTTCAGGCCCGCGAGCCGGCCGAGGTCGAGAAATGCCGTGCCGCAACCGCCGCTGGCGCCGATGATCAGTACTTTGTCGCCGGCCTTGACCTTCGCTCTCCGATGCAGCACCTGGTACGCGGTCACGTAGTTCAGTACCACTGGGGCGGCTTCGACTGGATCGAGTGACGAAGGAACGGGAACAAGCCGGCTTTCCGGAAGATAGAGATACTCGGCGTAGCCTCCGATTGACGGCCATGCCGCAACTCTCCTACCCGGGATGGCGCTCCGGGCCCCGCGTCCAACCGCATCCACGTCGCCCACGATGGAACTGCCCGGTTCGTACGGCACTTTGGGGGCATGCGGGCTGAGTCCGTAACGATTTTGCACGTCAGGCTGGCAAACACCGCAGGCCAGCACTTTGACCCTGACTTCCCTCGCTGCCGGTTCGCGCAGATCGCACTCCTCGACCTGCAGGTTCTCCGGCGGACCCCGTTTCACAACGACGATATGTTTGTATTTCACCGCGTGCTTGCACTACGGGGCGAAGCTAACCACACGCAATCTAACCAATCTGCCGATGGGAGTCTGTGGTTCCGATCACATTTCGTCCTGACTTCGAGCGACAGGCCTGCGAAGAAGGGGAATTTTCAACTTTGCGTTGACAACGTCCCTGCTTTCAACGACTTGCCGATTTTACCCACGTGCACACAGTGATCGGCCGGACCATCTCGCACTACCGCATTGTCGAGAAGCTCGGCGGTGGAGGAATGGGCATCGTCTATAACAAGACTCCCGGAGAAGGGAACTGTCTTTTGTGTCGAGCAAACCCGCCTGAGGCCAGGGCCGCAAACACGTAAGCGCCACCTAGGCTACCGAAGCCCTTGCAGCAATCTGTCCACTGTACATTCCTCTCCGAACAGCTTCGAGCGATGACCGACACTCAGGAAACGTGAATAGCGGCGATGACGATAGCCGTATATCGGTGTAGCACGAAGCCGGGTAGAGGAAGCACGAACCGGGATGGCAGAGTGCCGTGCATCATCATTTGAAACTAGCGCTATTTGAACACCTCGACAGCAGCGAATGGCTCGGCCGACTCAGGGCGGAAGCGATTGATTGTGAACTTTGTGGGCTGACCGGGCATCACTTCTACGTGCAAATAGTTATACTCCTCCTGAGGAGGCTCGTTTTTCCAATACAAGTCCGCAGGGTAGTCTGCCGGAAGGTTCGGGAGCTGTGTTCTACCGGGGAGAATCGGGTCTTGCTCTGCGCCACCGCCGCCCAGAACAAAGTACTTGACGCCATCCGCTTGAAAAAGCTCAGTCGTGTGCACATGGCCGTTGAATACTACGATGTCCATGTCTTTTGCATAGGACGCGATCGTCTTGTGTGGATTCTGTGCCTCGGGAATCGGGCCCATTCCGGCACGGCAAAACGCAGGGGCATGAAAACTAATGAAGACTTTCTTTATCCCGGTAGACTTGGCTTCATCCAACCAGCTTTTTAGCTGCGTCATCTGCGCGTCGTATGCAGGCCGCGTAGCACCCCACCCGGAAGGCTCACGGTAGTCGTATTTGCCCGTCCATAGGAAAATGAAACGCACGCCCCGAAAGTCGAACTTGTAAATAAGTTGCTTGTCCGACATGCCCAACTTCGTCAGATAGGGAAAGGATGCCAACAATCCCTGCACATCGGAATCATCCCAAACTTCGTGATTGCCCACGGCGGGAAAAATACGGCCATCCAGACCAGCTTCCTTCATCTCTTTATCTGGCCGCGGTAGCTCCTTCAATACTTCCTTGTCGACGAGCGTCCAGTATGGATTGTCGGAGGGTTTACCGCCCTGCTTACCCCACCAAACGAGGTCGCCTGTATTCAGGAGAAACTTGGCGTTTCCACTCTTGATGTCTCTTACTGCTTCGCGTGCAACCCACTTGCCACCTTCCAACCGGAACATAGTGCGGTTCACACCGGGTAAGAGCTTTACATCCTCGACCGAGGCTGAAGTGACCCAACCCTTGTCGAGAGTTAGCGTAGTTACCTCGCTCTTGGTCATGAAGGGCATGACCGCCTGTACCAACTCATGGTTGGATGGGTCGTAGATCAACTTCACATCCTTTTCGACTACCTCTTCCGAAACCTTCTGGGGAAGCACGAGCTCAAACATGTCCACCATAAGTTTTCGGGCGTCCGCTTCCTGATCTGCTTTGTAGGGGAGGTACATCATCGAGCGCGAGTCACCGTATACGTCGAAGGAGAACCCGGAACTGGCAGTGCTCTCGGCGTTCTGGGCGATTGCACAATGCATGAAAACTTGACCGAGGAAGACCACCAATAAAAATGTCTTCATAAAGACCTCATTGATTTCCTTGAACATTGGGGCGCGAGACTGCCTCATCCAATGCAAGTCCCCGACTCTAAGACGCTAAGGACGATATCTAGGAAGTTTGGATTGTGCATCTGTCACAAGCGACAGCGAATCCATTCTTGATTGACAGGCGAATCGATTTTTTTTGCGTTAAATCGCGTCTCAAAATCCCACTCCCGCCCCGCTCCCTTCCAACGCCTCACCTCCCGCCCTGATCCGCCCGCGCCCCCCCGCTCCATCTGTCTCTCCTGCGCCCCTCACCCACCTGCGCACACTTCCTCGGCGACGCTACTGCTCTTCCCCCAATGATGGCGGGCGCCACAACAAAAAAATCCGGTGTCCGAATCCAATCGCTCAAAAGCATCCTCTTTCTTTCAACACACCGCCTCCCACCTCCCGCGCGTTTAGATACCGTGGTTCATGTCAGGAATCTGTCCTGATTTCGACCCCATATACCTGTTTACAACCACTGACTCTGCAGAGAATTTGTCGGCATTCGGAACTCTTCCACTTCCGTTGCAAAATTTATTGCAACTCACGAAGCCCAACGGAGATCAGAGCCAATTGTCAACTAACTAAGAATTCCAGATCTTATGAAACGGATCACATCGTCAGTGTTTGGATTGGCGGCAATGGCGGGATTGCTCGCATCATCTCCACTGTCGGCCCAAGCCCAAGGAAAGGACTGCCTCTTGGAACACCCGACGCAGTATCGCGCGGTGCAGATCGATGGGCTGTCGATCTTTTACAGAGAGGCGGGGCCGAAAAACGCGCCGACGCTTCTTTTATTGCACGGATTTCCTTCTTCCTCGAGGAT
>DASPVG010000063.1:0-8754 GCA_035622455.1 Terriglobales bacterium
ACCAGGTAAGACGAAGTCCTCGGAAAAGGCGCTTTAGGAGATCCTCCTGATATCGAACACAGTCATGGTTCCGCTCTATTCTTGCGGAGTTGGATTTGCCTTTCTGAGGGCGTCATGGCGTTGGTCGGCATGACAAAATCCTTCATTTCCGGCAATGTGCCCACCTGTGCCCGCTAATTGTCAAAATCTCACTTCTATCTTGATAATCGGAAGACACGTTCAAAACGGCTCAGCAGAAGAAAAAATAATTATGAGCTCGGACAAGGATCAGTTCTGGGACAACGAACCAAGATTGACTGCGGGCATGGGGGTGCCGGCAGGGTCTAAACACCGACGGTGAGGGTAACACCGATCAGCGAGCATTTCCATTATTTTCTGTCTGCAATGAACTAATGCGTAAATGGGAACCGCTCGAGAATCACTGTCTATTCAATAGGTTAGCTCTGTGCAGCAGCGAGCACGGCACGTTTAGTGAAGACGCGAATCATCTCACGGCGGTATTCAGGGGTGAGCGCCGAGGTAGTTAATGGCTTGGCGGTCTTAGCCGCCAAATTGCCGATCCGTTCGGCAAGAGTCTCATCTATGCTTTTTCCGGCGAGCGCTTCGGTCGCCCCTTTCACGAGAACCGGTGCTGGGTTCACGGCTGTAATGGCGACTCGCACGTCAGCGCAATGGCCATTCGAGCGCTTGAGGGCCACCGCAACACCGGCCAAGGGGTAGTCGATCGAGCCACGAACTCGCAGCTTGCGATAAACACCCCGATAGTCCGCCGTAGCTTCGGGCAAAAACACCCGGGTGAGCAATTCGGTTGGCTGCAACTTGCGATAATCATCACCCAGCCCGGTGTAAAAAACGGAAAGCGGAATGCGCCGTGCGCCGGTTGGCCCGACCACTTCCACCTCGGCATTCAAACACAACAGTGCCGGAGGAGTATCGCCTGAGAATACGGCCCAGCATTTGGTGCCGCCAGGGGCCACGTGGCACAGATCTCCGTCCTTCTTGATGCAGAAGCCGCATGCTCGGCGCCAAGTGAGCGACTGGTTGTACCACAGACAGCGAGTGTCGAGGCAAATGTTTCCGCCGATCGTACCCATATTGCGCAGGATGGGCGATGCCACGGTAGCCGCGGACTCCGTCAATACTGGATAGCGGCGACGAAGGACTCGGGAGCGTTCGATGGTGGTGAGCGTAGTAAGCGCACCGATCTCGATGCCACTTCCCGGTCGCTCGCGGATCCCTCGCATCTCCGCGATGCGACGAATGTCGAGGACGTACTCGGGCTCGAAGAGTTTCTGCTGCATGGACGGAATTAAATCGGTGCCGCCGGCAAGTACACGAATTCTCCCGGCATGCTTCGCGAGCAGCTCCACGGCTTCGTTCGTGGTTTCGACCGCCAGCAGTTTGAATTGCGGGAGGCTCAATCATCACCTCCCGACGCCGGTTGGACCTCTCTGCGCGAAGGATCACGCGGATGGCGCTCGGGGCCTTTGCCGCGAAACCACAGCGATCCTCCATGCTCGCGGAATCCCGCGGGGGAAGTTGGGTCGATACCTTCCGTCAAGTTAATCTTCTTCTCTGCTCTCTTGGCTCGCAGTGCAGACAAGACTCGCTCCGGGGTGAAAGGAGACTCGTGCAAGCGGATTCCGACCGCATCATAAATGGCGTTTGCGATGGCAGGGATCGTGGCGGCCAGGGAGCCTTCGCTGCACTCTTTTGCTCCGAACGGGCCTTCCGGATCTACGCTCTCGACAATGATCGGCTCGACCTCGGGAGATTCCACCGAAGACGGACTGCGATACTCGAGTAAGCCGGGGTTCATCAGCATGCCATCCTTCCACACCATCTCTTCGCTGAGTGCCTGTCCCATGCCCATCCAGACGGAGCCGATAATCTGACCTTCGACCGAAACCGGATTCAGGGCACGACCACAATCGTGTGCGGCCCATACCTTGTGGACCGTGACCTCTCCGGTTTCTTCGTCCACACTGACTTCAGCTGCCTGCGCCGAGTAGGAGTACGCCGGGGACGGCCCGACTCCAGCTCCCTTGTGCTTTCCGCCGCGAGCCTCCTGCGGCGGTGCATACGAACCCGTTCCACTCAAGGCGCCATGAAAGTCGATGGCGGCAACCACTGCTTCTTCAAAACTCATCCAGTCCTTGGGTGCTTCGTCTTTGCGCTTCTGCTGCAGAGAGCCGCGGAGGATTTGTCCTTCGACGCGTCCGGCGACTGAGGCTGCTGGGCCATTCTCCGCTGTCCGATCGTCGGCGGCCGTCTCCTGTTGAGCGTCTTGCTTGAAAACCGAATCATTGCGAAAGATCAGCTCCTCGGGCGAGCAGTTCATCTTGCGCGCCGCGGCCAATGCGATTCGCTTCTTGACCTCCTGGGCGGCTCGCAAGGTGGCATTCCCTGCCATGAAAGTGACACGACTCGAATAGGAACCAATATCAATGGGAGTGAGATCGGTGTCGGCGGCGAAAATCTTGACCCGGCTCAGAGAGCAGCCGAGGGCCTCGGCGGCGATTTGAGCGGTCATGGTATCGGAGCCTTGGCCAATTTCTGCGGCGCCCGTATACACAACCACGCCACCATCACGATCGATCTTAATGTTCACCGTGGAGTGCGGCATGTCGGAGCGAATAATGGAATTGGCCGCGCCGCTCACATAGTGGCTGCAGGCGAAGCCCAATCCTCGCCCCTTGGGCAGATTGCCTTTGCGCTCTTTCCAACCCGAGCGCTCCGCTACTTTGTCGATGCATTCCGGCAAACCGTAGCTTTGGACTCGCAGGCCATTTACGGTAATGGTTGGTGGCTTGAGAAGGTTGCGGCGGCGAATTTCGACCGGATCCATTCCGATCCTGGCGGCCAGTTCGTCCAATTGCGATTCAAAAGCAAACCGTACGTTGACCGTGCCATGACCGCGCATGGCGCCGCAGGCCGGTTTGTTGGTGAGCACGCGATAGCCGTCATATTGGATGTTGGCGATGTCGTACAGTGCGCCCAAAAGCGCCCCGGAGTAAAGAATGGTCACCACACCGTAGGAGCAGTAGGCCCCGCCGTCCTGAATCACGCGCGCCTTCACCGCCGTAATGCTCCCTTGCTTGGTGACCCCGGTCTTCAGGTCGATGATGGTACGCGGCCTGCCGCGATGCGCCCAAAAAACTTCCTCCCGGGTGTAGGTGATCTTGACCGGCCTGCGCGCCTTTCTGGCCGCGATGGCGGCGATGATCTCAAGCGGAATGACTTCGCTCTTGCCGCCGAATCCTCCGCCGACGAGCGGCTTGATGACCCGGATCTGCGCCATCGGCATCTCGAGCACCAGCGACAATTTGTGCTGCAGGTAGTAAGGCACCTGCGTCGACGACCACACCGTGAGTCGACCCGGGTTGCCGCTCTGGGAGTCGATGTCAAAGGCAGCCAGGGTAGAATGTGGCTCCATGGCGGCGTGGGTCACTTCATTCGAGATGAACCGTCCTTCCGCAACCTGGTCTGCTTCGGCAAATCCCTTGTCGGGGTCGCCGAACACATGGTGGTAGTCCTTTTCGACGTTATTGGGCTTGTTGTCGTGGATCAGGTCGGCTTCGGCCCTCATCGATTCTTCAGGATCGAAATAGGCAGGCAGGACGTCATAATCGACCTCGATCAACTCGAGCGCTTTCTCGGCGGTAGCTTCGTCGATTGCCGCAACACAGGCGACGTTATCTCCGACGTAGCGCACTTTGTCGATAGCGAGGGCGTGCTCGTCATGGCCGACGGGAAGAATGCCGTAAGGATTGGGCGCATCCTGGCCGATGGCGACCGCGATTACGCCATCGAGCTTTTCGGCGCGGCTCGTGTCCATCCGCTTGATGCGAGCGTGAGGAAAGGGCGAATGCAGAATCTTGCCAACCAGCATGCCGGGAAGGCTGAGGTCATCTGCGTATTTGCCTGAGCCGGTCGTTTTCTCGGCAGCATCTACCATCGCCACGGGTTTGCCGATAATGGAGAAGTCGTTGGGCATCCTGTCTCGCTAATCGCTCGTCCTCACCACAGATTTCCTGCCTTCAACCCCAGTAAAAAGGCAATCGCGATCGCCGTTGTAGGCGGTTTCCCTAACCTCACATGACGGTCGCCATTCCCTTCTGCTCGGCCTCGACGGCGGCTTTAATCGCCCGATACATCTGGCTATAACCGGTACATCGGCACAGATTGCCGCTCAAAGCTTGACGGATCTCTTCTTCGGTGGGATTAGGATTCTCACTGAGCAAGTGCTTCACCGTCATCATGAACCCCGGAGTACAGTAACCGCATTGTGCTCCGCCCCAATCACCATAGGCCTTTTGGATAGCGGCCAGGCTCCCGTGCTCGGTGACGCCTTCAACGGTTGTGATTTCCTGACCCTCACAACTGGCCGCGAGCAACGTGCAAGACAGCATGGGAGTACCGTCGATGAGTACAGTGCAGGCACCGCACGATGAGTCGTCACAGCCGCGCTTCGATCCGGTAAGCTGCAAATCCTGGCGCAGGGCATCGAGCAGCAGCTTGCTCGGTTCAATCGCCAGCTCATGCATCAGACCGTTGACTCGCAGCTCTGAAAGTTGCTTCTTCATTTTCTTCGCCACATCCAGGCGGCACCTTGGGTCACCGCAGGTGTCTCAAGCTGTTCGCCGCTCAATACCCAAAGTCGGCCTGCGCCGCATACGCATGTCGCTTTACCGCCAAGCTCTCCAGGTGGCAAGCACCGATCCGGTTCAAATACTCTCTACGATCCGAACTGCCATAGACCCAGCGGTCGAGCCACGCCTGATTATCTTCCTGGGTTTTGGTCTGCTCGTGATATTGGCGGAAGCAGGCATCGTCCCGTTTGTAATAACCCTGCACCGGCGAGGGGTGCGCTCCATAGGGACATTCAACTACGGCATTCACCAGGAATCCCGGAATGACCGTGCGGTTGGGATCGCTCGTAATCACACTGGGCTCAACAATCTCTTCTGCAACGACGATCACTCGTTTGGCGGCCCGTACGCCCTCGATCATGACACCGAAATTTCCCCAGCAGTGGGCATTGCCCTGGCGATCGGCGCGCTGCACATGAACAATGGTGACGTCGGGATTCAGCGCGCGCACCGCCCACAGCGGCTCTTTCGGCTCAAACGGAGACTGAATCGCATGAAAGAAGGGATGCCCACGGCTCGTATCGCTTCCCAACGCTGTCCGCGTGGGGAGAAAGGGAACGCCCATGGCACCCGCCTGAAGGGCCAGGGCGACGGTGAAGTTGGTCATATTGAGGATCTGCATCCCGTTCTGCTCAACCGCACGGCGAAAGTTGTATGCCGACCCCATCATGACGTTGCCGACCCAGGCGGCAACGACCTTCTCCACGCATCCAGCTCCGATCACCTGGTCGAACAAAATATCGGAGATCGGCCCGATCAAGGTCAGGCCACGCTTCCTCTGGCGAATGATCTCGTGCCCGGCAGCAAACGGAATCATCTGTTCCAGTTGCAGTCCCATCGCGACCGAGGCGCCGTCGGGCACCAGTTCGGCGATGGCATCGCGCATGGAAACAAGCTTGGTCATCACTTCCCTTTCCACCGCGGCTCTCGTTTTTCAACGAAGGCCTTAATTCCCTCCTCGGCATCGGCAGTTTTCATGAGCTCCTCGAGATAGATGTGCTCCGCCCGGGCTAGCCCTTTGTCAAAGTGGGTGGAATCCCAGAAGTACAAGGCTTTCTTGGTGACGGCCAAGGCCGCAGGACTGAGGTGGGAAAGGCACTCGACCACTTCCCCGACCGCATGCTCCAAATCAACCTCGGGTACGACTGCGTTTGCCAGTCCAATCGCGGTAGCTTCCTTGCCCGGGATGCTGCGTCCCGTGAGCACAAGCTCAGCCGCCTGCTTATGGCCGATCAGGGCGGCCAGGGCAGTCGTGGCCACCGGCGGATAACAGCCCAGCTTGATCTCAGGAAATCCCCAGGTGGCCAACTCCGAGGTGTAGACCAGGTCGCACACCATGGCCAGTTCTGCACCCCCGCCCAGGCAATGGCCATGCACTGCCGCGATCGTTATTTTCTTCGATGTAACCAGTTGACGGATCAGACCGTGAAACTTGGTCAACATCTCCTCGACTTTGTCCGGCGCATGTGCAGCTACGTCCACCCCGGCGGAGAATGCCTTCTGCGAGCCAGAGAGGACGACGGTGGTGATGCCGGGCAATGTCTCAAGCTCGGCCCAGGCCGCGGCCAACTCTTCCATCATCGGAATATCAATGATGTTAAGAGGCGGATTTTCCAGGCGCAGCCTGGCGACCGGCGGATCGAGCTGCAAGACGATCCGGGACCATTGAGTTTCGGCTTCGGTTTCGATATCCATGTGCTTCGCTCAGGATGAAAGGACCTCGAGATCGATCACTTGGTCCAAAATCCCTCTTTGTCGTACTCGCGAATCGCCGCTAGTTCTTTCACGCTGGGTGGCTCGGTTGGTTCGAGCTTTTTGCTGATTCTGAGCTTCCAGCCTGTGTTCGTGACCACGTCTTCGAGAGCAACGCCGGGATGCAAAGAGGCAAGATAAGCCTCTCCGACTTCATCGAAGCGGAGCACGCCTTTGGTGGTAATGACGGCCGATGGTCCGCCCCGCGGCAGTCCCTGCTTCTTGCGCCAGAGTCGATCCCGTCCGTAGCCAGGGCTGGTCATGAAGGAAACCCGCTCGGGAAGCCGTGCTTTGCTATGTTCGAGCAAGGCCACAAAGCGATGCGCGAGGGAAGCGATATCGCAGGCGCCGCCTGAACCCGGCAAACGAACCATGCCACGCGCTCCCTGCACCTCGGTCGAATTCAAGTTCCCGAAACGATCAACTTCCGCAGCTCCGAGAAAACCAAGGTGTACGCGCCCTGATTGCAGAAGGCTCATCACCCCAAGCATGTCCAAACATTGGACTGCCCCGAAAATATTGGGGGGATCCGCCATGGTGTAAATCAGCTCCGGAGCAGGCGTGGCCCGGATGACTCCGTTTTCAAAGAGTCCAACCGCACTCGGAGCATGTGCATGCTTAGCCACTACGAAGGCGATCAGAGGAAGGCGCATGCCAACGAACACGACCTCGCCATCCTTGATCTCTCGAGCCGCCGCGGCCACCATGAGTTCTGCCAGCGTGTACGACCGCGACGCGGAACTCGCGATTGTAGGGAGCACACTTGTCATCATCCACTGCCGTGCCACAACAACAAGAGCCAAAACCAGAACCATTGTCGCGCCAATCCAAGGCACGATGCCTGTACCGGACTGACTCGCAAACCCCTTTTTCCACCGGGGCATTTACAGATTGATGGCCGACTTGCGCACCTCGCCGATCGAGGCAAGCGGATCGCGCGCCCCTTCTTTGGGTGCAATCCACTTTTTCTCCGTGCTGATGATATCGAGCAGCAGCTTGCGATCCTTCGCAGTCGGCATGTACTCCTCGAGATGCTCGACGTAGGCCTTTTCCTCGAGAGGTTCGCCGGTCTGGGCGTGAAACTTCTGCCCTGCCCAGCGCCCGATTTGGCGATTGAACTTGATATCGGGAGCGTAGAGGGCGGGCTCGCTCGACTTGCGAACGCTATTAAAGCGCTCAATCAGGCCGGCGACTTCATCGCGGTAGAGATGCCGGTTGTAGTCGTTCAAATCGTCCACTCTGGCCTGTTCGGGGTTCTTGGGCTCGTCATACCGGCCTTTGATCCCCCAGACGTACGCCCAGTGGGCCGAACCGGAATTATCCGTGCCGAACAAGTCATACGAACTTGAAATCCACTTGTTGAGGTACTTTTGGATGAGCCAGGCTGGAATCACGCCCGCCTCCACAATGCGCCGCAAACCGTCGTTGCCCGTGCCCATGTGGAAGGCCTCTTCCCGCAGCATGTAGGACATGGAACGACCGAGCGGAGCGAAAGCAGAATATTTGAGCATCTGCAATTGGAACTTGCCGTCGCGGTCGACGAAATCGGTGTAGGTGAAGAAGTCCATCCAGTTGTCGACATCGACGTTAAAGGCGCCAAGCAGGCGCTTGTTCTCGAACGCGCGCCGCTCCAGCATCTTTTGCGCTTCCACTTTGCCGGAATAGCCGAAGTGCGCGATCAGCAGGGCACACATCTGCCAGCCGTGACGCATTTCCTCGATCATCACCCGAGTGAGGGCCTTGCGGTCCCAATCGCTGGGAGAGGCCTCGAACAAGTGGCGCTGCTGCTCCACGCTGGCGAATTCGGTGTCACCCTGATAGACGATCAGGTTGAGCAGCGCGTCGCGCATCTGCTGCGTGGGCACCTGGCGCAGATTCTCCCATTTCCTCTTGCTTTTGAAGGCGCCGAACTGAATCTCGTCGGTCTCGATTGCGCCGTATAGAGTGTCAAATTGAAAGCTGGCGATTTGGTCATGATTGACGCCGATTTCCTTGCGCCAGTCATTGAACAACCCGATCCAGTCACTGAAGGTTCCGATTTTGGCTACTTTTCCTGGCATAAATCTCCTCAAGAACCAGAGAGCACACCCGATGGGGAAGGTGAACGGGGGTCGCTTACCTTCTCGGTCCTACCCGCCTTTGTAATCAATGTTGGCATTCGACTTCCGGTCCCGAGCGCAGGCCTGGTTTCGCCTGGAGGGGTCGTGTCCGTTCAAAATCCCTGCTCGCTCACGCTGCAGCGGGGTGCTCACTTGGCAGTGAAGGTCGCAGGACGCTTGTCGACGTAGGCTGCCAGACCTTCTTTGGCGTCCTCACTCTGAAACAGCAACTGCTGGTTCTCGCGCTCCAC
>DASPVG010000064.1:0-9405 GCA_035622455.1 Terriglobales bacterium
TCCCCGGAGCCGCAAAGCTGTTTCGAAACGAGCGCGCTTACTGAGGATTTGTCTACCGCGAACGCCCGAGAGGTTTGCCGGCGAGAGCAAGAAGATTCGGTTCACCGCAGACCTTCCCAGAGAGGATTAGACTGCTTCTCATTGATGCGGTCGATCACGGCATTCGCTTCGCGTATGGCACGGCCTTCGTCGCCAGTGCGCTCGAGCGTCTCGTTTGCGACCTTGCGCCAGATCTCGCCCAGCCTACTTTCCGCCCACTTATTGTGCCGGAGAGAATCTTCGTCGGTTAGCCAGGGCATGGTAACTACCTCCTTCCAGAGTCGAGAAGTCGAGAGTCGAAGAGTCGAGAAGTTTCGAATTTCTTCGCTTTCAACTCCTTGACTCCTCGACTCTTGACTCCTCGACTTCTGCTAACCTGCACACACCAGCGCCACACCCACGGAGACCAGCACGATCCCTGCCCACCGGGCCGGCGACAACTGTTCCCCGAGCAGAAATTGCGCGCCCAGCCCGCCGACCACGTAGGTGGAGGCAGTGGCGGGAATGACGAAGCTGACATCCGCCCAGGACAGCAAGGCGAGAAGTGAGAAGAAGCCCACTGCTAATAGCCCGATGGCCAGCCCCATCCAACCTGACCGGAAGGCTCGCTTGAAGACAGTCAACAACGCCGCCAGCTTAAAGTTCTTTACCTCTCCGATATCCTTCATAGCGCGCGTCACAGCGATTTCCCCGCCGCTGCTCGCGAGAACCGTGATAGCAAGGAATAGTGCAGTCCGTAAGGTCATTCTTTCCTCGTGGTATTCGGCGCAGTGTGGCGCACCAAGCCCACACCCACACAAATGATCATTATTCCGAGCCAATGCAAGGGCGGAACCTTTTCGCCCAACAGGAAATGGCCCACCAGCGGGACCACGATGTAGGAGCTGGCAGAAGCGGGCGAGATGAAACTGTAGTCAGCCCAGGACAGCACCACCATGAAGCAGCCAAGGAAAAGGAGAAGTGCTGCGATCCCCATCCAAATCCAGCCATTGCTGAAAATCTCCACAAAGAGTCTAACCAGGTCCGTAGCCGACCCGATCCGGACCGCGCCGATCTGCTTCATCCCCTGACTCAGGAAGATGTTTCCGCTCGAGCTAAAAAGTACGATCAGCACCAAAAAGATATATGTCTTTAGCCGCAGACCAAAATCCATGCTTACGCTCCTCAGCAGCCGTAATGAAAAACCGGTCCGTCGTCGGCGAGTCACTCTCCCCCGCGTCATACCGAGCGAAGCGAGGAATCGCGCTCTGCTCCCGGGTCGTATAGGAGTGCGCGAGACAGAGCAAGGTTCCTATCTTATTTTGCTTTTAATTTCCGTAGAGGCGGCGTTCACCTCCACACGATCTCTATCCCCCGCGCTGTTACTCTTACGCTCGGAGGTTTGAAATTGGTTAGGATTTGAATAGCGCTCCATCCCCCGCAAATGAAAGATGTCACGCCACCAGCGACCAACAGTCCTAGTTTGCTGGTCGGCTCTGGGTCCACGAATGCTAGAACTATCATCCCGATCCCAGCGGCGCTCATTCCCAGTGCAACACAGGTACCAGCAATTTCTCTGCCTGAGAGTTTCACTTCTCTGGCCATCTGCAATAGAGTGAAGCTGGCAGGATCGACATGCAAACCGGCGTCATCAATGAGCAACGCCGGTTTTCGATTCTTATAGATAACGGCGAGAGCTTTGAGCCAGTCCGGCTGGGAGGTCCGGACAACCAACTCTTCCTTAGTCTCCATGGAGACCTCTTATTGCCGGCCCGTCATTTTCCGGGAACGCTCCGGCTCGTCTTAATAGGTCGCGCACCTCTTCATCAGAAGTTTGTGAAAAGTCCCTGTACCATTCCCCGACAGACTGAAACCGCTCCGGGGTAACCACGCAGATGATCTGATCGACTTCCGATTCGATCTCAACGCAAGCCGCCGGGGCGCCCACGGGAACGGCGACCACAATTTGAGCTGGATTTTTCCTCTTGAGGGCCATTGTAGCAACGCGCATCGATGAACCCGTTGCCAGGCCGTCGTCAACCAGAATCACGGTGCGGCCTTTTACGGCAACGGCAGGCCGGCCTTCACGATACAGGTGTTCCCTCCGCTCAAGTTCTCGCTCTTCATCTGCAGCCACAGCGTTAATTACCTCGTAGGGAATACCGAGGGCTCGTACCAGGTCTTCGTTCAATACACAAATCCCACCCGAGGCGATTGCCCCCATCGCCAACTCCTCCTGTCCGGGCACGCCCAATTTGCGCACCACAAAAACATCCAGGGGGACATGCAAGGTTTTAGCCACTTCGAATCCAACCGGCACTCCTCCTCGTGGCAATGCCAGCACCACGGTGTCCGCCGGATTTGCAAAAGGCCGCAGCTTGGAGGCCAATAACCGTCCAGCGTCGAAGCGATCTTGAAATAGCATAGGAACACACCACTTCTGAATGCAGCGTTCGCAGCCCTAACGCACTCAGCGGATGAGCAGAACGGGATTCCTGATGTGTTCGAGCAGCTTGCCGACAGTAGCTTGAGGCAATCGCGGGCTGGAGAGGCTCAACACCAGGAGCGCGGCCTCGTCCGATTGAATGACCCGAAGCAGACTGTGCCCCTCAAACAACCCAAGAGCTTGCCAGCGAACCTCGATGGATCGCCGTTCGATTGCGTGCGCTGCCACCAGTTTCATGTCCTGCATCGCCTCGGAGTCGTCCGTGAGCATTAGTACGGTAAGGTTGACACAACTAGCCTCAGCAAGGCGGGCGGCGACATCGAGAGCGCGACCGGCGCTTTCCGAGCCGTCGTAGACCACGAGCACGCGGCGCAGGCGATAAGCTCCCACTCGCCGATGTTCCACCAGGAGCAAGGCGACGGGAGCGCCGGCCAGCATCCGGAGCGCGGTGGAACCGAGCCGTGCCTGCGGGCTCCTGGAGCGGCCCAGCTTGCCTAGCGTCAGGAGGTCGGCCGCTGCCGCCGCGGCCAGCACCTCGTGGGCGACGGGCCCCCGGGCCACGCGGAACGACCACTGCACATGGGCCCGCCGCGCCGCCGCGGCCAACGCCTGTCGGGCTTCGGCCGCCTGCGCTTTCAGCGCCCTCTCCATCTGTTCCAGGTCGAGCGAAGCCACGCTGGCCGTGTGCCGGACCTCGCGCGTACAGGGCAAGGAGGCCAGTCTTATCAGGTTGATGTCTTCTACGAACAGTCCTTCCATCTCCGCTTGCATGGCTGCCGCCAATTCTGCCGCTGCTTCCACCGCTGCCAGGCTGTGAGCGGAAGCGTCCAGGGCTACCAGGATGCGGCGGAGGGTAAAGCCGCCTTCGCGTTCGCTCATGTCTCGCCTCGGGATTGGGAAGGCTGACCGAAGGCCGCGCGCTTTTCCGCGAGGGCGATCAGTCGAGCCTCGACCCGATGATTGACGCTGCCCTCGGGGAAGTTACCTGCACTGTCCCGTTCCCCGGCCTCAAGGCCGGTCAGGAGCGCAATCCCCTGGTCGATTGTTTGCACCGGATAAACGTGAAACTTGCCTGCCTCGACCGCCTCCACCACGTCCCTCCGCAACATCAGGTGCTTTACGTTGGAAGCTGGAATGAGCACGCCCTGCTCGCCCGTGAGCCCGCGAGCGTGGCAGAGGTCAAAGAATCCCTCAATCTTCTCATTCACACCGCCGATCGCCTGCACCTCGCCCCGCTGGTTTACCGATCCGGTCACCGCCAGCGATTGCTTGATGGGTGTTTCCGCCAGAGCGGAGAGCAGCGCGTAAAGCTCTGCCGACGACGCGCTATCACCCTCCACCCCGCTGTAGGACTGCTCGAAGACCAGGCTGGCCGAGAGCGAGAGCGAGCGGTCCGAGGAGTAGCGGGCGCCCAGGAAACCCGAAAGGATCAAGACCCCCTTGGAGTGGATCGGTCCGCTCAGCTCCACCTCCCTCTCGATATCCACCACTTCGCCCCGCCCTAAGCGAACGCGAGCCGTGATGCGGCTAGGGTGACCGAAAGCAAATCGGCCCGGTTGGACCACAGAAAGCCCGTTTACCTGCCCGACCTTGGCGCCTTCTGTATCGATCATGAGCGTCCCGCGAAGCACCTCTTCCCGGTATCGGTCGCGCAAGCGGGAGGCGCGATAGACCTGCGAGTCGATAGCGCGCTGGACGTCCTCGGCGGCAACAACGGCTCTCCCCTCTTTTCGAGTCCAGTAGTCGGCCTCCCGCAGTAGATCAGAGAGCGTCCGGTTGTGGAGGGAGAGTTTCTCGGCATCACCCGCGATCCGGGCGCTGTGCTCGATGACGCGCGCCACGGCACCCCGGTCGAAGGGAAGCAACTTCTCCTGCCGCGCCAACTGGCCGATGAGCTTGGCGTAGAGGAGTTGGTTCGCAGGACTCCGGTCTATCTCTTCATTGAAATCCACCGCCACCTTGAACAGCTCATCAAACTCGTCGTCGCGCTGGCAAAGTAGGTAGTAAAGCAATCGCTCGCCCAGCAGCAGCACCTTCACACTGAGTGGAATAGGCTCCGGCTCGAGCGATGCCGTGCTGATCAAGCTAAGAGCCTGCCCCAACGACTCGATGCGAATTTGCCCTGACCGCAGGGCGCGCTTGAGGCCCTCCCAGGCGTACGGTTGCGACAGCACCCGCACGGCATCGAGCAGCAAATAACCGCCGTTCGCTTGGTGAAGTGCTCCGGCGCGGAGGAGTCCGAAGTCGGTGAAGATTGCCCCCAATTGGGCCATATACTCAGCCTGACCGATCAGGTTCTGATAAGTGGGATTGTCCTCGTAAACCACCGGAGCGCCCTCGCTCTTGCTGTGGTCCACCATCACGTTCACCAGGTAGCGGCGGAAGAAAGGCTGGCTCTTCGTTTGCTGGGGTTGGGGAGTACCTGTCATCGCCGCGAGCGGCGACTCAGGGGGGTTTAAGAACGCCTCCACGTTCTCGATCACATCCTGCTGCACGGCATTAAGAAATTCCACCGCCGGAGGGATCGCGGTGTACTTCTTTCGCAGTTCGTCGATCAGGTGTCCCACCGCAAAGGTCGCCACCTCCCGGTTCAGGGCCTTCAGCTTTTCGCGACCCTCCCGGTCCCACTGCGGTGCCTGGCGCAGGCTCGCCTGGAGTTGCTGCTGCAGTGCCTTAATATCCTTTTCGATCCGCTCGCGTTCCTGCTGCGGGAGCTTCTGGAATTCTTCCGGATCCATTACTTCATTCTTTTGCATGGGAGCAAAAGCCAGCCCGCCAGGCGTCCGCACCAGCGCAATACCTTTTTCCTGGCCCTGCTGCTGCAAGTCATCGAAGACTTTCGTGTGGTGTTCCTTCACTTCTTCCTCAATCACTTGCTTGCGGGTTCGGTAATCCTCTGTCTCGAAGGCGGCGGGAATGCTGGAACGCAGATCCTCCACCAGCCTCTCCATGGCTTGGCGCAGCCCGACGGCCTGGCCGGGCGGCAGTTCGAGAGCGCAGGGCTTCTGAGGATCATCAAACCTATTGACGTAGCACCAGTCAGAAGGGATGGGTTCAGCCGCCGCCTTCTGCCTGAGAAAGTCACTCACCATCTTGAACTTGCCTGTACCCGTCGGCCCGGCCGCAAACAGGTTGTAACCTTCCCGATGAATGCCGGTTCCGAACTCGACGGCTTCTACCGCTCTCGCCTGCCCGATGCTCACTTTCAGATCGTCGAGTTCCGCGCTGGTCTTGAACTGGAACTGCTCGGGATCGCAACCTCGGTACAGTGCCTGCGGCTCCAGAGATTCAATGCGTTCCATCCCCGCACCACCTGTAATTATCGATTTTCGATCGCTCGGCAAGTATAGAAAAACACTCACTGCGCGCGCAATTCAAAATCCCGTAACCTTTCTTCCGCCTCGCGTTGTAGGGGTTCCCCTTATGGGCGCCCTAGGGCGGGCATCCGTCGGCCGACGGGCCCCGCCCCAACCGCCGCCTCGCCTAGTGATTTGACTGCCATAGCGAAACCATGGTAAGAAAACTAGACCATTGGCGATCGTTTAATGCAACGCTACGTTATTACACTCCTGATTGTAGCAATCGTCTGGCCAAACTGCGTGCTGACCTACGCGCAGACCGTGACGTCCTCTCAGCTTCACGCGTTGACGGAGAGGATTCCACCCAGGCCGAATCACGCCCTGACGGGATCACAGTTTGCCGAATACGTTTCGAAAATGGATCCCGAGCAGCGGGAGCAAGCCATTCTGAGTGAAATCCTCCAGGGCAATCTGCCGAGTTTCCTCAGGAAATTGATTCCTGTAGAGCTCGAGCACCTGGATCACGGCAAGACCCTCAGGGCAACCGTCTTTGTCATGCCAGATTACCTCGCCATCGGGTCGGACAGCGACTTTTTGAGAATCCCCATGAATCTCTACTCGGCCACCGCCATCGTTGCGCGGTTTGGGTTCGTGCTGCCCACCAAGAAAATCGTTGACGCCATTTATAACCAATCCTCCTATCACTTCAAGCCACAACCCATGCCGCCAAGTCCGCAGATGAGGTCCACTGAGTACTATCGAATCCACAATCAGATGATCGAACTGCAGTCCCGGGCCCGAGGCATTCCAGTCGGCGAACTGGTTTCCGGGGACAAGAAAGACGTGGTCATCACCAATCTGTTAGCCAGTAAACCCGACCGAATCGCCATCTACGGGTGGCATCGCTCGATGGGCGATCCCATTCAGCCTTTAAGCACCGTGCACGGTGCGCGTTACGCCGACTACAGCCATGGCATTCGCCTTGTCAGCGAAGTGGCCATACTGAACGGGGAGCTTCGATCTGCTTACGCCATCCTGCAGGATTCCTCCCTGGCCAAGGTGCTCAGTGACGAGGGACCTATCCGCGGACTCTGGCAACTCACAGCCTCTCCAAACAACTTTCCAGTTCTGCTGGACTCCGTGATAGGCAGATAAGACCACGCGGCGCGGCTGAAAACGCCAAAACGGGAATCCCGGTTTAATTCGTCTGGTTTTGGACTAGAAAGGAGCGTCTGACATGCCCGTTCCGAGCGGTTCACTGACCAAGCACATAGATCAATTTTTTGAGAAACATCCACCGACGCCATGCGTGGTTGTCGACCTCGACATCGTTCGCGCAAAATACGTGGCATTACAAAAACTATGGCCAAAAGCGAATATCTATTACGCGGTCAAAGCCAACCCTGCCCCGGAGATAATTTCAGCGCTGGCCGAACTCGGAGCTAATTTTGATTTAGCCAGTCCGGGCGAAATCGATCTCTGTTTTGGCCTAGGCATTCCCTCAGATCGGCTCTCTTTCGGCAACACGATCAAGCGCGAAAGCGCTATCGCAAAAGCGTGGACTGACGGTATTCGCCTGTTTGCATTTGACAGCATTGCCGAACTTGAGAAATTGGCTCGATGCGCCCCCGGATCGCGTGTTTTTTGTCGAATGCTGCTCACAGAGAACAAAGGCGCGGAATGGCCGCTGACGCGCAAATTTGGTTGCGAGTCGCATATGGTAATCGATCTCTTAATTGAGGCAAAAAAACTCGGTCTCGCTCCGGTTGGCGTTTCTTTCCATGTCGGATCGCAGCAAACCGATCCCCAACAATGGGGTGCAGCCCTTGCGCCTGCGGCCTGGGTTTTTCACGGCTGCGCGCGTCAAGGTGTCAATCTCGAGATGGTCAATCTTGGCGGTGGACTTCCTGCCCATTACCGTGAGCCGGTACCGCCGCTGGAAGCTTATGCGGAAGCCATCGAGACCGCACTGAGGAAAGAATTCGCCTCTTCCCGTCCCCACATCATGATCGAGCCAGGACGATACTTGGTCGGCGATGCGGGTGTGTTGCGGACCGAAATAGTGCTGATCGCGCGCAAGTCTGCACATGAGCAAGAACGTTGGATCTACCTTGATGCGGGGCTTTACAATGGGCTCGACGAGACGATGAATGAACGGATCCATTATCGGATTCGAACTTCGCGTGACGGAGGTGCCGCCGCCCCTGCCATACTCGCAGGCCCTACCTGCGACAGCACCGATGTTCTCTATCGCCGTCACCCTTACGAACTGCCGCTCGATCTTGAAATTGGCGATACTGTCGATTTCCTGTCGGCAGGGGCTTATACGGCCAGCGTTGCCGCAGTAGCCTTCAACGGCTTTCCACCGATACAAGCTTATTTCGTTTGAATGCAGGTCTCCTGCAGACTGGAGTCGTGCGGGTGAGTCCCTCAAATCTCTGAAGTTCGCCTTCGGGGAAGTGCAGTGTGTTCGTGAATTCGTGAAGTTCGCGAAACGTCTGTTGTAATTCTTGAGCGGGAGCAGTCGGCAGGTAGCAGGCGGGGTTCAACCACTGTTCTGCATTGGGCCCTGGTTCCCCACAGACGCGGGCGATGTTGAAAGATCAGGTGCACCCGTGCATGGGAGCAGTTTCACAGCTCGACGATCTCCATGTGATGGTTAGTGTCGGGACAATCAGGGGACGGGCCTCCCGTCACAAGCGCCAACTCCCCAGGAACATGGTGCTCCTGAAGCCAGTTCCTGATGTAAGGCTTCCAAGGTGTGGGGTCTTTTGGTTCATGGACGGGCATCACCCCGTAAGAGAAGACTAGATCCTGACAGGTCTTCTCTAGCGGGCTTACGGCTACAATCCATGCGGGCAAACGCAGTACGGCCACCCTCCTGGCGGAGGCGCCGCTCAACGTCGGTACAAAGACGGCGGCAGGCCTGGAATACTCGAAGCAAGTTTCTACCGCAAGTGAGACAAGGTGGGCGGGACGAACTTGGCCTCGAACCTCAAACGCTCGATGTATTTCTCTAATTCGGACTCGCCGGCGTGTCGGTTCCACGGCGGCGGCGATCTTGCCCAGCATAGCAACGGCTTCCACCGGATAGCTACCCATGGCAGATTCTTCGGAGAGCATGACGCAGTCGGTGCCGTCCAAAATCGCATTGGCAACGTCAGTGGCTTCGGCTCGGGTGGGACGAGCGTTGGTCATCATCGATTCGAGCATTTGAGTGGCGGTAATCACCGGTTTAGCCCGCTGGTTGGCGCGGCGCATAAGGTCCTTTTGGACTACCGCGATCCTCTCAATGGGTACCTCCACCCCCAGATCGCCACGGGCTATCATGATTCCGTCGGCGGCTTCCAGGATTTCATCGATGTGATCAAGCGCGCGCGCTCTTTCGATCTTGGCGATGATGAATGGCGAGTAGCCCAACCCCTGTGCGGCCTTGCGGACGGCCACCACGTCATCAGCCTTCTCGACAAAGGATTGGCTTACCGCGTCCACGCCATTCTCTAGAGCAAACTTCAGGCATGAATGGTCACGTTCGGTAAAGGCGCTTATGCCAAGGTCTATGCCGGGGAGATTCAACCCCTTTTTTGAACGTAATTCTCCCCCTACTCTTACGCAACAGACAACGTCGGCGCCATTTACTTC
>DASPVG010000065.1:0-9437 GCA_035622455.1 Terriglobales bacterium
GCGCCTGCATCCCGATGTAGACACAGCAGCTGGTCGCCGCCAGCTTGTCGGGATTCAGCAGAATCCCTGGAGGGAAAACAAAATCAATGGGCGCGAAGGTGGAACTGCTGATCGGCAGATCGTGAAAGAAATACTCGTACATGAAGTTGGCAATGTGTCCCACCACGGCCTGGGGATGCACATTGTAGGAAGACGGAGTCTCGGGAGAGGTGCCGTGGAAATCGAAGGTAAGGCGATCTCTCTGTTTGGTCAGAGTAAGAAAACAGGCGCGCACCAACGCCGGCGTCCACCCCATGGCGTCATTGAAAACCACGCTGCGAAATGTTCCGTCGGGAAGATTGTTGATCTTTCGGAAGGCGCCGGCTTCAGCCACGTCGAGCATTCTGCGCATCAGCCCGACCAGGAACTCGACGCCCCGCTTCTCCACTTGCTCGAGCAGCCGCACCCGTACCCGGTCCGCGGTCGTGCAGCGTGCCCGTAAATCGGAAATGAACATGGCCGGAGCGCGCAATCCATACACCGAATAGAACTCCAAGAAATCGTTACGCAGTTTGAAATTTTCCCCGATCTTGATGGGCGGCATGTTCAAACCTTCTTCGAAACGTGACTTGGCGGTAACCGGCATCCCTCCCGGTTCGGTGGCGCCAGTCTCGGTCGTGTGCAGGGCCGCGGTCGCCCATGCGATCAGGCGGCCCTCATGAAACACCGGGATAATGGCGACTTGATCGGGGTTATGGATTCCCCCGTACAGAGCATCATTGGTGTACCAGATATCGCCATCGTGAATACCGGGATTCTCTTGGTAGTATCGCAGGATGAATTTGATGATGATGGGCTGAATGATGGCATGCAGATAGGTACCGCAAGAAGCATTGATCAGATCGCCGCCCGCGGTGAAGATGGCAACCATCGAATCGCCCGAAACTCCGAAATAGCTGCGGGAGGAGCGGACGAAGATTTCCATGGCTTCGTCCAAAATGTCGTTCGTGATCTGCACCCCGATTTCGTATTCTCCCGGCCGAACGGTTTGGACACATTCCCGCTCGAATTCGGTGGCGGGCGCCGGCTTCAGCCACTGCAGTTTTTCCGCTAACGTTGGGATGGGCACGAGTCGTCTCCTACTGCAAGATTCCTAAACCATGCTCGTCGATGGAGAATTGCAGTTCGAAAGGAACGATCATGGTGGTGTATTCTCCTTCCACCACCGCTGGCCCGGGAACCACATTGCCTGGGCGCAGTTTCTCCAACGCGTAATACTTGGTCGCGCTGAATCCCTTCTGGGGCCAGTAAACCGGCCGGGTGCCTTTGAGCGCCGCCCGAGGATCGCTTTTCTCCAGGCGAAGCCGGGGCAGCGTGACCTTCTTTGTGGGGACGATGGCTTTGAGGATGAAGCTTTCCACGAACACGCCGCCCTCCGGATTGACGACAAACGGGCTGAATGCTTCGCTGAACTCCTTGTCGAAGGCGTCGCAGATGGCCCTGACGTCGTCTTCGCTGTGGACGAACAACCGGGGCGACAACGTCCTCTTCACGTGGAACTGCCCTCCGTAGAGCATGTCGAGCTCCAGCACGAAGCTGGCACGAGCGGGGTCAAGGCCTTCTCCCGCCAGATCCCTTCGAGCTCCTTCCATCAATCGCTCCACAGCGTCGTTGAAGGGTTCGAAGTCCGACGAGAGTCGGCGCGATCCCGGCTCCATCAGGGTGAGTTTGCGTGAGAGCTCGTAGACGTGCATAACATCCATCGTGGAAGACCCGTAGGCGCAAAATACCGGCGAGAATGGAAAAATCACCGCCTTGGGAATGTCCGCACGGAAGCCTTCGGCGTGGGTCGGACCGGCGCCGCCCGCCGCAAACAGGATGAACTCCTCCGGACTATATCCCCGCAGATGAACCTCCTTCATGATGGCCGACGACATATTGCCATCGACGATCTTGCGAATCATCGCTGCCGCTTGCTCCACCTCGATGCCCAGGGGCTTGGCAATTCTGTCGCGAATCGATCGTGCCGCCTTTTCTTTATCCAAGATCAGCCTGCCGCCGAAATAAAACTCGGGATTCAGGTAACCCAGGAGCACGTCGGCATCGGTAACCGTGGGCTCCGTGCCTCCGCGATTAAAGCAGACCGGACCGGGCAGCGATCCGGCACTCTTGGGCCCGACTTGCAACTGGTTGTTGAGCAGCTTGTTCAGCCAGGCGATGGAACCGCCGCCGGCCCCAACGGACAAGGTTTTGATCATGGTGATGCCGACCATCCAGCGGTCAATCACCGGCCGGAAGTCGTAGCTGCGCACGCTGTCTTTGACCACCAAGCCCACGTCGAAACTCGTCCCTCCCATGTCCGCCATGACCACATTGTGGAAGCCGAGGATTTTCGCGACGTGGTGCGCGCCCATCAGCCCGGATACCGGGCCGCTATTGAAGGTCCGGCTGGCGGAGGTCTTGAACACCTCGGCGATGCCTCCGGAACTCTGAATCATCGACAGCGGCCGTTTATATCCGCGATCTCGCAGTTTGTCCCAGCAAGTAGAAAGCTCGATTTGCATGGAGCGCTGCAAATAGGCGTCGAGAATGGCGGCCATGGTTCTCTCGTACTCACCCAGCTTGCCCACGACCTGCCCGGCGAGCACGACCGGCATGTAGCCGATGTGGAACTCTTTGTACTCGCTGCGGATGATCTCTTTCACTCTCTTTTCGTGAACCGGGTTCAGAAATCCCCAGAGCAGTGAGACCACGAATGCCCGGGCGCCTTTGCCCACCAGGTAGCGCACTTTCTCGCGAACGTCGTTTTCCTCGAGCGGTCGGAGAAGCTGGCCTTGAGAGTCGATGCGTTCCTTAACGCCCACGATCATGTCCCGCGGAATGAGCGGATCGGGCTTTTTCTGGAGGCTCAGATTGCGGCGTTCCTGGACTCGAGTTCCGTCAATCCATTGCGCGCCCCGGCCAAGCAAAGTCGTATCCTCGTGGCCTTCGGTGGTGATCAGGCCGAGCCGTGGCCCCTTTCTTTCGAGCAACCGATTCAGCGCGATGGTGGTGGAATAGCGGATCATGTCAATCTCCGGCAGCAGGCCCTCCATCTTCATGCCCAGGGCCTGCGCACCTTCCTGAATGACATTGGCAAAACACACGGACAGATCGTAAGGTGTGGTCGGAACTTTGCGGATGACGGTCTGGTCGCGGTAGTTCAACACCAGATCCGTGAAGGTCCCACCCACGTCAATGTCGATCGAATTCATTGCCCAGCCTCGAGCCGCTGGTCCTGGATGACCATTTCCCCGTTCTCCAGTCGCCGCTTCAGCGAGTCAAGATCGATCGCGATGTCCTGGGTAATGGGATGGCCCGGCGGCAGATATTCGGTTTCGATCTGGGTGCCACAACCCGGGCAGTAGAATTCCACAATTCGCACCCACAACGGATCCGGCGCGAAGCTATATTGGCCGTCTACGATCGGCGGGTGGATTTCCCGCGGATCGCGATCGTAGAGCAAGCATCCTTTCTTATAGTTGTCGCGGGCCGGTCCCAGGTTGTGACCACAGCGGTTGCAGATCCATTGCTCGCTGTCGAGCTCTAGGTCGAGATATTCCGTGACCCGGATGCGCCCGCTAATCTTGCCTGCTGCCATACGATTCCTCCTCCTGCCGATGGGTTGATCTGCGATTCTCCTGACCTCGCGCGCGCCGCAAACGGAGATTACCGTATCCATCGATCTCGGCGCTCCAGCCATCGGGCACAAGATAAGTGCTGTTCTCGGATTCCAGAATTGAGCAACCCTCGAGTTGGTTGCCCGGGCGGAGCAATTCCCACCGGTAAATTTTGGCTTCTCCGCTCGTACGGCCGTAGCTCACCTGCCGTTTACCGAGAAAGGCGGTGTCGGGCTCTGGCGGGCCGAGCGAGCCGGGTCTCGCAGTCGGCTTCGAAATTGCCTGCTTGAGGCGGACGCGAACCACTTCCACCCGGCTGTTTCCGACCGCTAGATCGGGGCCGAGCGCTCGTCGCAAGTCATCGAGGGTGGCGAATCGCTGCTGTGTGCATCGCATGGTTACCTTCGGTCTGTCCCCCTGCGCGACGTCCAGTTCGACCGAGCACTCTGCGCCTTCCGCCTTGATGCCCTCTCCGAGAAGGTCGCGGATTCCCGTCTTCGACATTTCTTCGATTGCCTGGTTCAAGGCTGCTACGTCGCTGCCCCCGTCGAACGTCAAAGGCAAGGAGCGCTCATAAACGTGGCTGATATCGGAAACCGACGAGCCAAAAGCACTGAACACTGGCCCTAGCGAAAAAAGGTAAAGCTCTTCGAGACCGGTACGCTGGGCGACCCCGGCCGCAATCAGTCCGCCGTTGCCTCCATAGGCAAACAAGACATGGTCGCAGAGATCCTGCCTCAGTTCGCCGGACGCGGTGGCGAACATGTTTCCCACCATGTCATAGGCGCGGTCCAGAATCGCGCAGCAGGCTTCGTCCAAGGATGCTCGTTGCGGACCTGCCACCTGGGTCTCGATGGCTTCCCGGGCGGCTGCCAAATCGAGCGTCTTGGCCCCGCCCAGAAAATACTGCGGATCGATCAGCCCCGCAGTGACGAAGGCATCGGTTAGAGTAGGCTTGTCGCCCCCGAGCGCATAGCAGATCGGTCCGGGGAAGGAACCCATGCTTTCCGGACCCAGGCTCACCTGGTGCGCCTGCAGGCTGACTACGCTTCCTCCGCCCAGTGCAATGGACCGCAAATAGGGCAGGCGGATGCGCACCGGAATCCCAAACAGATCGCTCACCTCGGAATAAACCGGTTCGCCGTCGTGAATGATGCCCACTTTGGCAGTGGTTCCTCCAACATCGAGGGCGATCACCCGCTTCAGGCCGTAGGCTTTTGCCAGGTAACCGGCGGCGTAGAGGCCCGCGATGGGGCCCGACTCCATGGTGTCGATCGCTCTTGTTTTGGAAACACCGGCCACCCCGCCGTTGCTATGGCTGATCAAGAATGCCCGGGAGAATCCATGGGTGTAACGCAGCTCATCCTCTGCCTTGAATAGGGTTGTTGCCAGAGCGCTATGCGTGTAGGCGTTGATCACCGCACAATAGGTACGCGTCATGTCATCGCCGTTCTGGCAAATATCGCTGCCGGCGAGTACCGGGACCGAACCCAGAAAGTGATCGGGATACTGCTGCTCGATGATTTGCTTGATGTGCTGCTCCGGCTGGGAGTTTTCCAGGGCACCTTCGAGGCTGATGCAGATTCGGCGTACGCCGGCCGCGAGCAGAGAGCGCACGGTGTTTAAGATCTCTACACCATCCGGGTTTTGAAAAGCGATGATGTTGTTACCGGCGACGACATGGTTCACGATCGGACTGACTGTCGCTTTGCCGTACAAGTCCTGCTCGTGCCCCGGGCTGACGATCAAACCTATCTTAGGCCCGCGCAGCTCCGCCAGCACGTTGGAGGTGATCGTCGTCGACCAACGCAACAGGTCGACTTGCTCGAGGAAACAGGACAGATCGGAAAAACCAAGCCGGTTGGCACCCTGGGTCAGACAATCAAAAAGACAGATGGTCAGATCGTGGGGTGTGGTGTCGACCTTGGCGCACACCAAGCGTTCGCCATCACTGAAGATGCCATCGGTCAGGGTACCGCCTACGTCAATGTCGACGCTATACACGGGCCTCCCGGAGCAGATGCTGGTTGATGGTGTGAACATATTCGGACGCAGTCAAGTGAACCAACTCAGGCCGCATCCGCAGGATCTGATCGTCCACTTCCCAGTCCCACTGGCCTTCGGTGAGCACCTTGCCTTGCAATTCCGGACGCTGGCGGATGAGTCGCAGGGCTAGTTCTCTTTATGCCAGGTCGGCGAGTCGGGACCGCCACTTGAGGTTAGCTTGGCGTCATAGCCCATCTGCAGGTACACCACCCGAACCCTGGCATGATGGCTTCGCTCGAGCACCTGCTGAACGACCTCGACCAACCTTTGCGCACCTCCGATATCGATGCCGGACAGGTTCTCTGGTTTTGTGGGAAACGTATCATCATCGGATTATGATCGACGGCGGGCAGCCTCCTTGCCCCCATACGTCCCGAGCTGTCTCGGCGACCAGGCGCAGCTTGCCTTCCTGATCGCCCACACTTAATAAGTTGCCTTCGACCGTCGAAGCGAATCCGCATTAGGGACTCAGCGCCAGTCTCTCGAGAGGGATGAAAGCTCAGGCGGTCGGAAGCGCGCATCAGCTTACTCCCGGCGAGAACGACTCACAAGCAGAATCTGCGACCGACTCTCTCAAGATCGAGCCTAACATTTGGCCTGCTGGCTGTTGGCGATGGATTTTCGCGTCCAGGTGGCAGCGCCACGCGCCCTTTCGAACCCCGGCCCGAGGCCGGGTAGCTCGGAGTATCATGGTGCTCTCGGATCGGAAAACGCGAAAGGAGAGGCCATGGCCACGCGAATCAAAACCACGGTCGTTGGCAGCTATCCGGTTCCTTCGTGGCTGGTGGGAAACACGTCGCGCCTGGTGTTACGGGATGCTGTCATGGCCGTCTTCAAGACACAGGAGATGGCTGGCCTCGATCTGATCACCGATGGCGAGCTGGTGCGATTCGATCCCAGTCATCCCGAAACGAACGGCATGGTGGACTACTTTGCTTCCCGCATGGACGGCATCCGCAAACACTTTTCGCTCTCAGATTTCGATCGCTTTCGTTCGGATCGTGCCTCCGGATATCGCCTGTTGACGGCGGGAATGGTCGTCGGGAAGATTCAGGACGGGACTCTCAATTTACCTCACGATTACGAGTTCGTGAGTCCACTCACGAAGTCTCCCCTGAAGTTTACTTGTACGGGCCCGCACATGTTGGCGCGCGTGCTGACGAATTGTTTCTACAAGAACCTCGACGATTTAGCGATGGACATTGCCGTGGTGTTACGCCGGCAGCTGGAACTCATCGAAGCCGACACGGTGCAACTGGATGAAGCGTGCATCGCGGGGTATCCCGAGGATGCATCGTGGGCGGCCGAAGCCATCAATCTTGTGCTGGATGGAATCTTGAACCAAAAAGCGGTCCACATCTGCTTCGGCAATTACGGAGGCCAACCGCAGCTGCGGGGATTCTGGCGCGATCTGGTTCCGTTTCTGAATTCCCTGCGCACCGATCACCTGGTTCTCGAATTTGCGCGCCACGGTTACGCCGAATTGCCGGTGCTCGCCGATCTGAACCCCAAGATTCATCTCGGCGTCGGGTTGATCGACATCAAGGATAACGAAGTGGAGAGTTCCGAGTTGATCGCGAGTCGCATCGAGCATGCCGTGAATGCGTTGGGCGAGGAGCGGGTTCGCTACGTGCATCCCGACTGTGGCTTCTGGATGTTGCAGCGCAGCGTCGTCGACCGCAAGATGCGGGCGCTGGTCGAAGGCAGAAATTTGTTCGAAGGCCGCGGATAGACGCGTCCGAGTCCAACTATGGCTGGTGAATCACGGGTGGAGGACGAGAAAGCGGGGGTTCGGGCACTGGTCTTCCAGCATCTCGCCGGCATCGTCTTGGCGCCCACCGTCAAAGCGCTGTGGGACCGCAAGGTATTCGATCTTTTCTGCGGCCCGTCGCTCGCAAGTGATCTGGATGAGATCGTGCGCCGAACCCATGGCAATCGTGGCTATTTGCGCGTTGCCTTACGGCTCCTGGCGTGCTTTGGTTGGCTGGAGGAGCAAACCGTCGAACCCTCTCGACCGGTTTACGCCCTGACGCAGGATGGGGACCTGGCTCTGCGCCTTGCCCCGCCCTTATACGCCGAGGTCGTCTCCTTCATTCCCAAGGCCATTTTCCTCGAGGACTTTCTCTTCGGCCGTTCGGACGAACCAGTGCTGCCGTCCCTGCGGGCATTGGTAGCGCGTTCCCAATCTCGATGGATTCAACCAGCCAACGATCCCACGCCGGCAAAACTGTATGAGCAGATTCGGAGGCACCTCGATGGAGTGCTGATCGGACCCGCCATGGTTGCTTTGGCGCGAGGCGGAGTGCTGGCTCAGCTGGGCGAAACACCCATGGATCCGCGCTCGATCGCGGCCAACCACGACAGCCTGTCTTGTCTTCTCGATCTTTTGGCCACCCAGGGCTGGATCGCTCGCGAGCGTGGCTTGGTGGGTCTTACGGCATGCGGTCGCTATGCAGCTCAGATCGCCACCTCGTACGGAGTGACTGTTTCCTATCTTCCCATGTTCAACATGGTGAGCACGCTCTTGTTTGGCAATCCGCGCATTCCGCGCCAAGATGAGAACGGGGTCGAACTACTGGTCAACCGCGGGATGAATGTGTGGGGCAGCGGGGGAGCTCATCAAACCTACTTCAAGAAGGTGGATGAGATCATCGTGGAGATCTTCAACCGTCCCCTGCAACAGCAGCCACAAGGCATCTGCGACATGGGATGCGGTGACGGCAGTTTGCTGGAGCATTTATATTTCGTGGTCAAGACTCGTACCGCTCGCGGTGCCGAGATCGACCGACACCCGCTGATCATGATCGGTGCGGATTACAACAAGGTCGCACGCCGCATCGCCAAGCAGACCCTGCGCAGAGCCGGGATTCCGACGTTTCACGTCATCGCGGGTGACGTGAATCGCCCAGCCCAGCTCGCCAGCGATCTGGAAGAGCTTAGCCTGGACATTCACGACTTGCTTCACGTTCGCTCCTTCCTCGACCACAACCGCCCCTACCTGCCGCTGGTCAACTACTCCCGCGGAGACCGGGTTGGAAGATCCAGCGGCGCATTTGCCCATTGTGGCGAAGAGATTCCAACCGAGGAATTGGAAGAAAATCTGACTCGCCACCTGCGCCGCTGGGCACCCTATGTGGGACGATTCGGGCTGCTGGTGCTGGAGCTCCACACTCTGCCACCGGCATTAACCGCAGCTCATTTGGACAAGACTCCGGCTGTAGCCTACGATGGCACTCACGGATTTTCAGATCAATACCTGGTGGAGTTGGCCGTCTTCCTGGAAAGCGCGCGCCAGGCAGGGTTGCATACGGATCCGAGATATCAGGCGAAGTTTCCAGCTACGGATCTGGCAACCGTCAGCATCAACTTCTTCACCACAGGAAGCTAGGAGCGTGCCGTCTGACATTCGTCAGGCCGCAGGTTCCCTTTGACCTTGCCGTGCGCCGCTAGTTTCTAGAATTCCACAGGCGTTCAAACAACCTAGTGGGTCGAAGAACACTGGACGAAGCTAACCCGTCTCTCTGAGAAATCCATCGTTTTCTTGTTGAGGCTCGTCTTTGGAGAACTTGTTGGGTAGGAGACGAGCCTCATGACATGCGTTGTGGAAATGATAACCCCGAGGTCAAGCTTTGCTGATAGCTTAGGCGCTCGCCGGCGAGCCCAGAGGCACAAAACGCTGCCACGAGTTTCATGCGTCGAACGCAGGCTTCTCATCCCCGGCGGACCCCGGGCTGCCGACTAAGTCTTGTCGGA
>DASPVG010000066.1:0-7134 GCA_035622455.1 Terriglobales bacterium
GGCGTGCTGCGCCAGGATCTCGCCATCGGCGGCGAACAGGATGGCCTTACAGGCGCTGGAACCGATATCGACCGCCAGCAGGCTCATGTTCCCCTTACTCCCAGCAACCATGAACAACCGATGCTTTTGAAGGCGCGCCAAGAAAACCTCCGCCGATCATCAGCGGCTGGAGCAACGTGTCTTCCGGGACAAATACGGTAACCGGCGCGCCCATCTAGAATGCGTCCCATGGTTCGACCCTGGCCCGGTGGTTTTGCGGCATCAAGGCTTGGAATGAACGAGTTCGGGGTGGTTCAAAACCTCGCGTGCTTGCTCGAGAAACAACTCCATGTTTCGAGCTTGGAAGACGTTGCGGCCAAAGAACACGCCGGCAGCTCCAGCGCAGGCCGCATTGCGGACGACTTCGAGAGCTTCATCGTCGGAACCGCAGCGGCTTCCCCCGAGGACCAGGATGGGGATAGAGCAACCTTCGATCACCGACCTCATCGAGATCGGATCGCCGGTGTAATCGGTTTTCAGCGCATCCGCTCCAAGCTCGGTAGCCATGCGAGTGTGCAGCTTGAGCCACTTTGGTTCGCCGGGATTCTCTATGCTCTTGCCGCGAGCCAGGGACTCGACGATCAAAGGGATGCCGATGCGCTCGCACTCGCGCGCCACCTCGGCGGTGCGGGCGATCTCTTTGCTCTCGAAATCAGCGTCGCCGGTGCCCACCACCATATAGGTCAGCACCGCGTCCGCGCCGTGACGCAGCGCATCTTCCGGCCGGGCCAGCAACGAGCTGCGCAGTTTGCCTTCCCCGTTGTTGGCGATGGCCGACCACACCGTGGTCCAGTCAATGCGGGCCACGAGAGCCGGCAGAGGAGCGGCGAGCGGAGCGTCGGCAAATTGCCGGATCAGGCCAAGATTCAGAAGGATCGCATCCACTTTGGCTTCGGCGAAACGTCGAATCTGGCCGAGAGGGTCATCGGTCCCGGGAATCGGTCCTAAGACCAAGGCGTGGTCAAAGGCGACGATTAACGCGCGATGTCCCGTGCCGCCCAGCACGCGTGAGAGCCTGATGCGTTTGCCGCATTCGCTCAAAAAGAGGACTTCCTTTCTAAAGCTTGACCAAGGTAGTGCGGTTATGATCGATTGTCAATGCTTTTTGTTTGAATGTTTCTGGTTGGCGAGCCTTGAGGAAGGGGATTCCGGTTCCGCGACGATCACCTGGAGTCCGGAATCTCGGAGCGCTTTGATGTAGGTCGGATCGGTGCCGGAATCGGTGACCAGGACATTGAGATCCGTAATCGGGCCAACATAGGCGAAGCACTGCAGGCCGAATTTTCCGTGATCGGCGAGAGCGATTCGAGTCTTAGCCGCCTTCGAAACCATCTTCTTGATTTGCGCTTCGGCGTGGTTGGCGGTGGAGATTCCGTAGGCAGGGTCAATCGCGCTGATACCCAAGATGGCCTTGTCCAAGCGTATTTCCGACAACGCACGCTGCGCCCACTCGCCGGAAAGATAGAACGTATCCTTCTGCAGGTCCCCGCCGGTGCACAGGACCGTCACACCGGGACTGCGCTGCAGCTCGCAGACAATGGTTGGAGAGTTGGTGACAACCGTCAAGCGATGGCGGTGAATCAATTGTCGTGCCAACTCGAAGACCGTGGTACTGCCCTCGAGAAAGACCGTATCCCCATCGAGTACGAGGGATTCTGCGGCGCGGGCAATCTGCCGCTTTTCCTCGCTGCGGCTGCGCAACAGGGCGCCGTAGGAGGGCTGGAAATTCGTGCTCGACATGCGCGACACAGCCCCGCCGTGGGAGCGGACCAGTACACCTTCCTGTTCGAGCACGGCCAGGTCACGACGAATGGTGGCCGCCGTCACCTTCAATCGGTCGCACAGGTCGGAGGCGGTTACGGTTCTTTGGGTGGCCAGCACCTCGCGAATTTGAAAGCGTCGCTCTTCCGCCAGCATAGCGAAAGAGCACATTGTAACCTGAGCGCGACCAGGAAAGAGCCAGCAGCTACCACCAATCGTTCACGTACGCATAAAAAGGTTGACAAAACGCTAGCAAAGTGACTACATTCGCGCCAGCTTGAGGTTTTTCGAGCGCCTGCTGTCCTATCGAAGCCACTTCATGGAATGCGCCGCGGATCCGACCTTTTCCTTTCCATCGAGACCTGCCTTTCGTCGTACGTGGGATTTGCCCGTGGCATGCAAGAAGCAGCGTGCCGCCGCTGCCGGGGAACCTGCCGGTTTTCACCACCGGGGGAATCCGGGCGAATGCGAGAGCTAATGAAGTGAAATTGCGGAGCTGGTTTTTCCGATAATCGCGGAAGAACTCTGGGATTGAACGATGGCAAGTACTTCGGCAACCACCGGCCCCAGCACTCCCAAGCTGCGTCGCGCTCTTGGGCTCTGGGACCTCATTCTGTACGGGATTGTAGTCATTCAACCCACGGCTCCTATGCCCGTATTCGGGGTGGTGAGCGAGAGGGCGCACGGCCACGTCGTCACCGCCGTTCTGATTGCGATGTTTGCCATGTTGTTTACCGCCATCAGCTACGGTCGCATGGCCAGAGCCTATCCCAGCGCCGGCTCCGCTTTCACCTATGTGGGACAGGAGATCCATCCCGCCCTCGGCTATGTGACCGGCTGGGGGATGGTGATGGATTACCTGTTGAATCCCCTGATCTGCACGATTCTGTGCGCCCAATTGGCCCTCAACTTCTCGCCCGGGGTGCCGTACGCGGTTTGGGCGCTCTTTTTTGCCGGCTTGTTCACCGGCCTCAACCTGTTTGGCATTCGCACTTCGGCGCGCATCAATGACACTCTGGCGATCGCCATGGGCATTGTGATTGCCATTTTTTTCGTGGTGGCCGGGCACTATGTCTTTGGGCATCCCCACGGAGAAAGCGGATTTTTCTGGCGGCCGTTTTACGATCCCGCCACCTTCGAATGGAAGTCCGTGCTGGGAGGAACGTCTCTGGCGGTTCTTACCTACATCGGATTTGACGGAATTTCCACTCTCTCGGAGGAGGCCAAAAATCCGAAGCGCGACATCCTGCTGGCCACGGTTCTGGTGTGCCTCATCACCGGGTTCCTGGCGGGATCGGAAGTCTATGTCGCGCAACTGATCTGGCCTCCTTCGCGGCCCTTCCCCGACGTTACCACCGCCTTCGTACACGTGACCGGTGTGGCCGGCGGTACCTGGCTGCTGCAATTGGTGAACGCAACCCTGCTGGTGGCAACGATCGGTTCGGGGATGGGATCTCAACTCGGCGCCGCCCGTCTCTTGTATGCCATGGGCAGGAGCGACGCGATTCCCAGATCTTTCTTTGCTGCCATCGATTCTCGACGGCGGATTCCGCGCAACAATGTTCTTTTTTCCGGCGCGCTGGCGCTCGCAGGTGCGCTGCTGTTGAACTTCGAACGCGGGGTTGAGCTGCTGAACTTTGGCGCGCTCATCGCCTTCATGGGGGTAAATGCGGCTTCCCTGGTTCGTTACTACATTCGGGCTGAGGAGAGAGGATTCTCCGATCTCGTCCCGCCGGTCTCGGGATTTGTGATTTGCCTGCTGCTGTGGTGGAATCTGAATCCCTACGCCAAGATTGCGGGCACCCTTTGGATGCTGCTCGGAGTCGCCTACGGGGCATTGCGGACGGAGGGGTTTCGCAAGAATCGCATCAACTTCGATTTCGGCGCATCCCCGGAACCCTAGAGCTTCAGGGGCGGCTCGAATCGGGGCTGGGCTCATCTCGGGTGGCCGGGAACGCCGACGGGCGATCCGCCACGGCTAAGGGTTCGACTGATATCGACGGGGCGGCGGCAGGGTAAGATCGCCATTCACAGAAATGGACGTCTTCGTTTCCGCCGGAATGCCGTCCACGCCCTCGACCAGGAGCCGAACCGTGTAATTCCCCGGCCGGTCGTAAGCGTGGGCTACCTGTCTCCCCTCGTCGGTCGTACCATCGCCAAAATCCCAATGATAGGCCAGAGCCGGCACTCCCTTGGAATCCACACTCGAGACGAATTGGAGATCCTCGCCAACCCGGGCGCGCTCCGCAACCTGAAGCCGGATCGAAGGAGCGGCCGCGGGAATTGAGGTGTCGACGATCTTGATCAGTTCGACGGAATGGGCGGGTTGCTTGAGCTCGAGGGAATCGCGCTCTGCCGAGAGGCGATGTGCGGGTTCAAAAATGTCCTCGAAGTGATAGGCGTGGCCGGGGGAAAGCCGGAGCAGGGAAAACGGCAAACCATGCGACCTGGGCTGTTCCGTCCAATCGAAGACCGCGAGAATCGATTGCCGGGCATCCTGCTCGAGCAGAAATATGCTGGGTTGCTCGTCCTCGGCGCGATAACTGAGAAGATCCAAGGGAGTCGCGGTCCGGCCGAATTTCGCCATTGCCAGCAGATCGCGGTTCTCGACTAGCGCGACGCGGTCCTGGTCGGCAGCCAAGGTTGGAAGGTCGTCACCGATTTCGTACATTCCTCCAGAAATCGCAGAAAGCGCAATCGAGACTCGAGCTTCGTTGAGCGTAAGAGGAGCCTGAATCTCCCTCTCCTCGAGAAGCTGTCGTGATACCGTGAATGCATCCGGATCGCTGATAAAGAAGTTGCGGTGCATGTAATAGCGGGCGGCGATACCGGGAGCGGCTTCCTTGCTGCGCGCAAAGCTGTGGCCGGTATCTTGAGAGATGCGGCCGGTATCGACCAGGCCCACCGGGTTCAGCATGGGGCTGCCGTCCTTATCGAGCAGCACGTCATTCCCGACCGCTTCGCGGATCACTTGCAGTCCAATTCGTTGCGCTTCGAGAGCCGTGGTGTTGGGCCGGAAATAAGAGCCCTCGATGGCGGAGTTATCCATGAAATCGAGCTTGATGTACTGGACACCCCATTCTCGAGCCAGCGTGTGGTAGGTTTGCCGCAGAAACTCCTGCGCCCCGGGATGAGTCGCATCCAGCACGTAGACCGCTTCGCCAGGCACCTCTTCGGCGGTCGTAATCTGAATGGGCTTCCCGCTTAGGTTGTGCACCAGCCAATCCTTGTGCTGTTCGTAGATCATGCTTCGGGCGCCGACTTCAAAGGGTGCGGTCCAAACGCCTAGGTTGAGGCCCAGCCGACTGATGCGCTGCGCCAGTGACCACATCCCGTGGGGAAACTGAGAAGCATTCGGGGTAGCGTATTCTCCCCGGGAGTAGCCGTAGCCAAGATCGATGTGAAAGTAATCGTAGCCTAGGGGTTTCAGGTGCTCGGCTAACCAGAGGGCGTTCGTCAGCATCGTCCCCTCGGTGATCTTCGTGTAGAAGGCAGTCCAGCTCCACCATCCGAGCAAGTTATCTTCCGGGATGCGGCTGTGGTGCTGGTCGCGGATCGCGGCTCCATAGTTCGCCAGCTGCGCGTGGTAGTCTGACCCGGCGGCAAAGGTGAGACGCTCGGAAGACAAGCTTCCACCGTTCGCAAGGGGCAGGTTCAATTCCACGATGTTTTCCCGCGGTCCGTCCCGCAAACCCGATTCCTCATCGGTGGCTTGAATTTCAGTCGTGCCCGTCGAATCTATGGTGAAGCTCGCAATCGTCGGGCCGCTCGGTCCGGGATGCGTTTTCAAATGAAAAATGGTGAGCAGGCGGTCTGAGGTGAGGGCTCCAAAAAATACGCTTTGTTGGCTCTGTTGGTTGTAGACGAGCTGACTGCCCACCGCTCGCAACATGCCGTCGGGCGCCTTGACCAGATCGTAGATTTTGAGGGGTGGCCAGTCTTCGCTGAAACTGTCGCAGAGAACGCGATCGGAACTCGGATCCGCCTGAAGATCGAGGATCCGATCCCCCAGAGCCTCAACACTGCGGATGCTTTGAACCTCAAAGGACCGTCCGCTGTGGTTCGCGAGCTCGACTTGGATCTCGCCGAAAGGACGGGTCTTGTAAAGGCGAATGGTGTAGATCAAATCAGGACGATCCGGCAAGCCGGTCGAGGTAACCACCACTTGGCGCCCCGGGCCGAGAACATCCTCGAAGTCGCGTTCGCTGACCTCGTGCTTGGGATATTCGGCGGACTTGATCCAATGATGATCCAACTCGGCCCCCACCCCAGCCCGCATCACGGGCGACTCGGTTCCCTTGGCGCTGATCGTAAAGGAACCATCGGCGGCGCGGATCCGGGCCAGCAAAGCGTCGTTCGCCAGCTCAGTGTCGGCAGAGTACGCGAAAGGAGCGAGCATAATAGAGGTAAGGAAGACCCAAAGAGGGAAGTTCTCTAAACTGGGCAGCGCTCGGGGCCGCCGCGCTTCCCGTGCCGGGCAAGCGTCCTCTCGCCCAGATGAAACGGGGGATTTAAGTTTATTCGATAGTAAACGAACAAAATTCTGCATGAAGCGCCACAAATCTATTGGCCCACCAGGCCGCTTGTCAACAAGATTCGTAGGCGTGACCCTGCGGCAAAACTGCTGGAGCTTCCTTGGGCCGTAGGCAGATCCAGCCCGGTTTGACGAGAATCGAATGCGACGCCGAGCAATTGAAGCAGGTCCTGCTCAACCTGCTCATGAATGCCATCCAGGCCTGCCGCATGGTGGAAGCGTGGCAACGATCTTTCTCGATGAGAATGATGACGATCGCCTCGATTCGGCTTCCCTCTGGACCACGGTGGCGGAGGCAGTCCTCGTCAGCCCTCTGCAACTCTTCCCCCTCCGGCTTCTTCCGAAATCTCGATCACCGCAATTACTCGAACATGCCCGGACAACCTTCCATCCGCTCAATCTCACTCGCGAGCGCTACTGCAAGTTGAACCCTGGCACCTCGCAGATTCCTTCCCAATTTCGTGTCAAACAGCGTCGATTTCAAGGTCACCGCTGGTTCCTGGGACTACTGAACACGATGGATGTAACAAACGAACTGGCTGCGAACTATCCCGACCTGCGATGTGTGCCGCAAGCTTTCCGGCGGTACTTCTACTGTCAACGAGAGCACTTTCGAAGGGTTCCGCATCCCTGTTTGGGAGGCGCGAAATCGGCGTTCCAGCTGACCGCCTGAATGTTGGTCAGACCGGAAGCCTGGTTTCTCCTTGCTGTCTCATTGACTTTCTGCTCGCCCGATCCCTAACATGGCGCGCATGCGATCGATAGGCTTGCGATCAGGCATGGTTCACGGGCAACGATGT
>DASPVG010000067.1:0-12435 GCA_035622455.1 Terriglobales bacterium
ATTCCAGCCGCTGCACAGATCGCGATCAGGGTGAAGATGATCTTGGCCCGGCTGGTCATGGCAAAGAGCATCCGGTTTGTTGACTGAGAAACTCGAGCGAGTGGGCGCCTTCCACCCTCGACCCATCGGCGAAGACCCAGGTCGGATAGTGCTTGACGTTGGCATCGGTGCACACCTGCGCCGGTGTATGGGAACCTTTCACTCCGCATTCGACATAAGGGGCGTATTCAAAGGAAGAGCCGAACATTTCCTTCTGGTCAGCACAATGCGGACACCAGAAAGCGCCGTACATTTTTGCGCCCTTGGCGGACAGGCACTGGGCGAACGCATCGAGGCGCAGGGTTCGTTTGTGGTGGACCAAGAAATACAAGCCTCCGGCGACCAGCAAGATCAGCACAGCGATCGTAACTCTCTTCCCCCAGACGCTGGGCTGCTCTGGTTGTGTCCGTTCCTGTTGTCGTCGTCTTCGTTCTTGAGACATGCGATAGAGTTCTTAAATTTCTTATACCACGACATCGATTACCGCTGGCAGAACGTCCAGTGTCTTGCAGTTGATGGAAAGCACTTCCCCGTCCACCATGACATCTACCGCAGCGTCGAGGTAAAAATCAATCCGCTTGGCGGAACATCGCTCTGCCAGCGGATGACGAATATGCGTTCCGTCGTAGAGTGTAGGCAAATTGCGAATCAGACCGACCCTGCCAATGGGTCCCCAGCGAACATACTCAATCAAGCCATCATTCACTTCTGCCTTGGGGGCAATCATCATGGTGCCACCCGTGAACTTGCTGTTGTTGAACGTAAGAAACAAGCATGGGCGACGATCCATCTCGGCATGGTTATCGATGCGCAAGGGAAACGGGCGCCGCTGCAACCGAAGTAACGAGAAGAAAATCGACGATTGGTAGCCGAGTTCGCCCCAACCACGGAATCGTCGAGCCCGCAAGGCGGCAACGTCGGCGGCAAATCCCATGGACAGCAAGTTGATGTAGTGAATGACCCCCTCAGCGTGCCGCATGCGTAACACGTCGCAAGGCTGCGATCGGCGGGCCAACAAAGCCTCGATCGCGTATTCTGCCCCCCGCTCGCTAAACTCCCGCAGAAAAGAATTGCCGGTACCGAGGGGAAGGAAGGCAAGGGTAGGCCGTTGCCGAGACCCATCCTGCGGAAAGAGTCCGTTCACGATCTCATAGGAAGTCCCATCGCCGCCAGCGGCGATGAACCTGCGATAGCCTCGCGCCCAAGCCTGGCGGACGATCTCGGAAGCGTGGCCCGGACCGCGGGTTTCCGCCGTCTCCAGGGCGATCCCGCTGCTTCGCAAGCGATCGAGGGCCGAGACAATCAGCTTTCCGCAGCGTCCGCCGCCGGCTACGGGGTTGATCACCACGAAAAAAGTGTCGCTCACAATTCGGTCACCGCCCTGCGATCCAGTGTCTTTCGAATCTCTTCCGCGAGCGGCGTGCGTTTGATCTTCAGAGAAGCGGTTCGGGGAAAATCGCGGCCCCAAACCACGTATCCTTTGACGCGCTTGAAATCAGGCAAACGGCGGTTTCGGGCTACGATCTCGTCTCCCAAGGTCTTGGTAAACTCCTCGTTCTCGACCAGACGCAGCACAAGGACTAGCGTCTCCTCTCCCAACGACGTCGTGGGCCACAGATAGTTGGCGGCAAAGATACAGTATTCCTTGACCGGCAGGCCGTCGAACACCGTTTCGATGTCCTCGGGATAAATATTCTTGCCGCCTTCGGTGACAATCATATTCTTCTTGCGTCCAAACAGCTGCAGATGGCCGCTGCCATCAAAGCGTCCCAGATCTCCTGTCATGAGCCAGCCTTCAACCATCGTTTCGGCCGTCAATTCCGGTGCATCCAGATAGTGGGACATGATGGTCTTGCTTTTCGCCGCGACCTCCCCAATCCCCTCGGCATCGGGATTCAGGATCCGAATTTCCACTCCCGGCAGAGGCTTGCCCACCGTGTCCGCACGAAAGGGTTTCAAGTCGTTCAGCGTGAGGGCGGTTCCGGCCTCGGTGAGGCCATAGCCGTTGGTGACGGGAATTCCAAGATCGTAGAAAAACTGCAAGGTCGAGGGCTCTACAAAAGCGCCGCCGGTAATCAGCCCAAGTAATTCTCCTCCGAAGGCCTCGTGGACCGCGGGCAGTAATTTTCGGCTCAACTTGACGTGGGGCCGGCGCGCGGTCAGCAGTTTGTTGACGGCAATCATGCGATTGAGCAAGATGCGCTTTCCCGGCGATAGTTCTTGGAACTTCGCGCGCAAGCCACGTTCCAGGTTTTTCAACACGAGTGGCACGAGGCTGACGTAGGTAATCTTGTATTTGACGAACGCATCCCGAACAAACTCCGGGCGAAGGGTGCGCAAGTGCACGACACAAGCCCCGCACACAAACGGTCCGATGAATCCAACCATAAAGTCAATCGCATGATTGGTGGGCAAGATGCTCAGGTAACGCACCCCAGGCCAAAACGGATACCAGGCGGTGAGCGATTTGCACTGCTCCAGATAATTCTCGTGAGTCAGAACACAGCCTTTGGGGGACCCTCCTGTTCCTGAGGAATATACGATGCAGGCGGGGTCGTGGCGCATTCTGGGAATGAATGCCGGCTCGCCCTTTCGGCGGAACTCCTCCCAGCGAAACGCGCCGGGCAGATCAGCTCCGAGCGGCGCTTCCGTCACCAGCACGGTCTTGAGCTTGTGATTCTGGAAGTCGGGAATCTCCCGCATCGCGCGCCATAGGTGGTGCTCGACGACCAGCACTTTGGCTCGGCTGAGCGCCAGGAGTTGCAAATGCTCGCTCGGGGTGAGCTTACAATCCAGGGGTACGACGACACCACCGCAGTGAAAGATGGCATAGGCGGAGATCAGCCACTTGGATTGGTTCGTCATGATAATAGCGGCATGGTCCCCGGCATCAAACTCCGCCTGCTCGAGAGCCCCGGCCAGAGGCAAGGCGATTTCTTTGAAATCGGAGTAGGTGAGACGCGTCTTCTCCCGCCCTCGATCCGACTCAATCAGGCAAGTCTCGTTCGGCCAGCGGTCCAGCGCGTCCCGTAAGGCCGCGCCCAGAGAGCTGTATTGGTCTAGATCCAGCATGGAAAGCTTCGTTCACAATCAGCGTCGAGGTGCAAAGAATTCAGGCGGGATCTCCCGACGGTGCGGTGGGTTGTCGTGGTGTTCACCAAGAAACAGCGCTTCTCCGTACCTCCCTCGTTCCGGTGAACTTCGGTTTCACAACCGGGCTCGGATTCTATCCGCCAGAGTGCGAAAGTCGGACACTCCCTGCAGCTCATAATCCGGCAGCTCAACGCGAAAATGATTCTCTAGCTTGGTTAGCAGATCGAGCGTTTGCAGGCTGTCAATCCCCAGCGTCTTGAAGAAATCGTCGTCTGGTTGAAGCTTCTCGCGAGGAACTCTGAAGTGGACAGCGGCCAGATTCAAGATTTCCTCGAGAGTTCGATCAGAGCTATTCATAACCACGACATTACCACCTCATGTTCCGGTTTTGGAATCGCACGCACCATGGCTGTCCGGCTTAGCGTGGCAAATACGGTTGCGCATCCCTGCACTTGACAAACTGCCGCAATCCTCGTTCGACTGCAGGCCGGCTGAAAAGTTCACAGAAAATGTCGATTTCCCGCTGCAACTCCTCGTAGGGAATCGGCTTGATGAACTTCTTGGCCGTGGTTGCCGTGTGCCGGTCAAATTTACTCAGTTGCACGGCGGTGGCTCGAGCCACCCTGAGCGCTTCGCCCTCCGCGACGACCTGACTGACGAGCCCCGCTTGCTGGACCTTGATGGCACCAAAACTTCGTCCCGTCAACAAGAGATCACGGACCAGGGCATTGCCGAGATCGCGCTTCAGCCGCGGGATTCCACCCCAACCCGGAATTAAACCGAGACGCAATTCGGGAAAGCAGAAGCGCGCGGTTTTGTCGGCAATAATCAAGTCGCATCCCAAGGCGAGTTCGAATCCGCCTCCGAACACGACTCCGTGCACCGCCGCGATTGTCGTCAGTGGCGAAGCGTCGATGGCATTGATCACCCGGTGAGCCCGCTCAACCCGGGCGCGCACACTCTTGAGGAACTGGTCGCGTTCCGAGGTCTGCAGGAGCTGATAAAGTTCGCGCAAGTCTGCGCCCGCGCTGAACCCTGCCCTGACCGAGCTGAAAATGATCAGGGCGTGCGCCTCACCGCTCAGCTTGGCCAACGAACCCACGAACTGATCGGCTTCTTCGAGTGCGAGTAAACCAAGCTCGTTGCAGGGTTCGCGATGCAGCGCTAGTTCAACAATGCCATCCTTCACCGTCCAGGAGAGCGCTTCCCCTTTGAATTGATTCATCCCATTTCCAATGCAGCCGCGGTTTCAACCCGCCCGCACCGCCTGTCGCATGGCGTACATGTCTTCGATCTCTTTCTTTAGCTCGGTGGCGATCAAATCCCGTCTCAGTTTTCCATTCGTAGTGATCAGCCCATTCTCGATCGAGAACACCTCATGACAGACGTGGAAGGCCCGAATCTGCTTATAGTGTGGCAGGCTGGGATTCAAGCCATCAATCGCGGTTTGCACCTGCGCCCCCGTGACCGAGCCGGTTACGAGAACCGTCAGATAGGCACGTCCATTCCCCACCACAACCACCTGCTGAGCTCCCGGTAGGTTGCGCAACAGCAGGTCCTCCATCGGTTGCGGTGCGATATTGTGGCCGGAACTAAGAATGATCAGATCCTTAACCCGGCCGACAATCCTCCAGTTTCCGGCCTGATTCACTTCGCCCTGATCTCCTGTATGGAGCCATCCGTCGCGGAGGACTTTGGCCGTCTCTTGCGGGCGATGCCAGTAGCCGGCAAACACGTTGGGACCGCGCACCAGAATTTCATTATCGACGAGTTTCATTTCAATACCGTCGATGGCCGGACCCACCCGACCCGGATCGACGTGCCGGGGATCATCCATGGTGCAGATTGCGGTGGTTTCCGTCAGGCCATACACCTGCAACACGGGAATGCCCAGCATCATAAAGTAAAGTTGCGTTTCTCGACGGAGCGGCGCGGAACCGCAAATCAGGGCCTTTAGATTCGTCCCGATCATCTTCTTGCGGATGATGGGGAAAACCAAGGCCTTCGCCAATCCCAGCCAGATCTGATCCCCGAAGCTGGCGCGAGTTTCCTGGGTGCGCAGCCAAGCGGCTTGGGCATGGCTGTAGATGCTCAGCTGGAATCCACCGTTTTTCGCCAGCTGCTCGTCCACGGCCCTTCGCATTCGCTCAAGCAGTGCCGGAACATTCACGAAATAATCCGGCGCGAGGCCGCGGATCTCGTTCGCAAGCTTCGACAGATCCATATTCAACATCAGCAAGCTGCAGCGTAGCAAACTGGTCAGCAGAGTGATCCACGCCGCAGCGAAACACAACGGTGCATACTGATAGACCCGATCCTGGGCGGGACCCTTCTTCATCAGGAGGTCAAGGCGGCCCGAGGTGCATTCGAGAATATGCCCCACATTCCCTGCGGTGAGCACGACCCCCTTGGCTTCACCTGCCGTCCCTGACGTGTAGATGATTGCCACTGGATCGGATTCGCCAAGAAGGGGTTTGTCCAGAGAGGCGCTTGCCTGGGTCCTAAAAATTTCTTCAAACAGACACTGTGGTGGGACATCCGGCCAGGCCTCACGAACCCGATCCCGCAAAGCGTCGTCTTCGTGGCAAACGAGCGACGGCGAGCAATCCTTCATCATGGCCACAAGCTCGGTCGGCGTCTGCCGCGAATAGAGCGGCACAACAATCAGCCCTTCCGAAATGACGGCTAGGTCCATCGCGACCCAGTGAATCGTGTTCGCCCCGAGCAAAGCGCAGCGGTCACCACGGTTCAGTTTCTTACTGCGCAGGAAGGTTCTGGCCTGCGCAATCAGCGCCAGAAGGTCGCGCCCGGTTGCCTGGGGTGTCCCGTCTCGCAGCTCTTCGAGGACAACCGTTTCTCCCGCGGCCTCCAACTGTTCGCCAATCGCAATAAGGAAACTCAATGTTGTCTCATCCCGATCGCATACCGCCGGAAGTTTTGGCGCCGACCACTTCCCTTCCCACGCCATGACGCCGTGTGTCCATCCCCCCATGCCGTGGCTGCCTCGGCGGCATCAGCTATAGGCCTCGACCAGGCTCCGCAGACCTGAGCTGAGCGGGGGCAAGTAGTCCTCCCAGCTCCATTCCCCTCTGCGGGTGGGAAATTCGGGATAGCGCCGCTCGACTTCTTCTTCGAAATGTACCCCCATGCGAGCCATCAGCTTCAGATTCCGCACCACGGTACGGGCAATTCCCTGCGCAATCATCTCTCCCTCTCGGGCCAGCTTTTCGAGAGCCACGAGAAGTTTCTCTTCGAGGTCAACGTCGTCCACGTTCATGAGCAAGTCTTCGTGTCCGCGTTCCCGCATCAGATTCCGGATGCGCTCATCCATGGTGATTCCAGCCGAGGGGACCAGACCGGGCATCGAAGTGACGATGCCGTGATAGCGCGAAGAAGCCATCATATGGCAGCAGCGCAGAACACTCACCAGTTCGTAGATGTTATATTCCTCGGAGGTCAACACCGGGACGCCACCCAGCTTCTCGGAAATCCGCCGGCATGGCCGAGTATCCAACCGCTCGGTGGCCACGAGGATCACGAATACCTTGTGCTGTTTCCGGAAACGATCGACCGCATGGGCAATCGCGGTCAAGTAGCGATCACGCGCCTGCTCGGCCTGAGGACCTGAGTTGTGAAAATAGACGGAACGGTAATGACTGTCCTGATAAGCTCCTGCCAGGCGCTGCGCGACGAATTTCACGACCGATGCCTTGACCGGCCACTCGAACGGATTGATCGGACAAACGACCAGCACCGGAGTGCTTTGATCCCAGCCAACTTTTGACAGCGTTTTGCGGCCGAACTCAGCGGGAAGCGGTTCAAAGGTCCATGCCGTGTCGGTGCCCAGTTCCGTGGGCACACCTAACTCGCGCAAGACGGTTCGTGATTCCTCATTGCGGGTAATGATCAGAGAATTCCTGCAGAAGCGGGCGCACATCTTCCGGATCGGCGGATCCATGTATCCCGCCTCAGCGCCATAGCCGACCGATAACTTGTTCTCCGCGGCGGCGATTCCGAGCGAACCGATCATCATCGTGGTCAATGCGTTGGCAAACTTGCTCTTAAACATCGAGCCCTCGCAGGCCACGACTCCGTGATGCTGAGGAACCTCCGCGGCCAAAAAGGGCGGGAAAATGTCGGGTAAATGCACCTGCCGCGTGCCTTCGAAATAACCATCAGAGAAATCGAAGTTCTGGGTCATGACGGTGAACTCCACGCGTTCGGCCCCGATAATATGGCGGATCTGCCGCAGCATCTCCTCCACGCGCACGTCCGATCCCATATTGCGGCTGCCGTTGTAGCCGGCAAACAGCAGCTTTAAGCGCTCGCCCGGGTGCCAGGGTTTGCCCTTGCCGAGCATCCAGGCCAGCTTCGACTTTTCGATCGAAGCGCTCACCCAGGTCTCCAACAGGAGGTCCATCATGCGGCCGAACCTCCCGCCGAACCTCCCAGCTTCGCAGGCCAGTCCTGATAGCGATAAGTGAAGTTACTTTCCCGACTGCATCTGAGCAGGGGATAACTGTAGCGGGAAAACGGTACGGGTTTGCGGCCCAGTTCGCTGGTCACTCGCTGGTTGTCGAAAACCGTGTTCCAGACCAGATAAGGAAAGAACACCTTCATCAGAGATGCGCCACCCGAAATCTTGCTGCCTGAATTCGAAAGAAGGCTCACCGTGCTCGAGAAGGGGCGCTCCAGGATGGGCAGGAAGACGGGTCGCCGCTTCTGCTGAGCCTCCGCCAACGCTTTGGTCAATGTACCGAAACTCTCGGAGTCTTTTCCGGACGATAGATGATAGGTGTCGTATTGGGGATGCTCCTTTTGGTGTAGCGTCGCGATGGCATCGGCGACGAAATCCACGTTGACGATATCGAGCTTGTCGGCGCGTCGAAAGGGCAAAACCGGCAAACCCTCGAGGAAGACAAAGGCTTTTACCATGTCAAACTGAGTCGTTTCCGGACGCCGACTGTCCCCCAGCACAATGCTGGGGCGGAAGATTGTAATCGGCACTTCCGGCAGCAGCTGCCGGATCATGTGCTCACAAAACTTTTTGGTGCGCGCGTAAGGGTCATAATCCGATCGATTCCAATCGATGGAGTTATCCTCGGTTACCACCTCGTCCTGCCGCTGCCCGGCGACCGCGACGGTGCTGACGTGGCTGAATCGCCGCAGGCCGTGATAGTGGTGCACCCGCGTCGCAAGCTGCAGCACTTCCAACGTGCCCCGTAAATTCACGTTGAGGCAGCTCTTTTCCGATTTGCGGTTCAACGACGCGGCACAGTGGATCACCGAGTCCGTAGTGTGCACCAGGCGATCGTGATCTTCGCGAGCTAAACCGAACTGCGGGCTCGTCAGATCTCCGCGAAAAATTCGCACACGGGTCTGCAAGTACTCATAAAAGTGGGGGAAGTCCATATGGAGCTGCCAGGCATACCACAGTCTAGCCTCCGCATCCCGCAGATCGCGCGCCCGAACCAGCACATTCAGGGAGGCTCCGTGCGCTTCTAGCAGATTGGCGGCCACGTGCGCGCCGATGTATCCGGTCGACCCGGTCAGGAATATCGCCACGTTCCCCCATTGGTGCCGGTCTTGACCGCACCGTCATCGCTTCCGGCAAAGCTGAGTTCAACTCTTCGTCGAGGACGCGCTTCGAGCGGGCGGCCTTCGATCAGCGGATACGTCCAGCGACGCAATGCCGGGATGTGCACGTTGATCCAATAGTCCCACCAGTCAATCGAGCGCGAATCATAGCTGAAGGTGGCTTGTTCCTCCCGAACCAGCGCTTGCGACAGCCGCTCGACATTGTCCGCCACAAAATCATGCTCATTCAGCAGAATGAAGGGCTCGAACAGCTCGATCAGCTTCTCCACTTTCTCGAGGTTGCGCTCAGCCTTGGTAAAAGGAGTCTTCTTCAAAGGCAGGGCCGACATGATCCTCTGGATGGACTTGATGATTGCCTTCTGCGCCGGAGCCGACATGCGCTGGTACCGTTCTTTGGATACCGGAATCGCATCGAAGCGCAAGCGCAGCCAGGATTCCAGGCCTTCCTGAGCGCGGTAATGCTTGCGGTGGGCGAGCGACGTAAGTTCAATCGAACGACCCATGTCGCACGGGTTCGTCACCGAAGTGGCCAACTGATAGACCGCCTCATGTCGGCGCTCGAGGATTGCTGCGGCGATCAGCGTCATGCCCCGGCAAACTGCATCCACCGGGATTACATCCAGCCGTTTGCGCTGATTGCTGGGAAGTTGCCGGAAGTAAGTTCCCAAAAGGTAGGAAAGCGAAGCAGAAGTGTTGATCCCCTCGTTCCACCCGAAAAAGGGGCGGCTCAGGGAAGTCTCTACAATCGCAGGTCGGACAATGGCGATTGGCAAACCATCCCCATACTTGGCGATCAGAGATTCGGCCAAGCTCTTGGTGAACGTGTAGGTGTTGGGCCAACCGAGTTCGAGCGCACGTTTCGTGCCCGCCTCGGTCAGAGCATTACGCAGCCAGCGCACCCGATTCTTGCGGATCTGATTTTCGAGCGCGGTGCCATGCAATCCCTTGGCGGCGTGCTCCTTTTCGAACGCTTGTTGACGAAGCTGCTCGGTAACGCCTGGGCTGTCGGCTTTCTCTTTGGCGCTTTGGATCAACTGACGCAGGGCGCACCACTCACGCTCCGCATCAAAACCCGCCACTGCGGCGGGCGTGTAATTCGGGCGCAGTCTCTCGGCGACGCGCCCGTCGCGCGTTCCCGCCACGTAGCAGGTCGAGAGGTGCAACAAAGCGGCATGATCCGACTGGCGTACAAATTCGACGAGATGGACCACGGAATCGATATTGGCAGAGAGTGCGTCTCGCAGATCGGGGTTGAAATCGGTCAGCCCCGAACTGTTGATGATGAGATCCAAATTGGGGCGAAGAGCCTGGCTCGTGTTCGCGGGTAACCCTAAGCCGGGCTGGGAAACGTCCCCTTCGAGAACTTCCACACGCGAGGCCAGAAATCTTCCCAGCCTCGCCCCATACCGTGCGAACAGGGGATCAAAGGCCGGCGAATCTTCGACCAGCTTTTCGAACCGGCGCTCGGCCGAGTTCGATTTTTGGGGACGGATGAGGAGGTAGATACGCGCCACTTCCGGCAGATCGAGGAGGGTATTGACTAACCAGACTTTGCCGATGAAACCGGTCACCCCGATCAACATGATCTGCTTCCCACGCAAGGCCGAGCGAACCGATAGCGGCTGGGATGGGAGATGACTCTCGAAATGAACGATGGGCCGTTCCTGAACTGCAACTTGTCGCTGGGTTGGAGTTACCGCCGAATCGAGCACCTCCAGCTGGTTGAACCCAAGGTCACGAGCAAGTTGTTGGGGACTTCGAGCTCCGTCCGGTCCCGTACCCGTAATGCGTGCCAGGGCTCCCCGCGGACGGATCACTGGGTCGAGCAGCCGCCCAGTTGCAATGCCGTCACGAAATTCCAGGCGATTGGCGATGACCCACTTGGCGCCCAAGTGCCGAGCCAGCGGCCGCATCACGTGGTCCAATCCCTGGCTCACCAGCACCACTTCTGCTCCAGCAACGATCCGCTCCTTCAGTTGGCGAACGCCTTCCGGCTTGAGTTTAGGACGTAGCTTGTATTGAAAATATTCTTCTCCGAGCAGATCGAGGCGATCGTGACTGACTCCACGGAGAACGCTGTACACCACGCGCGTGGCGAACACGCGGTGCGCCGCATAGAGAAATGGGCGCAGCAGCGCCATCAGCAAAACCATCCCACGTTTCATCCAGCGGCTGGTGAAGGTCTGTAGGTTCCAGGTAAAGAAGGCGATGGGACGAACCGTGGTCAATTCCAGAAGGCTGCCCTCAACGCGCCAGTAAAGGCGTGTATCCGAGCTACTGGTGACGAGTTTGGAATCGTGCTTTGTCAAATTCCGTTTCGTCTCGGAACTGGATGACCACCAGTACGCGAGTTGTAAACCAGCTATTGTAAACAATCGACATCAAAGGACGAAGAGGAAGACGTTACCTTTCCGTCCTTGGCCCTACCGGGCCTGGTCGAGCCACTCAACTTCGCCAGACGGTCTTGCAATGCACCATGGCGCGAGTTCGAACTCGTGATTCAATCCCGGAGGTCAAGTCAGATTTGTTTTGAGAAGCTTCGGAGACTTCTTTGGTCCCGGAAACTGACATCCCCGTCCGCCGAAGCCGGTTGTCCAACCCACAGGCATAGCGATGATACACCTTCACCGATTACTAGAAGCCCGTGCGAGTTGCTCGAGTTAACGAGATCCGTCGAGCGTCTACTCTGCCCGCGCATTTTCTCCGATCGAGTTCGCTCGGGGCGGAGGGATATGTGCCCCGGATTCATCGCAGCACATCGGCGAGGTTCCATGCGCCGCGTATTCTGTGGCATTTTGCGGCCGAGAGGGACTAACCATATTCGCTAGCCTAACGTGCTGGCTCGTCGTGCGTCGGTCAAACCGCCCGCAAAATTCGCGCACAGAGCTTGCGCGCCGGGCCGGTAACACAAGCACTCTCAATCTGTTCAGCGGTGATTCGTCCGCCCTGAAGACCTTGCCGCAGGGCCTCCACCAGATCCAGAATCGTGCGCTGAGGACTAGTAAATCTGAAGCCCCGCGCCGTCTCCACATCGCTTTCCGGAAGGTCTGCAAAATGCAGTAGCAGAACGTCGGGAATCTTGCTGTTGCGGCGAAAATGAGTGGGCACGGTCATGTGCAGCTGGGAGGAATTCATCTCTGAGAAACCGCAAAGGCTCAGAGCTGTCAGATGGCTGTAAACGCCCTCAATTTCCTGCCTCCGGTTCCTGGACCACAACGACCAACGGACAAGATCGGGATGATCCGCTGGTGGAAATTGCGCCAGCCGGTAGATGCCGCGGTGTTCGCGCACCCAGTTGCCAACCTTCGCGTGATAAGTATGCGTGTTCTCCCGGTATCCGGCATCCTTGGCTTGCTTGGTGGTGAAGAAGCCCTGCTGTGTTTCCGCAATTTCGTACAGCCGCCGCGAAACCTCTCGATGAGATCGCACCATAACACAATACCACAATTTGAATGAGTGATTATGCCAGAAGAGCTATAGCTTAGTACTTCCCTCAACATCCTGACAAGGCCTGCCAGAAGCCGTGTCTGGAGGTTTTTAGGGTCCAAGAATAGAATGGCCGCAAAGCATACTGATGGTGAAGATTTTGCCGGATCCGACGCTTGCTCGAGCCGTACCGTTTTCGGCTAGACTAAGATTAGGCAGACGGGACCACCAGCACGAGGAACCGTCCGTATCCAGCAAGACGTCGCCGACTCTGCGTTG
>DASPVG010000068.1:0-17070 GCA_035622455.1 Terriglobales bacterium
ATCGTTGTGGTCGATGAGGATGTGAACGTCCAGGACGTCGGCGAGGTCACCCTCAAGGCCCTCAACCACATTGATCCCGAGCGCGACATTCAGTTCACGCTCGGTCCCGTCGACTCTCTCGACCACGCATCCCGGCTGCCAAATTACGGCTCCAAGATGGGGATCGATGCTACCCGTAAATGGCCGGCCGAGGGCTTCACGCGCCCCTGGCCTGATGAGATCCTAATGGACGCTAAGACCAAGGCCCTGGTAAACAAAAAGTGGAAAGAACTGGGCCTCGAATAGATCGGAGCTGGCGAGAGACCGATGGGTTTACGATGTAAGAATGCGCAAACCGGCCCTCGAGCCCATCACCAGCCGACCCCCAGTCGTGATCGCCCTCCTCGTGCTTCTTGCCCTCGTCGGTTTATTCTGCGTCGGTCGACTGGTCCACCACTTTCAGCAGGAGGAAAAAGCGCTTGCCCGGCAACTCTATTGGCGAAGCCTTCGAGAACAGGTGGCGGGGAAGGAAGACCTGGCGATTCAGCATTTTCGCGCGGCTCTCAGCTACGATCGTGACAATTTTGAATATCAACTGGCCCTGGCGAGGGCCCTCGTAGACAGCGGGCGCACGCAGGAAGCGGAGAGCTATCTGATCGGCTTATGGGAGCGGTTTCCGCAGAATGGAGAAGTCAATCTGGCTCTCGGGCGGCTGGCAGCCAAAGAAAAATCGCTCGACCGGGCGATTCAGTATTATCACAATGCCATTTATGGTCTATGGGTCTCCGATGCGGAGCAAAACCGGGTGCAGGCCTGGTTCGAATTGATTCGGGTTTTGATCGGTCTCGGGGCGCGCCAGCAAGCCGAGGCGGAGCTGCTTAGTTTGTCCGCCAATGTGCCGCCCAACGCAGAGATGGAGCTGCGAACGGCGAATCTCTTTGCCGAAGTGCAGGATTACGAGCACGCACTTACAGAATACCGCCGGGCTCTCGGATCGGATCCGACCAACGCGGCGGCTCTTGCCGGAGCTGGGGAGGCAGCTTACAAGCTCTCTCGTTACCGCACGGCGGCGGGATACTTGGAGGCCGCCGCCAAAGCCAGGCCCCAAGATGCTCAGCTCACCCAGTTGCTTCGAACCAGTCAACTCGTGCTTGAGAACGATCCCTTCAATCGCCGCATCTCGCGAGTAGAGCGCGACCGGCGCCTGCGCAAGATCTTTCAGGACGCCGGGCAACGCTTGGACGCTTGTATCGAGGCAGGAGCACCCCAAACCTCCAACTCGCCAACCTCAAGCGATCTCATGTCTCCTCTGAAAGGTCGCTGGACCAAGATGAAATCGAAACTCGGGCTACTCGGAACCAGCCGTGAATCGGACTTGCCGGATGAGATCATGGATCTCGTGCTCCAGATTGAGCAGCAGACGACGGCTTGCGGAATGACCGCCAAGGATCAGGCTTTGTTGCTGCTCGCCGAGAACCGCGCGGGAGTGGAGCAGTGAGGGATTCTCTCACTGAGCGCCAGGAACTTGCCGTGCCTTCCAATTCGGCCGCTTCGGAAGCGGTACCGAATGTGAGAACCCACTCCTGGCTGTTCCTGACCGCAAATCTGACCGAAGAGCGCTTCTTCCTGATCCTTTCGGTTTTCATCGGAATCTTTGCCGGGCTTGCCGTCATCTGCCTTCGCCTGGCCATCGATTGGACCAGCATCAGTCTGCTTGGGCCGGCGCCTTCCCCCCATACGCTTGCCGTGCTCCTGGTGCCCGCTGTGGTTGGTCTTGTGATCGCCGTGCTGGTCATCCATGTATTTCCTCAGGTTCGCGGCAGCGGCGTGAACCAGACCAAGGCCGCGTTCTATATCTTCAATGGCCGCATTCCGTTTCGCACGGCGGTGGGCAAATTCATCACCGCTGCACTGGCGATTGGTTCCGGCCAGTCGCTTGGACCCGAAGATCCGTCTTTGCAGATCGGCGCGAGCCTGGCCTGGGTCATCGGCAGGCGTATGAAGTTCTCCCGGGAAAAGCTCCGCTTGCTGGCTCCGGTCGGCGCTGCCGCCGGACTGGCGGCCGCTTTCAATGCCCCCATTTCAGCGGTGCTTTTTGTCATCGAGGAGGTCATCGGGCGCTGGAGTGCCGCCATTCTGGGCTCGGTTGTGCTCTCTGCGATCTCCAGTGTGGTGGTGGTGCGTTCGTTCCTCGGTGCCCAACCCTTATTTCGAATTCCTCCGCTCGCCACCGTCCATCCCACCGAGTTGCTCGCGTATGCAGTCCTCGGAATCGTGGGAGGCCTGGCGGCAGTCGTGTTCGCCAAAGCCATCGGCTATTTCCGCCCGCTGCTGGTCGCTCTGCCCAAGGCCACACGATATTTCCAGCCTGCGCTCGCAGGACTCATGATCGGCTTCATCGGGTATCTGGGTGCCCCTCAGGTCATGGGAGCAGGATACGAATCGATCGACCAAGCCATGCACGATCACTTCACTTGGACGGTGCTCGCAGGCTTGGCCGGACTAAAAATCCTCGCTACGACGCTCTCGATCATCACCGGCACGCCGGGGGGAATGTTCGCACCTACCATGTTCATTGGGGCTATGCTGGGAGGCGCCGTGGGTGGCGTGGAGCGGCACTTTTATCCTCATCTCACGGGTACTACCGGTACCTACGCCCTGGTGGGCATGGGCGTGCTCTTCGCGGGGTTTATGCGGGTGCCGATGACCTCTGTTTTTATGGTGCTTGAGCTCAGCGGCGATTACTCGATCATCGTTCCGGTGATTCTGGCCAACGCCATCGCCTACGTAATTTCTCGTAGCCTCCAGGAAACTCCCATCTTCGACCTGCTGACTCGCCAGGACGGACTCAATCTGCCCTCACTCGAAGAGCAGCGGGAGGAAGGCATACTGCGTGTCGAGGATGCGATGAAACTCCCGCCGGCTCCCGTGCTCGATTCCCGGCTTACCGTTGGGGAAGCGATCGAACAGCTTCAGGGAACGTCGTCCGACGTTTTTCTGGTGCGATCGGCCCCCTCCGGTTGGGGCAGCCTGAATCGTGATGTGTTCGAGCGCGTGGTAAACGAGGGCAAATCGGGAGCGACACTGGCCTCACTTCTCCCCGCTCAGCCTCTCCCCTACCTCCATCCCGACCATCCGCTGGAAATGGCATTGCGTTATGTTGAACAGACTCCGCTTGTTCCCGTAGTCAGTCGCGCCGACCTCGGAAAGCTCGAGGGTATCATCACCGGTGAAGATGTTTTTGCGCGCTACCGCGTCGCCACGGGCGAGTCGCCATGACCATCATCGCCGCTGCGCCGATCGGTTCCGCACTCTCATCCCGAGGATGAGTGGTCTCCCGGTCCTCGGATATCATGACTCGACGCATGTTCTCTCAGCGAACCAATTGGAAACTCACCCCGAACCCCTTGACCGAGGCGCAGCAAAGGCTTCGGGCAGCAGGACAGGAAATCCTGGATCTCACGATTTCCAATCCCACCCGTGCCGAACTTCACTATGATTCGGAGATCATCCTCCAGGCTCTGATGAACCCCAAAGCCATTGAGTACGATCCCCAACCGAGGGGCCTGCGCAGTGCTCGCCAGGCAGTCGCCGATTTTTACCGCAAGCAGCAGGACGAATTCGATATCGCGCCCGAGTCAGTGATTCTCACCACCAGCACCAGCGAAGGCTACTCCTACATTTTTCGCCTGCTCTCGAATCCCCAGGATGAGATCCTCGTGCCCCGGCCAAGTTATCCATTATTCGAATTTCTGGCCGACTTAGACGATGTAACACTCGTCCCCTATCCGCTGGTCTACGATCACGGCTGGCAAATCGATTTCCCCTCTCTCTACAAACGAGTCAATCATCGCACCCGCGCCGTGGTCGTGGTACATCCCAACAACCCGACCGGATCCTTCGTTTCCGCAACCGAACGGACCGAGCTCAACAACTTCTGCCGGGAATATGAGCTATCGTTGATTGTCGACGAGGTCTTTCTAACCTACGCGCTCGATGGTGCTTTCCGGCCGACGTTTGCCGCCAATCAGGAGGTTCTGACCTTTACCCTGAGCGGCCTTTCCAAAATCTCGGGTTTGCCGCAGATGAAACTGGCTTGGCTGATCACGAGCGGCCCGGCTGAACGTACGGGCCCTGCGCTCGATCGCTTGGAGGTCATCGCCGATACGTACCTCTCGATGAATGCTCCCATCCAGCTGGCGGCTCCGGTCATGCTTGACCAAAGGCGCAATATCCAGCCCTTGTTGCTGGACCGGGTGCGGACAAATTTGGAACAACTCGACCACGCACTGGCCCGAGAACACTCTTGTCAGCGTCTGGCGCTCGAAGGTGGCTGGTATGGAGTGCTGCGGGTCCCGGTGACCCAATCCGACGAAGAGCTGGCCATCGATCTCTTGCAGAAGACCGGGGTTCTGGTCCATCCCGGCCACTTTTATGAGTTCCCGAGCGACGGATTTCTGGTGGTCAGCCTGATCACTCCGCCAACAACCTTTCATCAAGGCATCACTCGCGTGCTCGATTCCCTCCATACTGGCGCGAGCGCCGGGCCTTCCTGAAACCGGTTTGCCCTCGTTTAAGGCCAAGACCAGTGTCGCAGGTTCACCGTAAGCTCCCGGCCCTCCGCCGCCAGGGCTGCGCGTAGATCAGGTCCCAAATCCAGCGCCCACATGGTCCATTCCGCCGGCGGCTCCGCTTTGTCCAGGAATTCGATTTTGAGCCGCTGGTTCGCAGGCCGGGGGATGATGCTGAATTGGTCGAGGGGCATGGAGAGGCCGTTGCCGCAGGCCTTGATGTAGGCTTCCTTCGCCGTCCAGCAGGCGAAAAACGACGGGAACTGCTGCGCGCGAGGCTGGGAACGCAGCCACGACGCTTCTGGGGAGGAAAAAAAGCGGTCGGCCAGTTCGAGAGGATTGAAATTCCCGCGAATTCGCTCCACATCGACTCCAACCTGCCGCTCACGGGCTACCGCCAGTACGGCCGTCCCTTCCGTGTGGGACAGGTTGAACCGCAGGTCTGTATCCGCATCCAATTCCGGCTTCCCGTAGGCCGCGATTCGAAACCTTATGTCCCGGGCCGCAATTCCCAGATACGATTCGAGCGCAAGACGGAGGAAGGCGTGAGAGACGATAAATTGCTTGCGCGGAGCCTCCACTTTAAATCGCGCAGCTCGCTCCTGTTCCTGTCGGTCGAGGAGATCATGAACCGAACGGATCGGTCTTTCAAAATCCGTCTGCCAGACATGCACCTCCCGCTTTGGCAGTTGGAACAAAGCGGAGCCGAGCTCCATTTCCGTGGTTCTCCCCTGGTCGACGTCCGCTAGGCTGCGAGCCCGCGGTTCAACCTTCGATTAACGGTCTAGCCATCGGAGCGGCCTTGGTCTTGACGACTCAGCTTGGACCCCGCTGGCGCCCTCATGATGACGGCAGGGGCGGGAGCTGTCAAATCAGAGTTGGGAGCACGAGGAGAGCTCTCGATCCCTTGAATATCCAGGTTAATTTTTGGCCAGTAGAATCTGATTCTAAGGCGGTTAGAAAGGGTCTTAACGCCCGAGTAGCCCATCTCGGACAGTACTAGAGCTCAGGGCTTCAAGGCGCTTGTGGCTGGCATGCCGGGTGCGCCGGAATGCCGAGTTCGGCGAGGTGAAGGGTGTACACCCTATCCATCAATCCAGGCTTTCTGGCGGCAATCGAGCGAAACCGAAAGAGCCGAAACCTTCGGCATGTCCTCCCCGCAAGCTATGGTTTTCTCGTGCCGGACGCCTTTTATAATGCATAGCTATGGGGCGTAGTCACAATGAGGTCAGATGAAGCTCGCGCTGGAGTTTGACCACGTTACCAAAGAATACCGAAGCCTGTTTGGAAGGCGGTTTCGCGCACTGGACAACTTCAGCTTACAGGTTTACCCGACGGAAATCTTCGGTTTTCTCGGGCCGAACGGGGCAGGAAAAACTACCGCCATTCATTTAGCCATGGGCTTCATGCGGCCTACCAGCGGTAGCGGTCGCTTGCTCGGGGAGCCGTTTGGCCACGCCATCACACGCCGCCGGGTCGGTTTCCTGCCGGAAAATCTCGCTCTATATCCGCGTCCCGCGGAGGAGCTGGTGCGGTTTTATGGCGCGATCAACGGAATGAGAACTTCCGAATTGAAGCAGCGGGCGGGTGAGGTGCTGGAAATGGTGGGCCTCGACGACCACGCCCGGAGGAATGTGAGCCGTTTTTCTCGCGGCATGCTACAACGAGTGGGTCTGGCGCAGGCTCTGGTGAACGATCCCGAACTGCTCATTCTGGACGAGCCCACCTCCGCCTTGGATCCGGTGGCGCGAGTTGGGGTGCGGGAACTTCTTCTGAAAGCGCGTACCCAAGGCAAGACAATCTTTTTGAGCTCGCACCTGCTGTCAGAAATTGAATTGTTATGCGATCGCGTGGCCGTGCTTCATCGCGGCCGACTGGTGCGGTTGGGCAGAACCGATGAGCTGCTCGAATCCTATGAACGAACCGAGATCGCAGCTCGCGGCATCAACCCGAACGGGTTTGACAAAGCGCCCGATCGCAGTTCGTGGAACTTCGGGCAAGACGGGATCGCGAGAATTGTCGTGCCCAGGGAGCAGCAGCGTGACACGATCAACCGGATCTGGGATGCAGGCGGTGAGGTGATTAGTGTGGTGCCGCTGCGGCGCTCGCTGGAGGAGATCTTCTTGGAGGTAACCTCCGGCGCTGACTCCACACGAGCGGGAGGTGTCGAGTGAAACCGGTCCTGGTGATTGCCATCAATTTTGTGCGAGAGCAGCGATGGCCGATCCTGGTCATGTTGCTGTGGGTGCTGCTGCTCGCATTCCTGGGACTTACGACCGAGGCTGGCCGGCAGGGCGAGGATCTTCTGTTTGTGTTCAAGCAGGTGGCCGTGTATGTGGTCGCCTTCGGCGTCTTTTTTGGCAGCTCCGCCATCTTCAATGACCGGCGTTCTCGCCGAATTCTGAGCGTGCTGTCGAAAGCCATCGGGCGCAAGGAGTACCTCACGGGCCTTGTCCTCGGGATCACGTTGGCTTCTGCAATCTACTGTTTTGCCTTGGGCGTGACCGGCAGTTGGACTCTGGGGGAGGCGGGATTCCCGGTACGCCAGGTGTGGTTCCTGATGCTTTGTCTGCTGGCGGCTTGCATGTTGGCGGGCACCGTGGCGTTGATGTTTTCTACTTTTCTCAATCCATTCTTCGCGGCGGGAGCCACGGCGGCAACGATGGGCCTTCCCTTTTTACTGAGCCATACATCCGGAAACGCGCAGTGGAGGCTGGTGATTCCGGTCAACGCCCTCGCTGCGGCGGTCCTGAAATCCTCGTTTGATGCCCCGGCCACCGGCTCATGGCTGCCCATTTTCCTGGCCCTTGGGGAGACGTGCGTGTTCTGGTTTCTGGCAGCAAGGATTTTTTCCTATATGGACATCGCCGTCTCGGTGGAATGAGGAGAGAAGGTTCAGGTTCCGAGCTCAGCGCGACAACTCTGCCACGGCCCGTCCGGCATAGTCGAGTACACGACCGGGAAGGACCCCCAGATAGATGGTCGCGGCCAGGCTGAGCGCCATGGCTGCTCCCATGCCGGCCGGAACCGCAGAAACCGGGACTTCGGTGCGTGGTTCCCGCATGTACATCACGACGATCAAGCGCAAGTAGTAATAAGCCGCAACCGCGCTGTTCAGGAATCCGAGGATGACCAGTCCCACCATGTTCGACTGCAGGGCGGCGCTAAAGACATAAAACTTGGCGATGAAACCCCCGGTGATGGGGATTCCGATGAGAGAAAGCAGAAAGATGGTCAGAATCGCGGCCAAGACCGGAGAGCGGCTGCCTAATCCCGAATAATCTTCGACCCTGACATAGCGCTCTCCGGCACTGGAAAAATGGCTCACCACGGCGAATGCCCCCACGTTCATGGCGGCATAGGAGGCGGTATAGAACATCGCGGCGGGAATGCCGCTGTCGGGAACCGCCGCGAAGGCAACCAGCAGATAGCCGGCGTGGGCGATCGAGGAGTAGGCCAACAGGCGCTTCACGTTGTTCTGCACGAGTGCCCCGAGATTGCCGAGCGTCATCGAAAGCGCGGCAACCACCCAGATCAACCAGATGCGGCCCGGTGCGTGGGCCTCAAACATAAGACGGAGCAGGACCGCAAACACCGCCGCTTTGGGTCCGGTGGACATGAATCCAACCACAGGTGCAGGGGCGCCTTCATACACATCCGGCGTCCAGATGTGAAAGGGGGCGGCGGCTACTTTGAAGCCCAGCCCGACGAACATCAGCGCGATCCCAGCGTAGGCCAAGGCCGGGACCTCGAAGGAGCTGAGCACGCGCCCGATGACTTGAATGCTCGTCGAACCGGTGGCGCCGAACATCAGGGCCACGCCGTAGAGAAAGAATGCCGTGGCGAAGGATCCGAGCAGAAAGTACTTGAGAGAAGCCTCGCTGCTGACGGCGGCACCCCGGCGAAAGCCCGCCAAAACGTAGGTAGCGATCGAGGAGATCTCGAGTGCGATGAAGATGAGAACCAACTCGACCGCGGAAGACATCAAACTCATGCCCACGGCGCCGAACAGGATTAAGCCGTAGTATTCACCGGCACGGATCTCCTCGACTTCCATGTACTCGTAGGAAGTTAGGATGACGACGGCGGTAACCGAGACGATCACGAAGTGGAAGAAGACGCTGAAGGCATCCACCTGAATCATGTCCCAGAAGGCCAAGCCTGGATATTCGGCCTGATACCAGGTGGCAGCGAGAGCTGCGAGCGAACCCACCAGGGCGATGGTGCCTAACGTCGCTTGCCTGTGCCGCTCCTTGAGCAGCGGATCCACGACCATGACGATCATGCCGAAGATTGCAAGCACGATCTCCGGCAGCACGCGGATGTAATCGGCGGCCTGAGGAGCTGTGACAAGCGAGGCGTTCATGGGAAAATCCCCTTCCTCGCGATCTCGACCAAGGGCACCAGCGCTGCCTGAACGGCGGCATCAATGGTCTTTAACCAGAGGAGCGGTGCCATTCCCATCAGCAAGGCCAGGATGGCCGGAGGCCAGAGACATGCCCGCTCTAAAACGCTCAGATCAGGGAGCGCCTCATTGACCTTATGAACGACCTTTCCCCAAAAAACCCGCTGATACATCCAAAGCAAATAGCAAGCGCTCCAAATCACTCCGGTGGCTCCCAGGATCCCGTACACTGCGCGATCGCGGAAGGCGCCGCTGAGCACCAAGAACTCACCCACGAATCCGTTCAGCAGGGGCAGTCCCAGGGAGGATAAAACAATAAACAAAAAGAACGTGGCATAGACGGGCATGGGCGTAGCGAGGCCGCCGAATTCGGAGATTTCGTAGGTATGGCGGCGCTCGAACAGCATGCCCGCCAACATGAAGAGCGCACCGGTGGAGACGCCATGAGCCAGCATCACGAAAGTCGCGCCGTCCAGGCCGAGGGTAGTGAAGCTGAAGATGCCAAGCACAACGAATCCCAAGTGGCTGATCGAGGAATAGGCGATCAGCTTCTTGAGGTTCGGCTGAACCATGGCGACCAGTGCTCCATAGATGATGCCGATCAATGCCAGGACCATGATCCAGGGCGCGTTGCGGTGCGACTCCTCGGGGAATAGCCCGAGATTGAAGCGCAGCATGCCATAGGTGCCCATCTTCAGCAGAACACCCGCCAGCAGAACTGAGCCCGCGGTCGGGGCATTCACGTGGGCATCCGGCAGCCAGGTATGCAATGGGAACAGAGGCACTTTGACGGCAAAGGCGATGAAGAATCCGACGAAGAGCCAGGGGGCGGCGACCGTGAAATTTTCGACCTGTCCATTGTGAATCGCGCTCTGGACTTGGACAAAGTCAAAGGTCCCGGTCTTGGCATAGAGCCAGAGGATCGCAACCACCAGGAATACGGAGGCGATCATGGTGTACAGGAAAAACTTGACCGCGGCATAGACACGCCGGCCGTGGCCGTAGATCCCAATCAGCAATGCCATGGGAATCAAGGTTGCTTCCCAGAAGAAATAGAACAGGAACAAATCCAAGGAAACGAACACCCCAAGCAAGCTAGTCTCGAGCACCAGCAAGAGAATGAAGAACTCCTTCGCCCGCTCCCGAATTGAATTCCAGGAGATCAGCACGCACAGCGGGGTGAGAAATGTGGTGAGGAGCACCAGCCAGGTTGAGATCCCATCGACGCCCACGTGGTAGTGAATGTTTGGAACACGAATCCACGGCCGGTTCAGTTCGTACTGGAAGTTCGCCATGCCGACGAGATCGCTCGCATACACACGGGATTTGAGGTGTACGGGCAGGTGCAGGGAGAGCAGGAAATCAAGTACGGATATGACCAAGGCGAAAAACCGCAGGTCGCGATCGCGGCGCGGGAACACCAGTAACAGAAGTCCGCCTGCCAGCGGGATAAACATGACCAGCGTGAGAATCCAGCGATCCAACCCCGTACTCATCGAACTCCTATCCAAATCATGTAGGCGATAACGCCGGCAGCGCCAAACGCCACCCAGCCGGCGTAGGAGCGGACATTGCCGGATTGCATATGCCGCATGGTATCGGAAACGTGGCGTGCCGCATCGGCGCTCGCGTCCACACCCGCGTCAATCACATTCTGATCGATGCCGTGCCACAAAAGCTTGGTCGAGCCGTCCACCAGCGGTTTCACAAACAGATTGGCATACAGTTCGTCCACGTAATACTTGTTGAGCACGGTTTGATATAACCCCCGCATCCCCTGGGCGATCTCGTTGGGCAGTTCCGGCCGGCGACAGTAGAGCAACCAGGCCAGGTACAAACCGCTGAGCGCGGCGGCGACGGAGATGACCATGAGCAGGCTTTCCTTTCCACCACCCTCCTCGGCAGGAGATTCCCCCGAGGCAGGATGGGCCTCGGCAGCGAGCGTGGACCCGGAGTCGCGAAATACGGGCGCGAGAAAGTTCTCGAAGCTATGGTTAACCCAGCCGCCGACAAAGGAAAGCACCGCAAGAATGATCATGGGAACCAGCATGACCTTCGGGCTGTCGTGGATCCCATGTCCATGCGACCCAGAACCCGCCGTCTGCGGATGGCCGTGACTGGCTGGAGAGAGACCGGCGGGTTGGGCATGGGCCTCCGCGAGGCTCCCTCGATACCCGCCAAAGAAGGTTAGAAACCAGAGCCGGAACATATAGAACGAGGTCATGAAGGCAGTGATGAGGCCCAGCAGCCAGTACACCCAACTGCCACGAGGACTCGCGTAGGCCTGCCAAAGGATCTCGTCTTTGCTGAAAAAGCCAGCCAGGGGAGGAATGCCGGCGATGGCAAACGTGCCCGCGGTCATGGTCCAAAACGTCCCCGGAATCTTCGTGCGCAGACCGCCCATGTTTCGCATGTCCTGTTCGCCGCCGAGGGCATGCATTACCGAACCGGCCGCGAGAAACAGGAGACCTTTGAAGAACGCATGGGTCATCAAGTGAAAGATGCCGGCCGTATAGGCCGCCACGCCGCAGGCGAGAAACATATATCCCAGCTGGGAGATGGTCGAGTAGGCGAGTACTTTCTTGATATCGGTTTGGGTGATTCCAATGGTAGCTGCGAAGAACGCGGTCAGGGTACCGAGGATCGCAACGATCATTCCGGCCGTCGGAGCACGATCAAAGATTACGTGCGAGCGAGCGATCATATATATGCCCGCGGTCACCATGGTGGCGGCATGAATCAGGGCGGAGACCGGGGTGGGACCTTCCATGGCGTCGGGCAGCCAGACGTACAAGGGAATCTGGGCGCTCTTGCCACAAGCCCCCACCATCAGCAGCAGAGCGATCGAGGTGAGCAGGCCGGAGCCCTGCGTTTCCGGACCGAGGGGCCGGATACTGGCAAACAATGAGACAAAATCGAGCGATCCGAAGTGCTTGATGAGCAAAAATAAGGCAATCAGGAATCCAAAATCGCCCACCCGATTCACAATGAATGCTTTTTTCCCGGCCGAGGCCGCAATGTCCCGGGTGAACCAGAATCCGATCAATAAGTACGAGGCCAGTCCCACGCCCTCCCAGCCAATGAACATCACCAGATAATTGCTGGCCAGTACCAGCGTGAGCATGAAGAAAAGAAACAGATTCAGATAGCTGAAGAAGCGATAGTATCCGCCTTCTTCCCACATGTAGCCGACAGAATAGAGATGGATCAGGAAGCCGACCCCGCTGACGATGAGCAGCATGACCAGGGAGAGGTGGTCGAGATAAAAGCCGAAGTCGACGCGGAAATCGCCGGCACGAAGCCAGGGCGCGAAGGTTTCCCGATAGAGACCGCTAGCCAGGGAAGGGAATTCGGTGGCGACCCACAATCCCAGAGCAAATGCGGCTGCGGAAGAACTCAGCCCAACTATGGAGACCAGCGTCCGGCTGAAACGCTTTCCGAAAAGACCATTGACCGCGGCCCCGAGCAGAGGTAGCACGGGAATCAACCAGAGATGGAAGTTCGGAGTCATAGTTTCAACAGATTGACGTAATCCACATTCAGCGTTTTCCGGGTGCGGAAGACGGCGATGATGATGGCCAATCCCACCGCGGCTTCAGCGGCCGCCACGACCATGACAAAGAACACGAAAACTTGACCGCTAAGAGCCTTCCACTGCGCCGCGAAGGCGACGAATGACAGATTCACCCCGTTCAGCATCAGTTCGATCGACATGAAGATCGTAATAATATTGCGCTTGATCAGGAATCCCGTTACCCCGCAGGCAAACAGAATTCCGCTGAGCACCAGATAGCAGGAAAGTGGGACCATCAACCCTCCTTTTTGGCCGACGCGTCCATTCCGGGAGGTGACGCCAGGGCGACGGCACCCATGATGGCGATCAGCACCAGAATGGAGGTGACTTCAAAGGGCAGCAAGTAATCGTGGAACAAGAGCCACCCGATGGTTTGCGGGTCTCCGGGAAGGGCCCCGGCGGCGACGGTCACAGTCGAGGAACGCTCGACGAGTAGCCACGCCACGAGCACGGCACCGATGAGCATGCCGGGCACTCCCAGCACCAGGGCCACCCGGCTGCCCGACGTGCGCTCCTCCTCCCCCGCGTTCAGAAGCATGATGACAAAGACGAACAGCACCATGATGGCACCGGCGTAGACGATCACCTGAATCGCGGCGACAAATTCTGCGCCCAGCAGAAGGTACTCTCCGGCGAGCGAGCCCATGACCACGACCAGGGAAAGCGCGCTGTTAATGGGATGACGTTGCACCAGGAGGTTGATCGCACCCGCCCCGCAAGCGCAACCGAACACCAGGAATAGAAGCAGATGGAGCATGTCTCTGGCCTCAAGATTCTGGGCGGTAACGCCCCCTTTTCACGACCGCAGCGCGACCATCAAGGCCGTGATGATCAAGTTGGCGATGGCTACCGGCAACAGGAATTTCCAGCCGAAGGCCATCAGTTGGTCATAACGGAAACGCGGCAGTGTTCCGCGCACCCATATGTAGAGAAAGAGAAACGCAAACACTCGCAGGCCGAACCAGAAGACGGGCAGGAGGGCCCGGACGATCGCCGGCCCGGCAACCGGTCCATGCCAGCCACCGAGAAACAGCAGCGATGCCAGGCAGGCTACGGTGATCATATTGGCGTACTCGGCCATGAAGAACATGGCAAACTTCATGGCACTGTACTCGGTGTGGTAACCGGCCACCAGCTCGGTCTCGGCTTCCGGCAGATCAAACGGCACGCGATTGGTTTCGGCGTAGGCCGCGGTCAGGTAAACCAGGAACCCCACAATCTGCGGAGGCCAGCGAAAGATGTTCCAGCGCGGAATAAAGCCCCAGAAGGTGCCACCCTGAGCATCGACAATCTCCCGCAGATTGAAACTTCCGGCCAAAATCAACACCCCCACCAAGGAAAGCCCTAAGGCAATTTCGTAACTCACCATCTGCGCGCTGGCGCGCAATCCGCCGAGCAGCGAGTACTTACTGTTCGACGACCACCCGGCCAGGGCTACGCCGTAGACTCCGAGCGACGCGATTCCCAGAATGATGAGCAAGCCGATATTGACGTCAGTGATCTCAAGTGGCGTGCTGACTCCGGCCACGTGAATCCAGCCGCCCACCGGAATCAGTGCGATTGCGGTGAGAGCAAAGACCAGGGCGATCATCGGCGCCGCGATGTAGAGCGGTTTGTGCACGTGGGGCGGTGTGAGGTCTTCTTTAAAGATGAATTTCACGCCGTCCGCCAGAGGCTGTAGCAGCCCGAAGGGGCCTACCCGAGTCGGACCCCAACGGTTCTGAATGTGACCCACCAGCTTTCGTTCCAACCAGACGGTGTAAGCGACTGCGGTCAGCAGCACGATGATCGCGACGACGATCTTGACGATAGAAACCAGGATGAATTGCGTGATGCTCAATGTCTCTCGCTTCCGAGAACCGTGCTTGCGATTGCTTTCGCAGTAGTCTCTTCGTCCTCACGCGGGCGGGAAGCTCGACGAAAGCAGCGATTTTACTCCGCGGCCACTTCTTCTTCGGCCGCAGCCTTGTGATGGTTTTCAATGACCGCGTTCAAAGAACGGCAATATCGGCCCAGAGTGCCAGAACTGAACAGATCATCCCCGGCGGGAGCGATCAGCGCCGGATCATGTTCCACCCCCGGGCCACTTCCCGACAAACCTGTATGCTGATCGTTGCCTGCCAGCAGATGCATTCGAGAAACATCGTAGCCGGGCACGAGTCGTTGGATTTCATCCAAGATGGCCATGGGGTCAAAGGGAGACATCTTGGGTTCCAGGCCGTGCGCCTCGAGCCATACCGTGTGCCGGTCGGCCTCCCCCGACTGCGCGCCCCGCGACTGTCCCATATCGGCGGGTGAACCACGGCCAAAGGGCACGAGCTTGCGCACAGGAAAGCCCATGGCATCGGCGATGCGCACGATGATTTCGAAATCGGATTTTGTTCCCGTGACCTCCCCGGCCTTCTTTACCAGTTGCAGGTCACCACAGGTGTTGGTAAAGGTTCCCGACTTTTCGTAGGCGTTCGCCGCCGGCAGGACCACGTCCGCAATGGTGGCGGTTTCGGTCAGGAACAAGTCCTCGACCACCACGAAACTCTCGGAAAAGGCGAAGGGGTCGAGAGCGAACTGCTCGATCGGATTGGCGCCGACCACATGGAGCGCTTTCAACTTGCCCTCTTGGGCGCTTTCCGCGATTTGCGGAAAACTCAGGCCAACCGTCTCCGGGATCCCACCCCAGTCTTGGTGAAACCGGCCGACCTCGGTCACGGGATGGTATCCCGGCAAGAGATCCGGATAGAGGCCCATATCGGCAGCGCCTCGCGAGTTAGCGTAATCCGCGAGCGCAATCAGCTTGGCCTCGGGAATACCCGCGGCGAACTTGACCAAAGAAGGGACGGCGTTGCCGCGAATCTCCGAGCCAAACATCACCACCAGTTTAGGCTCGCTGCGCAGCCGGTCGCGCAAGGCCATCCACGCCTCGCTCCCGACTCCGCCCGAGGCGATGGCCGTGACTGCGGAATCCTCCCCCGCCAGAAACGCAGCCAGTTCGACTTCTGTACCGGCGGGAATCTCGAGAAAGCTCGTGGCCTGACGGCGCAGCTTGATGGGCTCTCGGTTGACGAGATACAACCGGGCACGATGCAAGCGCACGTTGTTGCGAATCTGCCAGGCCAGAAGGGGATGCTGCTGGGTCGGGTCATTTCCGATCAACAGCAAGGCCGGTGCCTGAAACACATCGCGCATGCTGGCGGTCATCTCCGGCTGCCCGGCTAAGGCCCTGGCCAAAGCAGGGAAGTCCGCCGTGCGGTGATGATCAATATGGTTGGTTCTGAGCACCAGGCGCGCGAATTTCTGCAGAAGATAATTCTCTTCGTTGGTCGTCCGCGTCGAACCGACGACCGCGATGGCGTCGCCCCCGTCCTGGTCGCGGATCTCGCGGAAGCGTCTGCCAATCAGCTGAAATGCCTCTTCCCAGGTGGCGGGAGTGAGATGGCCGTTTCTGCGGATCAGGGGCTGGCGCAGTCGACCCTCGTGATCGGCGAAATCGAATCCGTAGCGTCCCTTGATGCACAGAAAATCGCCGTTGATGCCGCTCTTATCACGATTATCGCCGCGCACGATGTGGCTTCCGGTCAAGGAGCGGCGCACCCCGAGCGTGGTCTTGCACCCGTCGCCACAATGGGTGCAGGTGGTGCCCACGTGATTCATCTCCCACGGTCGGGTCTTGTAGCGGTAAGCGCCCGAAGTGAGGGCACCGACCGGACAGATATCGATGCACATGCCGCACTCTTCACAGTCGAGATGATCTCCCAGATTGGGCACGATCGTCGAGACAACTCCCCGCAGATGAACGCCAAGGGCGCTGACATCCATGGCCTCGCCGCAGACCCGCACGCAGCGATAACAGAGAATGCAGCGCGGCCGATCGAAGTAGACCACCGGGGACCACTGCTGCTCGTCGCGGTGGTTCTTGACATCGATGAAACGGGATTCTGCCGCGCCGTAGGAAAATGTCATATCCTGCAGCTCGCATTCGCCGCCCGCGTCGCATACCGGACAATCAAGCGGATGGTTCCCGAGCAGCAGCTCGACGGTTCCCTTCCGCGCCTGCCGGACCTCATCGCTGTCGGTGACGACCACCATGCCTTCACTGATGACGGTGGTGCAGGCGGTCTGCAACTTCGGCATCTTCTCGATTTTCACCACGCACATGCGGCAGGCGCCGCACAGGGATAGATTGGGGTAGTAGCAGAACGAGGGAACTTCGATTCCGACACTTTTCGCCGCTTCAATCAGGAGCGTGCCCGCGGGTGCGGTGATCTTCTGGTTATCGATGGTGAGATGGACATCCGCCATAAGATCGCTCTTGGTATGCGGGAGGTTCCCGGGCAACTGTCATGATCGGTTCGGTCCCCCGCCGCACGACCGAACCACCGCCACTACGCCATTACCGGTAACTGCTCGATGGTCCCCGCTTTCTCAAACGGACACGGCTTTCCCTCTAAATGGTCCTCAAATTCTTTGCGCCACTTCTTTACGATGGAAATCGTGGGCATGGCGGCGGCATCGCCTAAAGGACAAAACGTCCGGCCCAATATGTT
>DASPVG010000069.1:0-13877 GCA_035622455.1 Terriglobales bacterium
GGAACGATTTTTTCTCGCACCTTGCTGAACGCCTTGACGCGTTGGCAGCCATTCCCGGAACTTCCGGTGCACGTGACCGTTAACTCAGATGCAAAGGTCTACCTTGCTGGACTGCTTTTGTCAGTCGGAAGTGGAATGGCCTTTGGCCTGGTTCCGATGCGGCAGGTCTGGGCGACCAACTCCATCCAGCTGATGAAGAGCGGCGCGGCCGGCCCGATCGCTCTTCGTCGCTTGGCGTTTCGTGACCTCCTTTTGGGGATTCAGATTACGCTCTGTACTTTGTTGGTGACGTCCTCGTTTGTAGCCGTGCGTGGAATGCAACGCTCGCTCCATGCCCCGCTCGGCTTCCGGCCGCAGGCTGTAGTCCTGGCCGAGACTGATATGCACATGGCGGGACATTCCGATACTTCATCGCTGCCGATTCAGAAGCGCATGCTCCAGGAGGTCGGCCGCATTCCAGGGGTTACCTCTGCCGGGATCATCGATGAGGTGCCGTTGGGCACCGGTGGAAGTAGTACGCAAGTCTACCGGGAGGGTACAAGCGATACCCGGCCTTCGAATAGTGCATTTCGTGCCAAGTATTTCTCGATCTCACCCGGCTATTGGGAGGCGGCCGGGACTCATCTGCTGCTGGGACGCGATTTCACTTGGCACGACGATGCCAAGGCGCCGAGCGTCGCGATCGTAAACGAGACGTTTGCCCGCGATCTGGTTGGAAACACTTCCGCGCTCGGGCTCCGCTTTACGACGGGGGATAAGGCTCCAATTGAGATTGTGGGTGTCGTCGAAGACGGAAAGTATGATTCGCTCACAGAATCGCCGTGGCCTGCGATGTTCTTCCCTCTCGCCCAGGATGCAGACACTAACACCGCACTGGTAGTCCGATCGCACTTGTCGCCAAGAGAACTCGTACCTGAGCTTAGCCGAGGGCTCGCACAGATCGATCCCAGCTTGCCGTTTACCTTCCATAGCTGGCCCGATGCCCTGGCCCTCGTCTTGTTTCCTGCACGGGTCGCAACGGTCAGCCTTGGAGTGATGGGCCTGTTGGCAGCGATGCTGGCGGTCACCGGGGTTTTTGGCATGGCGATGTATTCGGTTTCGAAGCGTATCAGGGAATTTGGCATCCGGGTTGCTTTGGGAGCACAGGCCGTCCAACTCATGCGTTCTGCCCTGGGCCGTCCCCTGATTCTCCTGCTGCTCGGTTCCGGGGCCGGCTTGCTTCTAGGTACCATGGCCAGCCGATTGTTGGCACAGATCGTCTATGAGGCCACGCCGCAGGATCCTCTGGTGTTCGCAGGAGTCGTGATAACGATGGCGATCCTGGGCCTTGCGGCGACATGGGTTCCGGCGCGGCGCGCTCTCGCAATCGATCCGGCAGAACTACTCAGAGAAGAATAAAGAACCTGGTGCGCCGGTGACCTCGCGGCCGCTCCCAGCCCAACCACGACCCACCTGACGCGGGAGCGAATATCATATTGCAGTCTGAGACAGGTGCCGTCCCAGGCTCGCGCACGGCTAGATTGACGCCACTCCATTCGGCAAGGCGCATGGGCTTGACACACGGTCGACTCGGACGCAGAGTCCCATTTCAAAAGCGACAGGAGAAAAAGGAGATGGCACGACGAGGTCTTGTGAAATTGTTGGTCCTGGTAAGCGTTGCCACAGCAGCCGTCTGCCAAGCGCAGACGGCAACTACACCCCCGGCTCCGCCTGCGAGCTTCTATCTCACACCTTATGGTCCGCCGATCAGCCTGGAAGCAGCCAAAAAGGTGGCGTCGGCCGCCCAGGCCGAAGCCCTGCGAAATCACTGGCTGATGACCATAGCCGTCGTCGATCCTGCGGGCAACCTGGTGTACTACGAGCGCAGCGACAATTCGCAGGCGGGCAGCTCGAAAGTAGCCATCGAGAAAGCCCGCTCAGCAGCAATCTACAAGCGTCCGACGAAAGTTTTTCAGGACGCGATCGCAAAAGGAGGCGTGAACATGCGAGTTCTTGCGCTTGACGGGGCCGTACCCATCGAGGGTGGCGTGCCCTTGATTTCGGAGGGCAAGATTATTGGCGCGATTGGCGTCTCGGGCGACCTGAGCGAGAATGACGCGCAGTGTGCCAGCATGGCCGCGCAGGAACTTAAGTAGCGGAGGCGATTGATCCGGGGCACATTCGTTGATTCGGTGCGAGCGCCGGGTGATAATTCATCTGTGGACCGGCGTAAGCGAAGGCGCACTCTCCGCATTGGTCCTCGTCGTCGCTGTGGTCGTTGCCACGGCAGCCACACAAGTATCTGTTGAATACAGCAAAGTAGTTTCATCGAAGGGCGCAGGATCCGCCCTTGAGGGTTTATGTTTGCCAAAATTCAATGCGTGCATTTTGTGGGTATCGGCGGCATCGGCATGAGTGGCATTGCCGAGGTCTTGCTGAACCTTGGCTATAAGATTTCCGGTTCCGACCTTAAGAGCAGCACCATCACCAAGCGTCTGGCAACCATGGGTGCGCAGGTCTTCGAAGGACACCGAGCGGAAAACATTACCGGGGCAGAGGTGGTAGTTACCAGTTCCGCCATCTCGTCCGATAATCCAGAAGTCGAGCAGGCGCGAATCCTGCGCATTCCAGTGATTCAACGGGCAGAGATGCTGGCCGAACTGATGCGCCTGAAATACGGAATTGCCATCGCGGGAATGCACGGCAAAACCACGACGACGTCCATGGTCGCAGCGGTGCTTGCCGGTGGTGGGCTGGACCCGACCGTGGTCGTGGGCGGGCGAGTCGATGCCATGGGGTCCAACGCGCGACTCGGCAAGTCCCAGTACCTGGTTGCGGAGGCCGATGAGAGCGATCGCTCATTTCTGAAGCTTTCCCCTGTCCTCGCGGTCGTCACGAACATCGATCGGGAGCACATGGACTGCTACCGCAATATGCGGAACGTGAAGCGGGCTTTTCTAGATTTCATGGACCGTGTGCCTTTCTATGGCTTGGTGGTTGTCTCGAACGATGATGCGCATCTTCGTCGCTTGCTGCCCCAAATTCGCCGCCGCACGATCAGTTACGGGACCCGCCGGGGCTCGGATTTCTCGATCAAGGTGATCGAATGCGGCTCCATTTCCGAAAACAATCAGCCGATCAGCCGTTTTCGGGTTACCTACAAGGGGCAGGACCTGGGCGAATTTCGTCTGCATGTTCCTGGCGTGCACAATGTCTTGAACGCGACAGCGGCGATTGCTGTGGGCTTTGGCCTCGATATCAGCGTCGACGAGATTCGCAGCGCGCTCGAAAACTTCCGTGGAGTGGACCGCCGCTTCCAATTGCGCGGCAAAGCTGTAGGCGTGAGCGTGATTGATGATTACGGCCATCATCCCACCGAGATCCGAGCCACCCTGGCCGCCGCTCGCCAATGCGGATATCGCCGGATCCATGTCGTGTTCGAACCACACCGATACACCCGCACGCGCGATCTGATTGACGAGTTCGCCACTGCCTTCGAAGATGCAGACACTCTGCTCGTTCTCGATATATATCCGGCGGGCGAAAAGCCGATTGAGGGTGTAACGGGGGCCGAGCTGGCCCGGCGTATTCAACAAGCCGGGAAATGCGAGGTGAAATACGTTGCCTCTTTTCAAGAGGCTGCGGAGACCGTCGCCGCCTCGGCCAGGGAGAATGAGATGATTCTGACGCTCGGAGCCGGCAGCGTGTCTCAGATCGGACCGATGATCTTAGAAACCCTCGGCGGGCGCAACCCCGTGACCGCTACACAGCTCAGCAGTTTGATCCTAGGATCCTCAAAGTAAGTTTCCCAGTGGAAACCTTTCCTTCGCTTCGGCCGTACATATAACAGTGGCCGACAACAGAGGAAATATCCGATAACGGATTGTTCGACGACTCGTCTAACCGGTATACCCACTGAGGGGTAAGAACATGGTTTCCCAGAAGGCGCTGTATTGGATCGCGGTCGCATTGATGGTTCTCTTCCTGGGCCATCACTTTACCCTCAAATACGACCGATGCTTGCGGCTCTCCCTCGAGTCCAGCCCCGTCCCGGCCATGGTGGAACGTGTGCTCGACCAATCTCCCTGTTTTGCCGCACGGCGACTGGTGGCACCACCGGCTGAAGCCGGTTTCGCTTCAATGCCGGCGGAAATCGCCCGCCAGCAAGCCGGGTACGCGCTTCTAGAAGCCGAACGGGCGCGAATCCTGGCCATGGAACAGCTGGGTCGGGTGCGCGGGATCTGTCCGCGCCAGGGTGTCCGAATCGCGATTCCCGAGCCTCCGGTTCGAGACGACGGCACGATCTAACACCTCCGCCAGAGTTCCACTTGTTGCCATCTGGGGAGGGACCGCTCCACAACCGATGCGGCTGGTCTCCCCAGCGGAAGAGGATTTGTGCAACATGCACCAAGTTTTGTCTATCTCAAGTTGCCAAAAGCAGCTATAGTAAGTTGGCTCCTGCGATTCGCTTCGCGACAACTGACCTGGGTTGATGGCGCGGAAGGCCGACCCCACGATGGTCGAGGAGGAGCTCTACCCTCCCGCTGGCGAACGCGAGCATTCCGAGCTCCGCGAACCGCGGCTGCTTGACTTGGATGCGGAGAAGGAATCTCCCTTCCTGCGCGCCCAGAAACGCGTTCCCGTCCGGCGCGCGGCGATTCCGCAAAAAACCGTAGCCTACATGGCGTGGGCTGCCCTCGCCCTGGGCTTGTTCTTCGTGGCTGGCATGGCGTGCCTCGCAGCCTACAGATATGGCCAGCATTCCTGGCGCTTTCGGGTGGAATCGAGTGATGACATCGAGATCACCGGCCTCGCCAACGTGACCCGACCGCAAGTCATGGAAGTGATGGGCGAGGACATTGGCCGGAATATTTTCTTTGTTCCCCTGACACAGCGAAAAAAGCAGCTGGAGCAGATTCCCTGGGTTGAATCGGCCAGCCTCATGCGCTTCGTCCCCAACCGGCTAAGGATTGACATTCACGAGCGCCATCCCGCGGCATTCGCGAGGATCGGTTCCAAAATATCGCTGATCGACGCTAGCGGCGTTTTGATGGATCTGCCGGTAACCAACCGCAAACGATTTTCTTTTCCGGTGGTGCTGGGGATGAACTTTGGAGAGCCGCAGTCAGCCCGCGCCGAGCGCATGAAAACTTACAGCCACTTGATGGCCGAGCTCGACTCGAGCGGGGCCCATTATTCCCAAACTGTCAGCGAAGTCGATCTCTCGGATCCCGAGGACATAAAAGTTCTCGTCAGCGATCCCGGTGGCGAAGTTCTGGTACATCTCGGTTCTTCCGATTTTCTCGAGCGCTTCAAGATCTACACCAGCCATGTACAGCAATGGCGGCAACAATTTGCGCGCCTCGAATCGGTCGATTTGCGTTACGAGCACCAGATTGTGGTCAATCCCGATTACGAAACGGCTCCTAAACAGCCCGCGCTCTCAGCTTCTCAAGTGCGTGTTGCTTTGGCGGCTGGAGTTCGTCCAGCCACGTTGGTGAATCGCGACTCCGGCAAGGTCCTCCGGCCCGCCATGGCCAAGAAGGGGCTCAAGCCAGGTCGGGCTGCAGCGAAAGCCAGAGCGCCTCGCAGCGTCGGCTCCGCTTCGGCCCCATCGAGCGAGACCGCGCCACCTTCGGGCCAAGGATCGGGGGTCGAAAAAACGGCTCCAACCGCCCCCGCCGGGGGCGCCACGACCAAACCGGCGAAACCGAGTCCGGCAATTCCCAAACAACAGGGACAGGAATAAGGATGGCCAACCAGTATCGACATTTCATCACCGCCATTGATGTGGGGAGCGCGAAGACTCGCGTGCTGGTGGCCGAGACTGCCGACAGTGGTCTCCGTTACCGGGGCCACGGCGCGGCCGATTCCCATGGATTCCGCAAAGGGATTATTGTCGATCTCGACAAGGCGGTGGTTTCCATCCAAAAAGCGGTCGAGCAGGCCGAGGATTCAACCGGAGCCCCCATCGAGCGTGCGCTTCTTGGCGTGTCCGGGGCGCACATCCGCGGCGTAAATACCCATGGCGGGATCAACTTCGGGGCGCGTGCGCGCGAAATTGCCCGCGAGGAAATCCGCTCTGCCGTGGACAAGGCAAGAGCCATTCCTTTGCCGGCCGACCGGGAAATCCTGCACCTTCTGCCGCAGGAGTTCATTCTGGACGAGCAAAGCGGCGTGCACGATCCGCTTGGCATGCTGGCGATGCGCCTTGAAGTTCGCGTGCACATGGTGACAGCCGCCTCGACGGCTACGCAAAACGTGATCACCGCGGTAAACCGGGCTGGAGTCCATGTCGACGATACGGTGTTTGAGCCCCTGGCCTGTGCAGACTCGATCCTGCGCCACGATGAGCGTGAACTGGGAGTTTGCTTGGTCGATCTGGGGGCAGGCTCCACGAGTCTGATTGTTTTCCAGCAGGGTGCGGTGATTCATAGCGCGGTTCTTCCGATCGGCGGTGACCATTTCACGAGCGACCTGTCGGTTGGCCTGTGCACGCCCCTGTCGGAGGCAGAAAAGATCAAGAAGCTGTACGGAAATGTAATCGTCACTCTGATTCCCGAGGTCCATCAGGTCGAGGTTCCCTCGGTCGGGGACCGTCCCTCACGGCTGACTTCGCAGCGCATGGTTGGCGAAATCCTCGAGCCGCGCGCCCGTGAACTGTTCGAAATGGTGCGCGACAACCTGCGGCAGAGCGGCACGCTCGAAGTTTGCGTTGGCGGTGTGGTTTTGAGCGGGGGAGGCTCGCGTCTCGCGGGAATTCTGGACGTGGCGGAATCGGTGTTACACCGCCCGGTGCGGCTGTCATGGCCTACTCCGCTGGCGAAGATGCCCTCGACGTTAGCGGATCCCGAGTACGCCACCGTCCTGGGAATGGTCTATTACGGGCACCGTTCGCGCATTGCCCGCGGGATCGAAGACACGCGCTGGAGTTCGCGCTTGCTGGGATGGATCGCAAAGAGAGGAGCTTAGGCGGGCGGTTTCGTGCCGTCTGTTCAGTGCCAAAACGCTCGAACTGAGGTGGGATATGAAAAAAGAAAATGACATTCGCATCTGCTTCAACGAAGAGGCCCGCAATGACGCCAGGATCAAGGTCATCGGTGTGGGCGGAGGCGGCGGTAACGCCGTAAATCGCATGATCGATGCCGGCATGGAGGGTATCGAATTCATCGCAGCCAATACGGACCTTCAGGCTCTGCGCTTGTCCCGGGCGCCCATGAAGATCCAGTTGGGTGTCAAGTTGACCAACGGTTTGGGCGCCGGGGCTAATCCTGAAGTCGGCCGCAAGGCCGCGCTCGAAGACTCCGACAAGATTATCGAAGCCCTCGAGGGTGCCGACATGCTCTTTGTTACTGCCGGCCTAGGGGGCGGGACCGGCACCGGCGCGGCTCCGATCATCGCGTCGCTGGCCAGCGAACTGGGTGCCCTCACGGTCGCCGTGGTGACCAAGCCGTTTGCCTTCGAGGGCAAACGGCGGATGACGCAGGCGGATCGTGGCATCGCCGAGCTGATGGAGTCGGTCGACACCACCATCGTAATCCCTAACGAAAAACTATTGGCGGTCGCTCAGGATGCCGGGTTCTTTGAATCCTTCCGCGTGGCCGACGACATCTTGCGCCAAGGCGTGCAAGGCATCTCGGACATCATTACGATTCCTGGCATCATCAACCGGGACTTTGCCGACGTGAAAGCGATTATGGCGGGGATGGGCTATGCAGTGATGGGCACGGCCACCGCCAACGGCGCGCGCCGCGCCACCGAGGCTGCCCAGAAGGCCATCGCTTCGCCCCTGCTTGAGGCAGGAGCAATCGACGGAGCTCGCGGCATTCTCATCAATATCACCGGTTCAAGCTCCCTCAAGTTGGCCGAGGTGCAAGAAGCCTGCACCATCATCCAGAGTGCCGCCCACGAGGACGCCAACATAATCTTTGGCGCCGTCATGGAAGACAAGATGAAGGATGCGGTGAAGATTACGGTGATCGCCACCGGGTTCAAGGACTCCGACCTTCGCCGGCGCCGCATGGAGCACAGCGTATTCCCTTCGGAAGAGCTTCTCGAACTCGAACCCGAATCTGAATCCCTGCCTGAATCCGAACCCGACCCTCTTCCTCCGCCACCGCCCATGGTGATGGAGCCAGTTCAGATGGAAACCAGGACAGAGTCCGCGGCCTCTGAGCTGGATGTCATGCGCAGCGCCATGATCGCCAAGCTCGACCGCGGCGATCTTGACCTGCCGGCGTTCCTGCGCAAGCGCAGTGAACCAATATAGACACCGAAGAGAGCAGTGCCAATTGCCTGCTCTCTTTTTTTCAATCTCCTTGCTCCGGGCTTATGGAAGTACCGTCGGCACCAGGCAAAATCCACGAGGTGTTACCAGGCGGGTAACCAGGCCCTAGAGTTACCCCGGCAGATGGAACCGCCGGGCTCCAGCAACTTTCATATTGACAGCAGGTTAGAGGAAGTACATGGATTCCTTGCCTAAACGATCAGCTACTTCAGAGGGGGCAGGCCTTGAATTTTTCATTGCCAAGTGAGGATAAGTCTCATAACATCAAGCGGGTAAGAAACCTAGCCAAGGCGAGGTTCGGCCTCGCCAGGGGAGACGTTCGGGCCGTGAAGCGCCTTATCGCCGTGGGAATCGTAGGTCTGTTATTCTGCCTGCCGGGTATCGCGGCTGTGATCAGTACCCATACTCCCACCTCCAAAAAGAAGTCGCCCAAGATTAGTGAAAGCCAGCATGCGAAGAAACGCATCAATGGGCTGGCCCACAGTCACGCTCGGACCCCCGCTAGCCTCCGCCGTCGCCATCATTATTACGAACGCTTTTACACCAGCTCGTTCACGGAGGGTCTGGCAGAAGGCGATGTGACGGACGGAGAAGACCCAGTGGTTCGTCAAGCAGCGCTAGACGCAATAGGCAACATGAACGGCACGGTCGTGGCTATTGAACCCACCAGCGGGCGCATTCTCGCCATGGTGAATCAGAAGCTGGCGCTATCGAGTGGGGCGCAGCCGTGCTCCACGATCAAGCTTTCCGTAGCCCTGGCGGCCCTGAGCGAGGGCATCATCACGAAGGAGACCGAAGTTCGCCTCGGCGGCCGCTACCATATGAACTTAACCATGGCCCTGGCCCGCTCGAACAATTCCTATTTCGAGGCGCTCGGTCGGCAATTGGGGTTTGAGAAAGTTGCCTATTACGCCCATCAATTTGGGTTGGGCGAACTGGCTGGATACAACCTTCCGGGTGAGCAACTCGGTACCTATCCGCAGCGAGAAATTCCCGCCAATCTCGGGGGAGTCGGCAAAATGTGCTCTTTCGGCGAAGGGATTTCCATGACCCCACTACAACTGGGTGCTCTGGTTTCCTCCATCGCCAACGGCGGCGTTCTTTATTACATGCAACATCCCACCACGGCGGCGGAAGTTGCCGATTTCGAGCCCCGAGTCAAGCGCCGCTTGGATATCGCTCCCCTGATCGGGGAAATCTCCGATGGCATGGCGGGAGCGGTTTCTTACGGGACCGCGCGCCCTCTGCGCCTGAACTTTAACGAAGAGGAGATCCTCGGGAAGACCGGAACCTGCTCCCACGCAGGCACCCGCTTCGGATGGTTTGCCTCCTATGCCAACACCGATGTTGGGCGAATCGTGGTGGTGGTTTTTCTCGAAGGCGGGCGGCCGACCTATGGTCCCAAGGCTGCGGAAATCGCGGGATTGATGTATCGCAATCTCTATGACCACAGCTTCTTCAACTCAGGTCCAGCTGCGTCGGCAACCGGCGCCACGGTGAAAACCGCCGGCGCCTCCAACTGATTTCACCGGTTTTCAGACGAGTCACTTCCATCATTCCCTGTGTCTTTGAAATCAGGCCGTCGTTCGCACCCTCAGCGGGACTGCTTCCCAACTCCGCAGGCGAAGCTGCCCGGGCGTCCATTCCTAGGACGCAAAACCGAGCCAGTCGTTTTCATGTTGACAGTTTCCTGACAACATAATCCAATACGCGACATGGAAACCACGGCTACGCCGGTACGCCTGCGACGGGCCTTGACCCTTTGGGACCTGATTCTTTACGGGGTCATTGTGATTCAGCCGGTTGCTCCCATGTCGGTGTTTGGGGTTTTGAGCGAGCGCGGTCACGGCCACGTCGTAACCACAATTCTGATTGCCATGGTGGCCATGCTGTTTACCGCCATCAGTTATGGCCGCATGGCGCGCGCTTATCCGAGCGCCGGGTCGGCGTTCACCTACGTCGGCCAGGAGATTAACCCGGGGCTCGGCTACGTCACCGGATGGAGCATGGTGATGGATTACATGCTCAATCCCATGATCTGCATTATCTGGTGCAGCCAGCAGGCGCACGTTTTCGCATCGGCGATTCCCTACTGGGGATGGGCCGTTTTTTTTGCCGCTGTCTCTACTTACCTGAACGTCCAGGGCGTGAAAACCTCCGCCCGCGTGAATACGGGTCTGGCCACCGCGATGGGCGTGGTGATTGTCATTTTCTTTGTGGCGGCGGTGCGTTACATTTTCGGCAGCTCGCTCCACGATGCCACGTTCTTCAGCCGTCCCTTCTACGATCCGCAGACATTCAATGCCAAGTTAGTCCTGGGTGGAACGTCCGTAGCCGTGCTGACTTATATTGGCTTTGATGGCATTTCGACTCTGTCGGAAGAAGCCGAAAATCCCAGGCGTAACATCCTGCTGGCGACCGTGCTGACGTGCCTCGTAATCGGCATACTTTCGGCCCTGGAAGTCTATGCAGCCCAACTGGTGTGGCCGGCATCCGAGGCCTATCCCAACGTGGATACGGCCTTCACCTACGTAGCGGGTCGCGCCTGGGCCCCGCTGTTTGTCATCGTGGGATTCACGCTTTTAGTGGCGAACTTCGGCTCCGAAATGGGATCACAGCTGGGCGCCGCCCGCTTGCTCTATGGAATGGGACGCAGCGGTGCGCTGCCAAAGTCATTCTTTGGAGCCGTGGATCCCGAGCGACATGTCCCTCGCAACAACGTGTTCTTCGTCGGAGCCGTAGCCCTGGCGGGTGCCTTCCTGTTGCCTGCGGTGGCGGGAGAGGCCACGGGGTACGAACTGGGAGCAAACCTCCTCAATTTTGGAGCTCTGATCGCGTTTATGGGGGTGAACGCTGCTGCCTTCGTCCGCTACTATCTCCATCAGGAGAAGAAAACCCTGGGAAACCTGCTTCCTCCCGTCCTCGGCTTCATCATCTGCTTTCTTTTGTGGTGGAACCTTAGCTTGAAAGCCAGGATCTTCGGAGCCATCTGGATGGCGGCGGGCATCGCAGTGGGAGCCTGGAAGACGAACGGCTTCCGCGGCAACCTGATTGATTTCGAGTTGCCGCCAGAGGAAGCCTAGCCCGTCCCGGCTTCACCGGGGCTGGATACATGCTTGGCTGGAATTCCCATCGCTCACGAGGTGATGGCGCTCATTTTCAATGAATCGCCTGACTTCAGCGGTTGAGTCGCACCAATCTCGCTTAACGGTTATGCTCCAAGCCTAAAACCCTGGCGAAGCCTCGATGGTAGACGTCGACCGGCTGGCCGTGTGGTCTGAGAACTTGGGAATGAACCTCCTTGATCGTTATTGTCCCAATCACGCCGCTGAACGCCTTCGTCTTTAAAGCTGTTCGCCTTCGTGCTCTCGAAGACACCCCGCATGCGTTCAGCTCCACTTACGCGAAAGAATCGCAATTTGCTGACCCCGAGTGGCTGGCCCGCGCCGAGCGAATGAATGGTGAGAGAGGAGCCGGTTTCCTGGCGATGGACGGTGAAAATGCATGCGGCATTGTCGGCTCGTTTCTCGACCAGAACGACCCAACCCGGGCACTGCTGGTTTCCATGTGGACTGCCCCTTCCCACCGCGGGCAAGGCGTAGGCCACCTGCTGGTCGAAGAGGTTCTCAACTGGGCACGCTCGCGCAAAGTCCGTACGCTGCCGTTGATGGTCACGAGCAATAACGAATCCGCGATGCGGTTCTACGAGCGGTTAGGGTTCAGCAAAACCGGCTACACCGAACCGTATCCAAATGACCCTGCGGTTATCGAACATGAAATGTCGCGCCAGATTCCGTAGCGATGCCCCTGCGGAGAAGGGCGGCTAAAGCGGCGTGCTGCTGGGTGTGTTCGAGCGCTCTGCGCTCAATGTTGACTCGAAAGAGCGGTTGATTGGCCTCCTGCGAGCCAGGTGCGCAGATTCTGCCCGACAGGCTTATGCTCGTGGATATGCGAATTCCGCTGAATGTTCTTGGCGTGGTCGCCTTATGCTTCAGCTTTCCAGCCTGCCACCAGGCTTCGGATGGTAAGAGCACCTTGTCCCCCATCGTTGGGACATGGTTGGTGAAAGCTCCGGAAGCGCCGTTTCCGTACCACATGTTCGTTTTCAATGCCGATGGGACCATGCAGCAAGCGAATCCCGACGCGGGAGATCCCAATACCAGCGACAGTAATGGCATGGGCGTGTGGGTGCCGGATGGCGACAGGATCAAAGGGAAGTTTGTCGAAGTTACGGCGGATCGGGCAACCCGTCAATTCGTCAGCCGGGGTGAGATTTCCTTTTCGCTCAAAGTAACCGGCAACGCATTTAGCGGAACAGCCAGCGCAATCTTCTACGACGCAGGGGGACAACAATTGAGAGGACCGTTGACGGCAACACTCGAAGGCCGACGGGTTGTGCCCTAGGCGCACTCTCCGACACCTCTTGCCTGAAGAGGCTCTGAGCCCCGTGGATGATATCCTCGGCGGTGGCGTCGAAGCGTTGTGAATGGGAGGAGATATGAAGGCCGACAACATTACAAAATTTCTCTTGGCGATCATCGCGGCTTCTCTCGGAACGCTCCTGGTTCGGCCCGTATTCCATCCGGAGCGGGTGCGCGCAGACAGTGCAGAAGCTCATCCGTTCTTCGTGGAGCCGGGTTACACAACCATCCGCAAACCGGACGGCAGCGCGCAGGTCTATGGCAAGATCATGATCGATATGCGCACAGGCGACGTGTGGGGCTTCCCGACGCTCGTCCAGGCTCCGTATCCCGTGTCCGCGAACGCTGCCAACACCAAGGGTGCGAAGTCAGAGCCGATTTATCTTGGTCAATTCGCGTTGGAGGAAGCAAAACGATAGGCGAGGCACTCATTTAGCTTACAGCTCATAAATGGCTCACTGAGTGTAAGAGAGACATCAGTTGAACGGCGGGAGATGTCTCGGCTATTGCATTGCACCACGGGGCGTCGCTTCAGATCGGCACGATTGGACCGCTATCCGCGCTGAATCTCGAGCGGGAAATCAGGGTTCATCAACGATGCCCCACCATCGACGGCTATGACTTGGCCGGTAATCCAGCCAGCTTCTTCCGAGCAGAGAAGGGCCACGGCGTTGCCCGTATCCGCCGGCGTTCCCAACCGACGCATCGGCGTCCAGCCAGCTAGGTGCCAAGCTCGTATCCCGTCCTGCACGTCTTTTGGGAGGCTGTCCAAAATACTGTCCTCAGTAATTCCAGGGGTGATCGCATTTACGGTGATGCCACGACCGGCCAGCGCCACAGCGAAGTAGCGGACCATCGATTCCAGCGCTGCCTTAGCTGATCCTTGGGCGATATAGGGCTGCCAGCTAGCAGTTAGACCACCAGGGCGGTAGGTGATGGCGACGATTCTGCCGCCTTTGCCCATAAGGCGGGCTGCCTCCTGGACTCCCACCAGGAACGCTTTGGCCTGGGAATCGACCGCCTTGTCCCACTGTTCTGGCGTGAGGTCCAGAGGAGGCCGATAGTAGGTAAAAAGCTCGCCAACAGCATTGCTCACAAAGATGTCCAAGCTGCCGAACGCGGCTTGAACTTCCTTGACCATCCGGCGGATATTCTCGGGGCGCGAGACGTCGGCTTGGATGATCAAACCG
>DASPVG010000070.1:0-9664 GCA_035622455.1 Terriglobales bacterium
TGGAGGGAACATCGAGCCGGGGAATCATCTTGCCGACAATCTGATAGTCCTTCGCCGACTTGAGAGGCGGATCGGTTGGAACCGGTAGGCTGGCGGCCTTGTTGGCCAATTCCCCGTAGGTCATGCGGCGATTCGAGTCTGAGTGGATCACAGCCGAGTTCTGAGCCTTGCAGCTGGCACGGGGCACGCCCCACTCGAGCGCGGCTGCGCTGATCAACATTTCCCGGGCAGAGGCGCCGGCCTTACGCATGGGATCCCAGGTAGTACGTACGCTGGCACTGCCGCCGGTGCTCTGATCTCCGAAGAGCGTGCTGGCGCCCGCCTGTTCGATTGAGATCTCGTTCCAATCTGCCTCCAGTTCCTCCGCCAAGATCATGGGCAGAGAGGTCCACACTCCTTGCCCCATTTCGGAGCGCGCGACCACTACCGTGATTTTTCCATCGGGAGAGATTTTCAGGTACGCGCTCGGAGCAAATCGGCCGGATTGGCCCGACCCATGCGGCAGATAGAACCCGATCACCAATCCGGCGCCGGCTGCCGCACCGACGCTCAGGAACTCGCGGCGAGAGAGCGGACTCATCCCGCACCTCCGGCAGCGCGGTGAATGGCCCGCCGAATCCGGTCGTAGGTCCCGCAGCGGCAAAGATTACCGTTCATCGCCTGCGTAATCTGGTCATCCGAGGGGTGCGGGGTGCGTCCCAACAGAGCCGCCGCCGCCATAATCTGCCCAGCTTGACAGTACCCGCATTGCGGGACTTGTTCGGCGATCCAGGCCTGCTGCAAAGGGTGTAATCCATTCGCCGACAGACCTTCGATGGTGGTGATGTTTTTGCCAGACGCTTGGGACACCGGCGTAGCACAGGATCGCGCCGCTTGGCCGTCGAGGTGCACGGTGCAGGCGCCGCAGAGACCGGCACCGCAACCGAACTTTGTGCCCGTAAGTTGCAGGGTATCCCGCAGAACCCATAGCAGCGGTGTTTCGGGTGCGACACTGACGCTACGGTCTCTGCCGTTAATGCGAAGAGTTATGGATGCCATGGAATCTCGTCAACCCGGGAAAGCCGAATCCCATGGTAAAGGAAATCCGCCGGAAGCGGAATCTTTCGCCCAGGCAATGCGTGACGCGAAACGCTGCTACACTGTCCTCGATGTTCCCAGGACACGCCGATCCGCAGGCCACAGCCGACTACCGTGCCCGTTTTCCCCTCCTCTGTGATGCCGGGCACTTCCGGCGAGCGCAGCAAGTGCCAGGCGCTGGTAAGCTCTGGTTGTCTTCGATTGGAGTCGGAACCTACCTGGGTGAGCCCGACGATCGAACCGATGAGGAATACAGCAAGGCGATCGCTACGGCTTTGCGCTCCGGCTTGAATGTGCTCGATACGGCAATTAACTATCGCCACCAACGCTCCGAGCGAACGATTGGCGCCGCCCTGAAGCAACTGATCGAACTCGGCGAGCTCAACCGCAATCAGGTTCTGATAGCGACAAAAGCGGGCTATCTTTCATTCGACACGAACCTGCCGCCGCACCCGCGGGCCTACATCATCGAGGAGTATGTCGAGCCCGGCATTCTCGATCCCAGCCAGATCGTTGGTGGCGTGCACGCGATGGCGCCGGCGTACCTGGAAAACCAGATCGAACGATCTCGGCGCAACCTGGGAATTGAAACCATTGATGTCTTCTACCTGCACAATCCAGAGACCCAACTGAGCGAAGTGCCGCGAGAGCTATTTCTGCGCCGGCTGGGTGATGCGTTCGCCAGGCTGGAGCAGCAGGTCCAAGCTGGCAAGCTCTGCTACTACGGATTGGCGACCTGGAGTGGGTTCCGTTTACCCCCAGGCTCGAGAGACTTCCTCGACTTGGAAGAAATTGTCGAGCGAGCCGAGGAGGTTCGCGGCCACGAGCACCATCTTCGCTTTGTTCAACTTCCCTTCAACTTGACAATGCCGGAAGCCTACACCATGGCCAATCAAGGCTCGGGGAAAAAACAGTCGTTACTGGCTGCGGCCGCCGAGCTGGGAATTGCGGTCGTCGGCAGCGCCACCTTGCACCAGGGACAACTCACTGACGGCCTGCCGAAATCCCTCGGTGAACTTCTTGGTTCGAAAAGCGATGCGGAGAATGCCATTCAATTTTCCCGGTCCGCTCCGGGGTTAACCACTGCGTTAGTTGGCATGGGACACGAAGAACACGTGCTGGCGAATCTCAAAGTCGCACAAACTCCGCCTACCACACTGGCCCGTTGGAACGAGCTGTTCCAAGCCACATTTTTCCCCGGCGATGATTAGGCCGAGAGGCCGAGAGTCGGGAACCAAGGCAAGGCTGGGTCAGACACGGCGGTTGACGCTATTTCAAGGCTTGCAATTTTACCGATGCCAGCTGGGCGGCCTGGCTCGCCGGGTTCTCCTTCTGGATTTCCTCATACGTCCGCTTGGCTTCGAGAGGCTGGTTCGCAGTTTCGTAGGTTGCAGCCAACTCCATTTGTGCCACCACTTTGCCGACGGTGGCGGTAGGCTTGGCGATGATTTGCTTGTAGAGAGCGATGGCGGCCGGAGCACGGTTCGTATTGCGATAAACCGACGCTAAGCCGAACTTGGCCAGGGAGGCCAGATCGGCATTGTGGTAGGACGCAACCGCCTCAAGCTCCCGTTCGGCCGCGGCGTTGTCTCCCATATACGCAGAGGTCAAGCCCAGAAAGTAACGGGCGAAGTTCGCCGAGCGGGTGTGCGGATAGCGGTCGACGATTTCCTGGAATTGCTTGTGGGCCACCGTAGCCCGCTCCTGGAAGCTTGCGAAGCTCGGGCTATCCGGCTGTGGCGGCATGTTCGGCGGACGCACCGGCGTATCGAGCGTGCGCACGCCCCGGCTGAACTGCAGGCTAGCCTCCTGATCCTTGAGGTTCAGGTAGTACCACGCGCCCAGTCCAAGGCCCAGAATCACCAATCCAACGATGCCGGCCAGGATCAACTTGCCACGGTGTTCTACGGACCAATGTACAGTTTTTTCGGCTGCATCGATGGTGGCCCGGCTAAACCGGTCCTGTTTCAACTGATGACGGGTTTGTGCGCGCACGAACTCCCTTTCTCGAGGTTGGGTGGGTTATCCAGAAGTCAGTCTAGCAGGGGAAAATCGGCAGCGTCAAAACCGGAACGGCTTAAACTCGCTGGCGTGACCGTTGCCCGTGGTTTTCCCGCTGTATAATCAAAAATTGTCCTCATGGCAGGAAAGCGCTTAGTCCGTTCGACCACTGTTCTTTGTGTGCGCAGAGCTGGCAATGTCGTCATGGCCGGAGATGGGCAAGTGACTCTGGGCGAGGGAGTGATCAAGCACACGGCCAAGAAGATTCGCCGCCTTTATCAGGACAAGATTCTTGCCGGTTTTGCGGGTTCTACCGCCGATGCCTTTTCGCTCTTCAGCCGGTTCGAAGCGAAACTCGAGCAATATCATGGAAATATCGGCCGGGCGGCCGTGGAGCTGGCGAAGGATTGGCGCACCGACAAGTTCTTGCGTCACCTTGAGGCATTGCTCCTGGTTACTGATAAGGAACAGACTTTTCTGCTCAGTGGCCAGGGCGATGTGATTGAGCCTGATGGCGGGATCGCGGCGATCGGCAGCGGCGGACCCTATGCCCAAGCGGCGGCCCAGGCCCTGGCGGATCACACCCAACTACCGGCTCGACAGATCGCGGAAGAAGCTATGAAGATTGCCGGCAAAATGTGCATCTATACCAATGAGAAGCTCACGATCGAAGAGCTTTGAAGTTTTTGCGCGGGATTTGCTGTTGCCGGCAGCGCGAGTGCTCGGCGCTCCCGGTGCATAAGGAAAGTCAACCATCAGTATGGCCATCTATTTACCTGGAAGCGTAGAGGAAGAACGGCTGGCACTCGATGAGCTCACGCCACGTGAGATTGTCGCCGAGCTGGACAAACACGTGGTTGGGCAGAAGGACGCCAAACGTGCGGTTGCTATTGCTTTGCGCAATCGCATGCGCCGGCAAAAATTGCCCCCAGAACTTGCCGAGGAAGTGATTCCCAAGAACATCATCATGATCGGCCCGACCGGGGTAGGGAAAACCGAGATCGCCCGACGCCTGGCGAAACTGGCAAATTCGCCGTTCTTGAAAGTCGAAGCTTCGAAATTTACTGAAGTCGGCTATGTCGGGCGGGACGTCGAGTCTATGATCCGCGACCTGGTCGAGATCGCCATCGAAATGGTGCGGGAAGAGAAGCTGGAAGATGTGGCGGATAAGGCCGAACTCAATGCCGAAGAACGGTTGCTCGACATTCTATTGCCACCACCCCCCTCATCAAGGCCGGCCGAGTCGGCTCCGGCTGGCTTCACTCTCGACGCTACGGCTTCTTCCACTGACTCTCAGTCACGTACTCGCGAAAAGTTACGGCAGCAGCTGCGCGAAGGCAAACTGGACGAACGCATGGTCGAAATCGATGTCCGCGAGCGCAGCTTCCCGTCTTTTGAAATCATCTCCAACCAAGGTGTGGAGGAGATGGACGTTAACATCAAGGACATGTTGCCCAACATTTTCGGGCAGCGAACCAAGAAACGTAAGCTGAAAGTCAACGAAGCCTTCGAGTACCTGATCCAGGAAGAGGAACAGCGGTTGATTGATATGGATCAGGTCACGCGCACGGCGATCGATCGGGTGGAAGACGCAGGGATTATTTTTCTGGATGAGATTGACAAGATTGCAGGTCGGGAAAGCGGCCACGGGCCGGACGTCTCCCGCGAAGGGGTGCAGCGCGACATCCTGCCGATTGTCGAAGGTACAACCGTCAACACTCGTTACGGCATGGTTCGCACCGACCATATTCTGTTTGTGGCGGCGGGCGCGTTCCACGTTTCGAAACCCAGTGATCTGATCCCTGAACTCCAGGGTCGCTTCCCCATTCGGGTAGAGCTGCAGTCGCTGACCATGGAAGACTTCATTCGGATTCTTACAGAGCCCAAGTCATCGCTGGTGAAGCAGTACACGGCGCTGCTTGAAACCGAAGGCGTCAAGCTGGAATTCTCCCGCGAGGCTCTGGAGGAAGTCGCTCGCTTTGCCTTCCGGGTGAATGAGGGCACAGAGAATATCGGAGCCCGCCGTCTGCACACCATCATGGAACGTGTTCTCGACGAAATCAGCTTTGATGCCCCGGATAAGAAGGGCGAGCATATCAAAGTCGATGCCCCCTACGTGCGGCAGATGCTGGCTGATATCGTAAAAGACCAGGACCTCTCGAGGTATATCCTGTAAGCCCTGTCGGGGTGTTTCCTACGACCGCTTGGCCATCCTCGGACGCCTTCTCGGCACCGCTCGGGATCCTGACGTGAGAGGATAGAGAAGCGGCAGTCACTCGAATCGCTGGTGAGATTCTCGACGCCCTTTCCGGTGCCCCGGGCATGGTACCCTGACTTCGCTCGATGAACCTTGCCCGCTATACCGGCTACATCTCCTGCCTACTCTCAGTCTTGATGTTCACCGCCTGCGGTGTTCCCGGTCCGCCGCATCCGCCTTCGCTCGAGTTACCAGAGCCAGTCACCGATTTAGGTGCCGTACGTAAAGGGGACAAAGTCTCTCTTGCCTGGACGGTGCCCACGGAAACGACCGATCGGCTGAGGGTTCAGCAGCTGGGGATGACGCGAATCTGCAGAAACTTGGATCAAAACCTCCCCAATTGCGCTGACCCGGTGGGAATGGTGGCGCCGCCACAGGTTCCAACCGCCAAGCGATCGGACCGTCGCGCGCCAACCGCACCGTCAAGACAGGGCTACCTGGATACACTGCCTCCCTCGGTTCTCCGTAACGATGCTGCGGCCGAGATTCGTTACGCCGTTTCCGTGCTGAACGCCAACGGGCGAAGTGCCGGGCTTTCCAATCAGGTGACCGTCCCCGGCATGCCCGCTCCGCAACCTCCTGCCGATTTTCGTGCCCAGGTTACCGCCGAGGGGATTTTGCTGAGCTGGACAGGAAGGCTTGAATCGACCGACGTGCCGCAGTTCGAGCACGTCTATCGTGTCTATCGTCGGGAAGAGGGAACGAACAACGACATTCGAGTTGCAGAAGTGCTGTTCCGAGGTTTGCCCTCTTATGTAGTTTCCGACCGGAGCTTCGAATGGGAAAAGACGTATTCCTACTGGGCCACCGTGGTTACCCTGGTCCAGGCCAAAGGACAGGAGGAAACCGAGTTCGAAGGCCTCGACACTCCTTCCCAAAAGGTGTTTGCCCATGACATTTTCCCTCCGTCCGTACCTGTTGGTCTGCAGGCTGCATTTTCCGGGGAAGGCCCGCAAAGATTCATCGACTTGGTCTGGGCTCCTGACACCGAGGTCGATCTGGCCGGATACAACGTCTACCGACGGGAACAGGGAAGCGGAGCCTCCGAAAGGATGAACCAAGAATTACTGAGGGTGCCGGCATTCCGGGATACGAACGTTCGGCCCGGGCACGAATACTTCTATTCGGTTGCCGCCGTCGACGTTCGCGGGAACCAGAGCGCTCCTTCCGCTGAGGTAAGCGAAAACGTGCCTTAAGCCTCCTGCCCGATCACTCGCACCCGGACGCGGGTACCGTCGGAGAGTTCACCATCCAGAAGTTCGATCTTGCCGTTGCGCACAACGCCCTTAAGCTCCCTGGCTCCGACGAACGATGAGGTCGGAAGTGAGGGCTCAGGTGTTTTGCCCTGGCCCTTGTCCATGGCCGCATTGGCCAGGCGATCGGCTACCTGGTTCTTGCCCCGCAGGACGTGGGTGATCGAGAACCACTCAAGTTGCGTGGTCAATTGCCTGGCGCGTGCGTGCAGGTCCCGCAGGACAGGGTGGTGCACGCGGTACCCGCCCTGAATCTGTCGTACCAGAAGCTCCGAGTCGCTGATCACTTTGAGTCCCTTGTGACCATGCTGGACGGCATACTCGAGGGCCGCGATCAAGCCTTGATATTCGGCAAAATTATTGGTTTGCCGGCCAAGATATTCGCTCAGTTCCGCAACGCTTTGCCCTTTTTCATCCTCAATGACCACTCCGTACCCGGAAGGACCGGGGTTGCCGCGCGAGCCGCCATCGATATGCGCGATCAAGTAGTGCGCGGGAGTAGGTTGCGTTCGCGAACCGAACAGATCACCGGGATGGCCTGATGTGGAATGAGAAGGCACGCTCGCAGTTTACCAGCTCAAACCGGGGAAGTCTTCGAGTTGCCCTGAGCACGCTGCTTTCGATGCCGCCCGAAGATGCGCTATTTTTTAAAAACTGCAAAATGCCAGCCGAAGCGAGCATGCATTTTGAACTTAACCTTTCGCACAGCGATGGTTAACACGCCCTTCCGGCGGCAGGAACCAAGCCAAATGAACCCGGCTCAATTATTTCTTTTCGGTTTTCTTGGGCTCGGATTTCGGCTTCTCCTCCTTCTTGCTTCCTGACTCCGCTGTGCTCCCTGACTCGGCCGGAGAGCCGGAGTCTCCCGTGGTGGACGGCTTCGCCGCCTTCTTAGCATAGTCGGTCACATACCACCCGGAGCCTTTAAACTGGACCGCAGGAGGGGAGAGGAGTTGCTCGATGGGGCCACCGCATTCAGGGCATTTCTTGACATGCGGGTCGGAAAACTTCTGGATCCGTTCAAAACGATGGTGACAGCGTTTGCACTGGTATTCGTAAATCGGCATAGACTTGGAAGTCGGTCTAGGATTTTGTGCTTTGATTCTAGGGACTGGCTCCGCTCCCGTCAATTTTCGACCCGGATGCGGGGTTCGGCACCGAGGGGAGACTCGCGTTGATGGCCAGCGGCCAGCCAAACCCGGCGGACAATGCCAGCTCGGAAGGCGCTTTAGAGCCGGCACTCTATCTGGTGGCAACGCCCATCGGGAATCTCGAAGACATCACTTTGCGAGCCTTGCGAGTGCTGCGGCAGGCAGATCTGATTGCTTGCGAGGACACGCGCCAGACGCAAAAGCTGCTGAATCACTACGGAATTTCAACCCCGACCACCAGCTATCACGAGCACAACGAGGTAACGCGGGCCCCGGCATTGGTGATCGAACTCGAGCAGGGAGCACGAATTGCCTTGGTCACCGATGCAGGCATGCCCGGCATCTCGGATCCCGGGTTTCGCCTGATCACCCTGGCCATCCGCCATCACCTGTCGGTTGTTCCCATCCCTGGTGCATCGGCATTTTTGGCTGCGCTCGTCGCCAGCGGACTGCCAACCGATTCGTTCCGCTTCAGCGGATTCCTTCCAGCGCGTCGCGGCCAGCGTCGAACAATTCTTGAGGCGATTCGCGATTCTCCGCGTACACAGGTCTTTTATGAGGCTCCACACCGCTTGCCGGAGACTCTGGTCGACATTCTGGAGGTGCTCGGCCCGGACCGCCAGGTCGTGATCGCCCGCGAGGTTACCAAACGGCACGAGGAATTCCTGCGCGGGAGAGTCGACCACGTCCTGGCTGCTCTGCACGTCCCCATCAAAGGGGAGATCACGCTGCTGGTGGGGAAAGCCGAAAAGACCACCCAGCCTCGCATTGTCCAGCCTGACATGCGCCAGCAATTTGAGGAGATTCTCGCCCGCGACAAGTTGGATGAAAAAGCCGCGCTCAAGAAGCTGGCGAAAGCGATGGGAATCTCCCGAAGCCAAGCTTATCGGGAGTTGCAGAGGAAGAAATAGCTGCGCCGAAAGCCAGGGTATCCTGGCTCGGTCACTTTGGTGTCAGCTCACGCTTCACGGTTTCACTGACCTGTTTGCCATCCACGCGAACTCCCGCACCCGCAAATCGTGCCATGACATTTTTCATCACCGCTCCCATATCCTTCAGGGTGGGCGAATTCATCTCGGCAATCACCGCTCGCACGCCCGCTACCATCTGCTCCTCCGTGGCGGCCTTTGGCAGATAAGTCTCGATCAAGGTAATCTCCGCGGCTTCTTTCTCCGCCAACTCTTTGCGGCCGCCCTTGAGAAATTGTTCAACGGAATCCTTGCGTTGCTTGATCAATGTGCTCAAGACCTGCTGGGATTCTTTGTCGTCGAGCGGGGCCATTTTTTCGATCTCCCGGTTCTTGAGTGCGGTTTTTACCATGCGCAACGTCGATAGCCGTTGCTCGTCGCGAGCTTTCATGGCACCGGTGATATCTTTCTGGATCTGTTCGATCAAGCTCATAGAGAGAATTATAGCCAGATCGGAAGCCGACGGCTGGTCTGGCGAAACCTCTGTTGGCCGCCCTGCCGAGTGCGAGCATTCAGGTACACTAACAAAGAATCCCTTCTCAAGGACTGACGAGCATGCTGCGGAAGAGTCGGCTATTCACCCCCGGACCAACCCCGATCCTGCCGGCTGCGCAGACCACCATGGCGTCCTATGCCATGCACCATCGCACCGCGGATTTCCGCGGTCTGTTCTCGCGAGTGCTGTCGGATCTGAAGGACTTCGTCGGAACCAGCCATGATGTGCTGGTGCTGGCTTGTTCCGGCACAGGAGTCATGGAAGGTTCCATCTCCAATTTGACCTCGCCGGGGGACAAAGTGCTGGTGATGAGCGCGGGGACATTCGGCGAGCGCTGGTGCGATCTGGCCAAGGCCTTTGGGTGCAGCCTGGAAGTCGTGAGCGCCCCCTACGGCGAAACCTTTCGGCCGGATGACCTTCGGCAGAAGCTTGGTTCCGAGGTCCGCGCCGTTTACCTCCAG
>DASPVG010000071.1:0-3234 GCA_035622455.1 Terriglobales bacterium
CGAGATGACGGTCGTCTTGCCCGCGCCGGTGTGCCCCACGATGGCGACGGTTTCGCCGGGCTCGATGCTGAAACTGACATCCTGCAACACCCAGTCCGATGGGTTCGATGCTGCCGCCGAGCCGGGTGCGAGGGTACGGGCGACGGTTGCATCCGGCAAAGCGAGGACCGCCGGGCCCCCCTTGAGCCCGTCCCTTCCCCCCTGGCCATCTGCCGCCTCGGGCAAGCGATAACGAAACCATACATGGTCGAACTCAATGCGCCCCGGTCCCGCTGGCGTCTTGGTCAGTTTGGGGGAAGTGATTTCCGTCGGTGTGTCGAGCAGTTTGAAGATGCGTTCGCTCGATGCCATGGCGGATTGCAGGATGTTGTATTTCTCGCTGAAGTCCTGAATCGGTCGGAAGAAGCGCTGCGCGTACTGGATAAAGGCCACCAGAACACCCAGCGTGGTGATGGTCGAGACCGGATGCAACAGAATCCTCCCCTGCCCGAAGCCCACGCTAACCGCCGTGGTGAGGACGTGGCTGAGGACCTGATTGCCCCCGAACCATATGACGCTGGCGATGGCCACGGAGGACAGAACCTCGACCACGGGATAGTAGACCGCGTGCGCCAGGATGGCGTCTTTGTAAGCGTCCATATGGATCGCGTTGACTTCGGAAAACTTGGCGAAGGCCCGTTCCTCACGGTTAAAAAGCTGCACCACCGCCATGCCGCTGACGTGTTCTTGCAGATAGGCGTTGATGCGGGCAATGGCAACCCGAATGCGGCGATAGGAGTCACGTACCTTATCGCGAAACACCTTCGTCGCGTAACCAATGGCCGGCAATACCGCGAAGGTAATCAGCGCCAGCTTCCAGTCCATCGACAGCATGATCGCCACGATTCCGGCCAGCACGAAGACGTCTTCGAAAATGGACACCACCCCGGAAGTAAACATTTCATTGAGTGCATCGACATCGGTGGTGACCCGTGTTACCAAGCGGCCGACCGGGTTTTTGTCGTAGAACCCGACATGCATTCGCTGCAGGTGGCGAAAGATCTGGCTGCGAAGGTCGAACATCACCATCTGTCCTGTCCACTGCATGAGATAAATCTGCACGTACTCAAGCAGAAAGGCACAAACCAACAGACCTACGTAGAGGGCCGCGATTTGAGCGATTCCGGTCCACGGCTTTTCGCTCAGAAAGGAGTCAAGGGGAGAAAGCTTGCGGGTGGGAGCAAGGTAACGATCGATCTCTACGGCGACGAGATAGGGCCCAAGAACATCGGCCACGGCCTTGAACAGGATCGCGATCAGTGAGACTCCCACTTGCCATCGGTACGGCCGGAGGTAGGTGAGCAGCCGTTTCATCAGCCGGCTGTCATAGGCTTTGCCGAGAACTTCCTCTTCATGGTGAGAAGCCATGGGTTAGAACTCAAAGATACCTTAAGAAGAATAGATGGGAGTAGAGACGGCTAGGACGGAAAAAGGTGTCGGTACCGAAGTCACCGCACCCGGGACGTCATACGCTGGCCGGGACGTAGCGGGCGGTCTCTGGTCGTTTCCACAACCCGCCGAACCGCCCGATGGCACTCCGGACCGGCAATGCCCGTAGGATCGCCGGAAAACCAGTTCTGCCGGCTAGGCAATTTTTCGCAGCACGAGCGCCGCGTTCTTCGATCCGAATCCCACGCAATTACAAACTGCGTGCTCGATCTCGGTCTTGCGACCGACGTCCGGAACATAGTCGAGGTCGCATTCCGGATCGGGAGCATCGAGATTGATGGTCGGAGGGACTCGGCCATGCTCCATGGCAATGACCGTTGCCGCCACACTGGCAGAGCCGCAAGCCCCCTGCGCGTGTCCGATCTGCGACTTCAGCCCGGACATCGGAATGCGCAGGGCATGTTTGCCCAGGGCCAATTTCAGGGCGCGGGTTTCGACACGATCGTTCATCTGCGTGGATGTACCGTGCAGGTTTACATACTGGATGTCTTTCGGGCCGATACCGGACTCCTCGAGCGCCAAAATAATGGCGCGCGCAGGTTCTTCCGGAGAGTCCGTCATGCGCACACGGTGAAAGGCTTCACAGGTAGCGGCGTAGCCGGTGATCTCGGCATAGATTCGGGCGTTTCGGGCGCGGGCGTGCTCGTATTCCTCGACCACAAACATCCAAGATCCCTCGGCGAGAACAAAGCCATCACGGTCGGCCGAAAAGGGACGCGAGGCACGCTCCGGCGCATGATTCCAAGACTGCGTCAGAGCGCGCAGCAAAGTGTAGCCTTTGATGATTCCGGGAGTGATCGTCGAATCGACTCCGCCCACCAGAAACATCGGCTGCACCCCTGCCTGGATGTGTTGGAAGGCGTAGCCAATGGCATCGGTGGAGGAGGTGCAACCCGCGGTGACAACATGGCTGTAGCCACGGAAACCGAAGCGCATGGAAAGTTCGCTCGGAATGGTACCCATGGTGCCGCTGGGAATTGAAAAAAGGCTAACCTGTTTCACATGACCGGAATGCCACAGGCGGTATTGCTCTTCGGAGAACTCCTGCGCGCCCCCGCCGGTACCCAGGATGACTCCGATCTCACGTTTCTCCTCGATCGACATGGCTGCCGGATCGAGTTGGGCGTCGCCGATCGCCTCCGACGAGGCTGCCAGGGCCAAAGGGACGACCCGGGACACGTGTTTGCGCTCTCGCGCCTCGATCCAGGCAAGTTCATCGAACTCGGGGATTTCACCGGCGATCTGCACCGGCAACTGGGATGGATCGAAGCGGCTGATGCGCTTTACGCCGGACGCGCCGGCCAACACCGCACGGCAGAAGGCCTGTTTGCCCACGCCATTAGGACTGACTGCGCCCATTCCGGTGATCACGACGCGCGGCAGCATAGTATTTCCGAACTGTACGACTGGGAAAACCGCCCGGGACTCAACCGTCATCCTCGGCGAATTGACTCTGTCCCGCGCCGGAAGCGCAGGCAAAGACAGATCCCTTTAGAAGCTCGCTATTCCCTGCTTACAGAATACTAGCCTTTCCGGCATGGATCTGGCTCGCTTGGCTGGCGCGGGCTTGCTCTGCCCGCATTGCGCGGGCTCCCAAGCCCTTACCTGAGATGCCGGCTCGAGCGAGCGAGATCCCCCAGGTGGCATAATTCTCTCGATGGCCCTCGGCGTGTACATCTCCCTGCCCTTCTGCCAGACGAAGTGCTCCTACTGCAACTTCGCCTCGGATGTAGTTTCCAAGGCGGT
>DASPVG010000072.1:0-3120 GCA_035622455.1 Terriglobales bacterium
TCCCCGAGGTTCTTCAAGAAACGGCGTCCGAGCCAAGCTACAATGGGTCCCGCAGGGGGTATTTTCACAGTCTGGCTTGAGTGCCCCATGGGTCTCTACTCCGACTACGACGGTAGGCACAACCACCCCGTGAATCGCGCGCTCCATATGATTGCCATTCCGGTCGGGTTCTCTTCTCTGGTTGTAGTCTGGTTTCACTGGATCATGGCTCTGCTTCTGATCCCTTTGGCATTCGCGCTGGCTTGGCTCGGCCACTTGATCGAGGTAAACAAACCTGCCTTTCTCACGAACCCGGCCCACGTCTTCGTGGCACCGGTGTGGATGGCGAGAAAGCTTTTCAAGCCTGTCAAGAAGTCGACTAGCTTAGCTAGCACGAACCGCGACCAAGCGGTCGGTCACTCTTCTCCCGATGACGAATCGAGAAAGTGATGGCTCCGGCCCTGAAGCCGTCTTCATTTCCTTTAATCCCACAGTAACTTCCGCTCTTATTGCGCCTGTGTTTTAATCGAGTGTCCTGCATCTCAGCTGCTTGGATTCGGATTCGACCGCTCTCGAGAGCAGCCGGAGGAAACTTGGATTTTCAACTCAACGAAGAACAGCTGCAGCTCAAAAGGAGCGTGCGGGAGTTCGCCGAGCGCGAAATCGCACCCAATGTGATGAAGTGGGACGAGGCCGGCGACTTTCCCCTTTCCACCGTCAAGGAACTCGGCAGGCTTGGTCTGATGGGAATCATTTTTCCCCCCGAATACGGCGGCGCCGGAATGGGCTACGTCGAATACGTTACCGGAATCGAGGAACTTTCAAGGGTGGACGGCTCGGTAGGGATTATTGTGGCGGCGCACACCTCGCTCTCGACCAACCATATCTTCTTGGTGGGTACGGAGACGCAAAAGAAGAAATACGTCAGCCAGCTTGCCACCGGAGAATACATCGGCGCGTGGGGATTGACCGAACCGTCGTCGGGGTCGGACGCGGGCAGCGCGCGGATGAGCGCGGTGCGCCACGGCAACAACTGGGTATTGAACGGCACCAAGACTTTCTGCACCAACGGCCACTACGCCGACGTGCTGGTGGTGATTGCCGTCACCGACCGCACCGCCCATACCCACGGCTTGTCGGCCTTCATCGTGGAAAAGGGAACGAAGGGGTTTCGTCCAGGGAAAAAAGAGAACAAGTTGGGGTTGCGGGCCAGCGACACGGCGGAGCTGATCTTTGAAGACTGCGTCGTCCCGGCGGAGAACTTGCTCGGCAAGGAAGGTGATGGGTTCATTGATGCCATGCAGGTGCTTGACGGAGGGCGGATTTCGATCGCAGCCCTGTCGCTAGGAATGGCAGAAGGAGCCTACGAAGCCGCTTTGAAGTATTCGAAGGTGCGCCGCCAATTCGGCAAAGCCATCTGTGAGTTCCAGGCGATTCAGTGGAAGCTGGCGGACATGGCGACCGAGATCGAGGCGGCGCGGCTGCTCACCATGCGCGCGGCGTCGATGAAGGACGCAGGGATCAAGACAACACAGGAGTCTTCGATGGCGAAGCTGTTTGCAAGCGAGGTGGCCGTGCGCTGCGCGAATGAGAGCGTGCAGATTCACGGGGGCTACGGGTTCACCAAGGATTATCCGGCGGAAAAGTTTTATCGCGACGTCAAGCTCTGCACCATCGGAGAGGGTACCAGCGAGGTGCAGCGCCTAGTGATCGCCAGACAGTTGTTGAAGGATTAGCAGTTCTCCCCGGCTGCTCGTCTCCTCGCCCCATCGACAACGGGGACCAATCCCCCAGACTGTGCGCCGGATCAATGCTCATCACCAGCCTACGGCAGCGAAGCCGGGCAAGCTTCAACCCGGTGGCTGCCGCCAGGCTGGTCTTCCCACCCGCCCTTGCCGCTGAACCGAAACATCCTCATGGAGAGACTGTAGAATGGAGGTTCGCGGATGATTTCACTCCCACCCCCTGTTTCCAGCGGAGGCGAGAAGCAACTTTCATTCGATCCTCGAGCGGCGTGAAACTCGCATGACCATGTTCGATGGCAAACGGAGGAGAAGATGGGTCAACAGTCTGGCCTGAACGGTCGAAGCGCGAAGGCGGAGGTCGAATCTTTGGATTTCGATCGATTTCGCGCCCTCACCTTCGACTGCTACGGTACGCTCATCGATTGGGAAAGCGGGCTGCTTGCCGCGTTGCGATCAATTCTTAAATCCCATGGGCAGAACCTAGGAGACCGGCAGATCCTGGAAATCTACGGGGAACTGGAGCCCAAGGCCCAGAATCCCTATCGGCGCTATCGCCAGGTACTCGCGAACGTGGTACGGGGCTTCGGAGATCGGTTGAGCTTTCCGGTGTCGAATGCGGAAGCGGAATCGCTGGCTGAATCCCTCAAGGGGTGGCAGCCATTCCCGGACACCGGAGCCGCGCTCGAGACGCTCAAGAAACGCTACAAGCTGGCCATCATCTCCAATACAGACGATGACCTCTTCGCAGCTACGGCGCGGCACCTACCGGTTAAGTTCGACGAGGTCATTACGGCGGAGCAGGCAAAGGCTTACAAACCGTCCCCGGCCCCTTTTGTCCTTGCCTTGGAGCGGCTCGACCTGCCGCCCGAGCGGGTGTTGCATGTTGGCCAGAGCATTTATCACGATGTGCTCCCGGCAAAGTCCCTGCATCTGGCGACCGTGTTAGTCTATCGCCGAGGCTTCGGCGCCACATGCCCCACAGAAGGCAAACCCGACCTTGAAGTCCCCGACCTTAAGACGCTCGCTTCGCTGGCGCTTGGGACCGAAAAGCAGTCCAGCGATCGATGATGGATTCAGGTCGGCCAGATTCGCGAGCAGCATCCCCGAAGAAGGAAGTCGCGACTCGAGATGCTTCACGTAGGCCTCCGCGTAGCCCTTTTCGAGATCGCGCTCAACACGTAGTACGCGGTCAAGAGCTTCGTCTGCCTAGTCACCTCCCCCTGGAAATCGCGGACCTGCGGCCCACATACTACGACACCACTCACAGTAATCCAGCGGACCCCTACAACACCGGGACAGCCTGCTGTTCGGTCGGACGGTTCAACCGAAATTCTGGTATTGCTTCCAGAACTCAGGCCAGGATAGGCGCGTGCCACGGCACACAAAAATGTCGGGA
>DASPVG010000073.1:0-10179 GCA_035622455.1 Terriglobales bacterium
GAGCACTGCTCGAGCGGCAGATGAATGTTCAGCCCGATGGTCTTCGCCCCCGCTTCCTTGGCCCCCAGGTTCGCGGCCTCCATGATGCCGGGGCCACCTCCGGTGGTGACCACGAAGCGGCGGCGGCGGGCAGGGATCTGGATCGACCATTGACTCAGCAGGAAGGCCAGGCGGCGGGCATCGTCGTAATAGTGTGACATAGCGAGCGCTGCGTGCGTCCGCTTCTTCTGGATGGCCCGCTGTTCGGCGGAAAGCTGCCGTTCACTGTCACCTAAGGCTGCCTGATCGCGTTCGATAGCCTCACGGCTGTGGAACCGCGCCGATCCGAAGAACACCACCGTGTCCTGAATCTGTTCCCGGCGAAAACGGGCCAGGGGCTCGGCATACTCCGAGAGAATGCGGAGAATCCGCCCGTCCGGGCTGTTCAGAAATTGTGGATTTTCGTACGCCAGGGGGTGGGTGCAATTCGCTGGTTTCTCACGCATGCTCGGTCGTTTCCCCACTGACATCAGCCAAACCCAAGAGGCCGGTGATTCGATTCATAAGGCTTAAAACAGCGCTAAACTAATTTCCTTCGCGATAGTGAATGGCTTCCCAAAAACCAATCCAAATATCGAGCAAGCCCAGGCCGCTCACGATACCCCGCACAAATCCGTTCCCGATGACACTGCGCAATCCCGGATTGGTCAACAGGAAACGATTGTCCGTCCATTCCGGCCGCCACGGAACAATCACCAACAGGACTCCTACCACGGCGCAGACAAAAACGAACAGCAACACGGTCAGCCGATGAAGCCACAGGTCAAACCCGGTATACCCACCCCCGGAACCTCTCGGGAAAGAACTAGATAACGTGGGAGGTGCACCCGGATTCGGGGCTTGGATGCTGGTACGGAAGGTTCCCGGACCCCGGTCTTGAGAGCTGTTCGAACCTAGGTTCACTTGGTGCCCCTTAACGGAGCCCGCAGCATAGACCGGAAACTACTCGCACCCAGCCCAAGTCCTGGACAAGGAAGAGCCATGCCAGCATTTTACGACTTTAGGCTCTTAACGCGCTCGGCTACGTCGCGATAATCAATATTGTTGCCGTATACCTCCAGGAAGTGGTTGAGGGCATCGGCTTTATTGCCAGCCGCCTCCAAAGCAGCGGCCAGTTCGTAATGCAGCGCCGTGCGTGTCTCCTGATCCAGCTGTGGCAACTGCAGCGCCTTCTCGTACCAGCGAATGGCTGCCTCCGGAACTCCCTTATCGAGGAAACACTGCGCCAGCCACGTATACGTCTGCATGATGTGGGGCAGCTTATGGTCGCGTTCGGCCGCTTTGCATACCTTCTGGAATTCGGCGATGGCTTCATCGAGCAATCCCATTTCGCGGAATGCAACTCCGAGATTGTAGTGCGTCTCGGGATCTTCCTCGGTCTCGACCGTATGTTCGTCGAGTGTCTGCCTTAGCTCGCCAAAGATTCCAGCCAAGTCCACGCGGGGACTGGGCTCAGCGACTGGCGGTGCTGCGGTTGGGCCAGGGGAGACCAGAGGCGGTATTGGCCTGGGTGGAGTGGGTGGAGGAGCAGGAAAACTCGTAGCCAGCCTGCCGGGTGTGATGCCCGGGCCCGCAGAGGCGGCAGCAGCCATTGCCGACGGAGCCGATGCTGCCGCGAATGCCGGTTGTTCTTCCCGCTGGGGTCGAACTGCCGACGTCGCCTGAGCCGCCGCCAGGAAGTCATCCCCGAGCGAGGTCTCGAGGTCGGAGACAAATTGGTTCAAGGAACCGACAGATTGGGCTCTTAAGGTGGCAGTCTCCTTAACGGCGTGGACCGGTATGTCTTCGTCCTGCGCAAAATCGTTCGCCTTAGTCTTGGGCAGGAAGTCGTCGCCTACGGAGGACTCCAGATCTTTGACCAGTGCGCCTAGCTCGTCGGCACCCGCGGCGACAGCCGGTTCGACTTCGTCGTCTTCTTCGTCGGACTCGACGAAAGCAGCCGGTTGGACCCTGTCATCGATATCAAGGTCGGTATCTGCCGCAGCCGAGTCGACCGTCACTTCCGGCAGGGTTTCCGCTTCCTCGAAAGGGACCTCCACTGGGGCGCTCGAGGCACGGGACATCGCGGTCTGAATCTCCCGGTGAATCGCAGCTAGCGTCTGGGGATCGACTTCAAGCTCTCTGAGATTCTGGTACGCAGCCTGGGCACTTTCGATCATGGCTTCTGCCAGGTAGGAGCGAATCTCGGCGATTGCCTCCTGGACGGCGTCTTGCCCGCTGGACATGGCGGGCTGGGCTTCCAGGTGACCGGTCGCACTGTCCTTGGTTCGAGTGGCTGGAACCGCTTCCGATTCGTCGGTGAATCCACCTTCCCATTCCGCAGAAAGATCGATCTCCTCGTCTGACGGTTCGTGCCCATCGGCCTCGGAAGACTGGTCGGCACGAGACCCGCCCTTCGTCCGAGTCACCGAACCTCCCCCGGCTGCCATCTCAGCCCCGGGCGGACCCTGCGACCAAATGTCGCTGGTAGAGACTCCGGCAATCCCAGCGGAAACCGAGAACTCCGGTTGAGCCGTTGGACTTTGGACGGGAGCCTGCGGGCCAACGATGGGCTCTGGCGCCGTCCCCGCGCTGGCAAGCGCGACACATTCCTCATACTGCGACGCCAGGTTTCCGTAACGAGTCGCTTCTTCCGCGAATCCTGCCTCTTGATAGACGCCTTCGAGGGTACGGCAACAAACCGCAGCCTCGGTGAATCGTCCGGCGCGAGTGTGCAGAGCAGTCAGTTTTTGATTGACCCGATAGTCGCGCGGAGCATAAGGCACGACCGCCACTAAGGGCCGTAGAGCTTTGTCGGGCAGATTGTAGGAGATGAACAGCTCCGCATCGGTCAGAGCGCTGCGGATGGCGGCCGCGATATCGTCGGGATAGCGTTGGTCGACAAAGGGAGCCGTGGCTTCCAGTTCATCCACCAGAACGGCACCTTCCTCTGGCGTTATGGGACGCGAACCAGAGGAGGTTTTCAGCCGGCCCAGAACCTGCTGGTAATTGCGCGCGTGCAGTTGGTTTTCCGGCTCCAACTGGGTCAGCTTCAAATAGCAATCGCGGGCTTTCTCAAGCTTTCCCGCCTGTACCCAGGCATGTCCGAGCAGTTCGTAGACCTCGCTTAAATGCGTGGGATCCCCGGCTTTTTGCATCAAGTCCAGCAGCATTTCGAGGGCTACGGGATTGTCCCGAACATAGCCGATCATGGGATGCAAGGTGTCGAGAATCTTCTTCGAATCGGCGGCCAGCAGTCGTTCGGAGTGCTGCTGGTAGAGTGTGAGCGCCGGCTCAAACTGTCCGGCGGCAACCAGCGCATCCCCGTAGCTGAAGATGGCCGCAGGGTCGTTGTGAACCGTGAACAGCTTCGTGGCCAGGGCACCTGCCTCGGCGATGCGGCCCGTCCGCAAATAGGCCTGCATGAGCGTCCGCAGCCCGTCGGGGTTGCTATCGAGATCCGCAACCTTTTCGAGGTACCCGATGGCTGCCTGGCTGTCACCTGCATCGAGGGCCGTGCTCCCCCGCAAGCGCAAGGCGTAGCTGCTGCCCGGATCGAGCTTCAGCATACGCTGCAGGATTTCTTCGGCGGGGGCCAGCTGCCCTCTCGCACGTAAGGCTTCTACGGCTGCCGTAAGGATCTGCCATGCTTCGGGCTTCTTATTGAGCCGGAGGTAGACCTCGGCCAGCTTGGTGCGCATGGCAATGTTTTCTGGATCCATTTCCAGAGTCTTCTGGTAAATGCGCACCGCCTGATCCAATTGCCCTGCGCGCACAAACTCATCCGCCACTTGCGAATACTGAGCCCGGGCATCATTGAACAGGCCCTGCTGTGTGTAGAGTTCGGCTAAGCGAAGCACGCTTTCGAGCGAGGACTTCAGCTTGCTCAGCTTCTTGTACATCGCGATGGCTTTTACCGTGAAACCCTGGGCAGCGTAGGCATCCCCGACGGCTTTAAAACACTCCACCGCTTTTTCGGTATTGCCGAGACGGGCATAGAGATCGCCCACCGTATTCAGAACCGTGAGATCCTTTGAATCGGTTTTGAGAACCTTTTCGTATTCAGCAATGGCGTTCTGCAACTTGCCCTGCTGCACGAATTTCTCAGCAGTACTCAGAACCTTCTGCTTTTTGAAGCCAAAACCGAAAGCCATAGGTTTGCGAACTCCAGCTCAGGTTTTCTCGACAACTCTTCCTCATGAGGAAGAATTCCGAGGGCGCTTCGACCAACTCCGCTGGCCCAAAAGCAGGATCAGGAGACGGTCGTCCGAATAAAGGTCATTGTACGGCTGGGTAGGCGGAAACGGATGGTTACCGAGGGTTACCGAAAGGGAGTGTACGAACGGATTACCTCCGGAACTCCCGGCCCAGGAGATCCCAATCGGAAGGCGGGAATAGGGTTAGAACGTGAAGGTCAGACCGCCCCGTACTGCGCGCGCGGACTGCACCAGATACACAGTATGTCCGTCCTGAGCGAGGACGGGCACATAGCCCTGTGCGAGGAGGTTGCGCAGATCAACCAGCACTTCGACGTGTCCGGGGAGGATTCCGGGTATGGGCTGGCGGATGTAAATGTTCAGATAGGGTGCTGCCTGACCGGGCGAGGCATTAAACAGATCTACGGGCGTGAGCGCCGGGCCATCAATCCAGCGGTAGGAGGCAATCCAGCGCGTCTTGGTCTTCGGCATCACACCGCTGATCTTCCCGGCCGCGCTCTCGCGGTGATGAGTCCCAATAAATTGCTGAGCTTCCGCTAGAGTCGCGTTGGGATTCTCCAGATCGAGCACGCCACCGTAACCGAAATCGAGGGTTCCGGTAATGTTCGAGGTGACCCTTTGCTGCATGACCACCCGCAAACCTTCGGTCTTCAGATCGCTTCCCTGGTAGGTAAATGTGCCGGAATCGAAATCGGGCAGAACCATGCCACGCTCCGTAGCCACCTCTCCGACTCCGGTAAGCGCAGGGGCTGTGATGCGATCAACGAACGCAGCCAGTTGCAGGTTGGTATTGCGCAAGTGTCGGGAAAGCGACAGCTCCTGGTGATGCGCATGCTCGACCGCCGAGTTGTAATTCACCATGCTGACCCGCGGCTGAGTTTCGCTCAAATCGGCAGGGGTCGCTTCGAAGCCTTTTTCCATCTCGCCGTCCGGTTCGAAGGTGACATAGCGGTATTCAAGAACCGTGTTCGGTGAAAGATGAATGTCGGCCGATCCAAACGGGCGAATCGCGCTCTCGTGCCCCAGGAACTGAATGGATTCAAGCTCGCTGCCAAAGCGAAGCTCAACCCCTTCGCCAAACTTAAGACTGTCGGAGGCGGTCAGCGCCAGCGATTGGAGGGAAGCGTTGGGCAGAGGAATCGTTGCCGGGAGGTCGCGCATGGTCAGAGCAAACTCCGGCTCCGAGCCGTTCTCCATTTGGTGGCTGAAGGAGGCGCGCACAACCGAGGCGGGCGCATAGCCGGCGAGGCCGTTATACCCGATGTTGCCCCAAAGGCCGATTCTGTCCGAGGCGAAGATCGAGCTCTCGACCGAGAAGCCCGTGTTCATATCGGAAGTGCTGCCGAAGCCCTCTTCAGCCGAACCCGCCACGAGCGACACCGTACCCTTCAACTCGTGATTCTTAGACGCCTCCTCGACACTGGCCGAGGGCGTGCCCGAAGCATCCGGAAAAGCACGCAAGATGGGGCGATTCGACGAGGAACGCAGCACCCACTTCCAGTCGTCTTGCTCCGCCGGGCCATGCCCCGGAGCCACTTGGACGGCGTCAAACAGAGTGTTCAACGTCAGGTTCAACAGCACCTTGCCGCCGGCGTGCAGCCCCACGCCATCGCGAAAGGAGGGCAGATAGGACGCCGCGGAAACTCGGATGTCGTAGATGCCGGCAACCAGGCCGCTGGCAGAAAAGAAGCCGTGTTCGTCGGTAAAGGCAGAGACCGATTCGAGTGGGGCCAGGCCGAGAATCTCCACCACGGCGCCGATTTGCGGCTTGCCCTCGGCGTTGCGCACGAATCCCGAAATAGTGCCTCGCCGTCCGTCGGACCAAGACGGAAGGGCGAGACCTAAGACTATGGCCAAGAAGCCGAGTCTCGAAAACATCTGCCCACCACCTGGCACAGCCAAGCTGCGGTTATTCGACGGCAAAGATTGTCGTCGGATCTACCGACTGCTTGGAGATATTGTCACTTACCTTGATCTGGAGGCGATACACACCTGGCTCAAGGTTCGCGGCCGCAAGAGTTTTCTGCAGGGTAATCTGGTCACCGATATTACCCATTGTGTCCGTAGATTCAACTGTGTGAATGACTGGTTTGTTGGTACCCGTGTTCACTAGGTCGTATTCCACCGTGGCCGACGGCCTGTGGGTTTTATCATCCACGGTGAGATTATAAACTTGCATCCAGAAATTTAGCTTCTGGTTGCGTTTGAAGGTTGCCGGCTTCCCATCGGAAGGAGGTACGCGCGGCCGAACTTTGGTTGCGCCGATGACGAAGGATCCGGTCCCTACATTCTTCGAGGCTACCGGCTCCATCTGATCGGCAACAATCAGAGAAGAAGTTTCCAGTTTGTCCTCCGCGAAATCGGGAACCAAAATGGCCTTGCTCCAGGTTCCCTTGCGATCGCCGTTAACGTCCTTGACAACGATGTCAAGGCGATAGCGCCCGGGCTTCAAGGGAAGTGCCTTCCAGTAGACCTGCGAATTTTCCGCGGCGCGTGCGAGCAGCTCGGCCGGGATATCCGCCGTCACCGGATCCTCGAAGGTCTGCGCGATTCTTCCGGTCAAGGTGGTGACCCGACCGAAAATGTCGACCGTTCCGCGATCGACTCCGTCTTTGTTCTGGAAGGTGATATCGCGATTCTTCATCTGAATCGTGATGGGAACCAGATCCGTGTCGCTCGTCACCTTCACGTAGTCGGTCAGAACATCAAACGGCATCAGGTTGTAGCTGATTTTGTGGCTGACGACTTCCTCGAGGTCTTTGAACTTCACCTGCGGCGGCGCATTCAACTTGGCATACTGCTCCAACCGATCAAACTGCTTGCTCTGCTCCATCGAGCTCATCGGACCGGCTCCGAGCCGCTCTAAACCGTCGCCCTGGAATCGCGATGTCTTGTTGGCGAGACCCATCTGCTCGTACAAGGTGAGGCCGGCGTTCGGAGTATAGAGGAGCGCATCCTTCTCCGAGCGGTCGATGGTCATGTGGTATTCACCACACATACAGGTATCGACAAACTCAATGATGACCTCTTGTCCAATCCCCTCGATATAGCGATAGCGCCAGTCTTCAAACGGGAAGGTCGAGGTTTCACCCCCGCCTTCCTCCATCGGGCGCTCGTAAGTTCCCCCGGACGGGTGAGAGTCAATCTCGTCGGCTGCGCCGTACATGATATAGATTCGGCCGCGATCGGTTTTCCAGCCAGGAACGCCGGCGGCAAAGTGCTCGTTGGCGTACTCGATGCGGCGGTAGTGCTCTTCCTTGTACTCGTTTTCCTCGCTGTCCGGATTGGGATTGCGGCGCTGCCAGAACGCTTCAATGAACTGGTCGCGCTCCTCGTCGTTTGAGAGCTGCCGGAAGGCCTTACGCTCTTCGTCGGTAATAATGTAGACGACGTCCTCGTCGAGCCACTTCTTGTAGGTTTTTCCCAACTCCTGCTTCAGCGACTTGGCGTTATCCCTCTTTTGCTTTTCGCTCAGCGGGCGCTTCAACAGGTCCCCCTGTTGGTCAGCATGGCCTTGCGAGCTGGCGGGGGGATTTTGAGCGGTATTGCCGCCGGCTGGATTCTGAGCGGTATTGCCGCCGGCCGGATTCTGAGCGGCATTGCCGCTGGCCGGAGTTTGAGCGGAACCGCTGGATCCTGAATTCTGCTGACCTACGGCCATGACCGGAACGGCCAGCAACAGGGAAAACAGGAATGACCAGAAGTTTCGGCGCACACCCACCTGGAACATAGTAAAGGGCGCTCCTTAACGACACACCTACGTGGGTAATATTTTATGTTTTTGGTTAGCCGATGGCAAGGATGACCCGCACAGTCCCGAAGCCAGGCCCGCAACACGCCCAGCTAACCACCGTTCGCTGTCTGTACGATGCGGCTCGACCGCCGGAAGGGTGCCCAGATTCTGGCGTAGGCGTTCGGCGATCCGTGCGCCGCCCATGAAAGCCACAACCAGACTTGTCTGGTTCCGCGAATCGACGAAGCGCCGGCCACAGCCGCCGCCCATCGACTCTAAGGTGCACTTAACTGATTGATCTGGCTTAACTTGGCCGCTAAGACTAGGACCTGCCGATCAGCACCCCAGTCAAAAAAACCAGGATACCGCCGAGCGCCACCTGCATCGCCGCCGAAACGGCAGGCGTGTCCATATAGCGATGACGAATCCAGGTGATGACACTGAGCTCGGCGAGCACAACAATGGTGGCAACCGCCAGAGCAAGCTGGAAGTTCTTCAACAAGAACGGAAGCGTATGGCCGATTCCACCGAGGGTGGTCATCGCTCCGCAAACTAGCCCTCGCACCCAGGGATGCCCTCGTCCGGTCAAGCTTCCGTCATCAGAAAGCGCCTCGGCAAATCCCATGCTGATGCCAGCGCCAAGGGAGGCGGCCACGCCAACCAGAAAGGCATCCCAGCTGTCTTTTGTGGCCAGCGCCGCGGCAAAAACCGGGGCCAAGGTCGATACCGATCCATCCATCAGGCCGGCCAGTCCGGGCTGGACGATCTGGAGGACAAAAAGTCTGCGACTCGCCCGCTCCTCTGCCTGCTTGACCTCGGGGGGCAGCTCCTCGTCTCGCAACTCTTGTCCGCGGACTTCATGGACTCGCTCTTCCTGGGCGAGGTCATCGAGCAGCTGACGAATGCTGGCATCCTGGGTGCGCGCAGCCGCCTTTTCGTAAAACCGGCGAGTCTCCACCTCCATCGAGCTGGCAGTCTTGTGAACCATGTCGAGGCCCAAGGGACGCACCAGCCAGACCGGTCTCCGTTCTACAAAACCCTTTACGTCTTGGCGACGAACCAGCGGGATGTGTTCTCCGAACTTATGGCGGTAGAGGTCGATCAGTCGCCGCCGATGGCCGGACTCTTCCTCCCGCATTCCATCAAACACCACCGCCGACGCCGGAAAGTCCTGTTTCAGACCGTCGGCAAAATCGGCATAGACCCGCTCATCTTCCTCTTCGAGCGAAATGGCCAACGCCAAGATCTCGCGCTCTGATAAATCGTCAAAGGTCTTCATGGGCGATAGTGTAGTCGGGGACAGTAACCTGAGCCAAACCTACTCTTGCACGATCCTTCTCTTCGACGACCTTTGGTTCAGGGGTGTCTTCTCCTAAGCCCTGATCAGCAAAACAAAGTTCCCACAAGCCAAAATGGGGCGCACAAGCTCGAAATGTTTCGTTATACTCCGCAGGAAGATTCGTCGTCCAAGGGAGGAACGAACCTCATGAGCTCGAAAGCAAAATTGATTCTGGGCATACTTACTGCCCTGGCGATGTTCGGGCTGACGTATGCGCTGCCGCGAGGAGGTGCAATGCGGGACGCCCAGCTGGTCGAGTTTCCCGTGACCGTCGGAGTATGGGCGATCTTTGTCTTGCTTTTCGTAAAACTCAAGTAGAGAGAAACCTTTCAGCGCCCCGGGAAGCTGTATTCGCCGTGAGAGCGTTTATCGGGACTCAGCGAAGATCACGAGGCAGAGGTACACGACTAGTGTCCAACTGAGAACGCTCCCGACGGCGTCGAACCTGGCAACCTGCGAGCAGACGTCCGGTTTCGTCCGACCGGGGATCGAGTTTCGGGCTGAGCAACTGCTTGTTCGTGGGCAGGATTACAAGCGGTGTGATTGGGATGACCAAACCCAGAAGGACGCCGGCAACAACCCACCCAAGCGCCGCCCAGGCAAGCCAGGCGGCTATCGATGACACGAAACTCAGGGCCGCTAAGCCCGCCTGCACGATGGTGGCCCGGCGGTAGCTGGGCCGAAACCTCTGGCTGGGTGCTCGACGAAACTGATATAGCCGGACGCTGCCGCAAACTAGCGCTGCCACCGGTTTGCACCGGATTGAATAATCTGTGACTTTTTCCAAAGTCAGGGGTATCGTTCGAGCGAGCGCGACCGCAGCTAAAACCCTCTTTCCATTCGTGCCTATGCCGCAAAAACTAGCATGGTTC
>DASPVG010000074.1:0-29436 GCA_035622455.1 Terriglobales bacterium
CTTCTGACCGATCGATGAGCGTTCGGCGAGGCGGCGCAACCTCGGGCTGTCGGCAAGGGAGATGAAGAGCGCCCTTAGCACGGGTTACCTGCAAGCCTTTCGCTCGGCTGACCATTTCCCGGCAGGTGCATGGTTCACTGAAATTTGTACCACAGTCGTCGAGCTCGCAGGGCGGTCGTTTCGGCAAAAATTGGCGCTTTGAAGGTTGGCAGTTCGCGGAGCGGATCAGGTGGCATGTTCTTCCAGAAACTTTTCCGCTTCGAGCGCGGCCATGCAGCCCGTTCCAGCCGCCGTGATGGCTTGTCGGTACCTGCGGTCCTGTACATCGCCACAGGCATAAACGCCGGCTACCCGGGTAAACACGTAGTTTTTGGTCTTCAGGTACCCATCCTTATCCATGGTGAGCTGCTTGCGAAAGAGCTCGGTGTTCGGGATGTGGCCAATACCCAGAAACATGGCACTGGTAGGAAAGTCCCAAACGTCCCCCGTCTTCACATTGCGAAGTTTCAGACCCGTCACTTCCTGCTTGTCAACGTCGTATACGTCGTCCACCACAGTATCCGTGAGGAAATGAATTTTTTCGTTGCGTTGGGCGCGCTCCAGCATGATCTTCGAGGCACGGAAGATGTCGCGGCGATGGATCAGGGTAACTTTCGTCGCGAACCGGGTCAGGAACATTGCCTCCTCCATCGCAGAATCGCCCCCGCCAATCACGGCGACGTCCTTGCCAGTGAAGAAGAAACCGTCGCAGGTTGCGCAAGAAGAGACGCCATGCCCGATGAGTTGCTTTTCATGTTTCAATCCCAACCAGCGCGCCGAGGCTCCGCTGGCAATAATCAAGGCGCGGGTAGGGACGACCTCGTGACCGACATGAATGCGGAAGGGCCGGAGGCTCAAATCCACGCTGGTGACGTGCGCTAGCTTATACTCGGCACCGAAACGTGCCCCCTGCTTACGCATGTTTTCGACCAGCTCCGGCCCCTGGATGCCTTCGGGAAAGCCGGGAAAATTCTCCACCAAGGTGGTGAGCGAAAGCTGCCCTCCGGGCTCATGTCCCTCGATCACCAGGGGGCGCAAGTTGGCCCGCGCCGTATATAACGCGGCGGTGTGCCCGGAACAGCCCGAGCCGATGATGACAACGTTGCGAAGATCGTTTTCCATACGAAGATGATTGGATTGAATTCGACAGCAATTCGGTTCAAACCTAGTGCGGCTGGTCCTCGGCTTTCGTCGTCGCCGGTTTCACAGCTTTCGTTTTAGGGCTTCCCAAGGGCGTCAGACGCGAGAGCTCCGCCGGAACCGCACGGCGGACTCCGAGAAGATCGCGGTATTTGGCTGCAATGACGGAGGCGCTTTGGAACAGCGGTTCGTAAGCACTCTGGTCCGGAGCCGGTTTCTCTTGTGATCCCTGACAGCGCGCCAGCACAATCGACGATTTTCCGAAACGTTCGAGCTTGATGCGGCTGGCCGGCGTATTCGTCGCTACCATATCGGCAGGTGCGGTCACCGGCGATGCGCTGGCTTCGATCGCAATCTGCATCACGTCCTTCGGATCGCGCAGCAGAAAAACCAGAGTCTCGACCATGCTCTTCGGACCGCGGCTGAAGGAGTACTGAACTCTTGAAAACGGAGACGAAGATGGAAACTCACGGCGTAGACGTACCCAGTCAGCAGTTTCCAAACCCGACGGAGCTGATCCCGGATCGCCCGCTTCGAGAACATCGGCGCTCTGCTCCAGAATGGAATGACCTCGATCAATCTCGAATTCTTCACTGAAAGAAGACTTCTGGGGAATGCGACCCAGCGCCGAGGCAATTTGGTGCTGTTCCTCCTGGGAGGGAGAACACACATTCAGCACGTTCACTTTGACCGGGGGCTGCTGCTGCCCTAGTGCGACCCAAACCAGTCCAGGGCCGAGCAAAATCATAGCTAAGTTTCGGAGCACAAAGCATTTTAGCAGGAGAGATTCGCTCCAAGGCGAGCCAGGGAAAACCCCGGGACCGAAGAAAGCACCTCAACCGGGGTTCGGTAGGCCAGGCGAGTACTCTCCCAATGCTATCCTCGAATCCGGCATGATCCGCTTCCACAACCGCTTTGATCCGAGCTCGCTGAGACTCGTGATTTTCGACCTCGACGGCACTCTGATCGACTCTCGTTTGGACCTGATTCATTCGGTCAACGCCACCCTGCGCCACGTCGGCCGGCCGGAGCTTCCCGGGGACCTCATTGCTTCCTACGTGGGCGACGGGGCTCCGATGCTGATTCGGCGTGCTCTCGGGGACCCCAAGAATGAGGCTTTCGTAAAGGAGGCGCTGGGCTACTTCCTGGACTACTACCGGGTTCACAAACTCGACTTCACCCGGGCTTACGACGGCGTCGACCAGATGCTCGAAGCCATCCGTAATGGCAGCCGAGTACCTCGACAAATGGTGGTGCTTTCGAACAAACCGGTCAATGCATCGCGCGCCATCGTGGATGCGCTCGGCCTGGCAGAATTCTTTGTCCACGTCTATGGAGGGAACAGCTTCCCTACAAAGAAACCCGATCCACACGGAGTCCGGGTGATCCTGCGCGAGAGCAAGGCGCGAGCCGAAGAGGCGCTCATCATCGGCGACTCGTCGACCGATGTGATCACCGGCCGTAATGCCGGTGCCTGGACCTGCGGTGTAACCTACGGTTTTGCACCTCACACACTCTGCGAAGCAACCCCGGATGTGGTCGTGGACCGACCCCATGACATCGCGGAGCTGCTCCGCGGATGAGCCGAATTTCGATCAGGAGCTGCGAGCAGGCGGATTCGTCAGGCCCGTCGACCTGCCACGAGGAGCGCGACCAAGTCTGAGCATTTATAATTCCGTTTCCATCCGAAAAGCATTCCTGGAGAGGCACGACGTGCTGGACTTCCTCGGCGATCTCGAACGGACTCACATGTGCGGGGCGCTGCGTGTTTCCGATTCCGGCAAGAAGGCGGTGCTCATGGGTTGGGTCAACCGCCGTCGCGATCTCGGCAATCTTATCTTTATTGATATTCGTGACCGAAGCGGTGTCACCCAGATCGTCTTTGACGCAGAGAGCAATCCTGGCCTGCACGAGAAAGCCAGAGAGCTGCGGCATGAATACGTGATTGCCGTACTCGGCACGGTCAAGCAGCGTGATTCGAACACGATCAACAAGAATCTTGCGACCGGTGAGGTGGAGCTGGTTGCCCAGGAGCTGCGCATTCTCAACCAGTCTAAGCAACCGCCATTTCTTCCGAGTGACACTGTCCTGCCCAACGAAGAAATGCGCCTCAAGTATCGTTACATCGATCTGCGCCGCGAGGCGATGCAGCGCAACATTGTATTAAGGCACAACATCGCCATCGCCATTCGGGACAATCTTTCCGCCCAGGGCTTTTTGGAGATCGAAACCCCATTCATGACTCGCTCGACTCCGGAAGGCGCGCGCGATTACCTGGTTCCCAGCCGGGTACAGCCGGGTTCGTTTTACGCATTGCCCCAATCGCCCCAGCTGTTCAAGCAGATCCTGATGATTGCCGGTTTTGACAAGTACTTTCAGATCGTGCGTTGTTTCCGTGACGAAGACTTACGTGCCGACCGGCAACCGGAGTTCACCCAGATTGATTTGGAAATGTCCTATCCGCAACCCGAACGCGTATGGGAGGTGGTCGAAGAATTCCTCAAGGCGGCGTTCAAGATTGCAGGCCACGAGATCAAGACCCCCTTCGTTCGCATGACTTACGACGAGGCGATCCGCCGCTACGGCAGCGACAAGCCCGATATGCGCTTACCGGCGATGACCGATGTACGGGACACCTTCACGGCAGAGAATCTCGAAGCCCTGGGGCTGAGCCCTAGGGTTCCAATCCTGGCTCTCCGTATCCCCAAGGTAGGCGACCTCTCCAGAAAAGAGCGGGACGAAATCAAGCCTATGCTCAATGCAAAAGGCAAGGTTAAAGTCTTCGAGGATTTCAAGCGCCTGGAGAAGACGTTTCCGCAGGCGGCCTCCAAAATTCGCCAGCAGTGCGGTGCCGCGAGCGACGACTTGATCGTCATCGTTGCCGGCGACGGCAAGCTGCCCGAGCATAAATCTGAGGGAGGAGTGAAACCGGAGGTGAAACAGCACGACGAGGCCGTCTACACTGCGGCCGGGTTCCTTCGCTTGGCCCTGGGGCAGAAGTATGCCGAGCGGCACCGGGCCTTCGCACGCACCGGCGATCCAGCCACGGATTTTCGTTTCTTGTGGGTCACAGATTTCCCGATGTTCGAATATGACGAAGAGGGCCAACGCTGGGCGGCTGCGCACCATCCCTTCACCGCGCCCCACGAACAGGACATGGACAAGCTCGAATCCGATCCCGGTGCGGTGCGGGCTCTGGCCTACGACGCGGTGCTCAACGGAACCGAGTTGGGGTCTGGCTCGATTCGTATTCATCGTCAGGACATTCAGCGCAAGATCTTCCATGCTCTCGGCATGACTGATGAGGAAGCCCGCGAGCGCTTTGGATTCTTTCTGGAAGCTCTGGAATACGGCACCCCGCCCCATGGAGGGATTGCGCTCGGCCTCGACCGTATTGTGATGATCCTCGCCGGCGCCGACAGCTTGCGCGAAGTGATCCCATTTCCCAAAACCGCGCGAGCGGTGGACTTAATGGTGGATGCTCCGACCCCGGTGAGTGAGGCTCAGCTCAAAGAGCTGGGCATTAGAATCAGAAACGATTGATCCTCCCGACAATCTTTCTCGAGTGCAGTTCGTTGGCTTGAGCCTGGGGGATGCGCGCGGAGGGAAGGCCAAGTCTTCGAAGGATGGCCAACGCTATGGGTAAGATTCACGTTCTTTCCGAGAACATTGCCAACAAAATCGCGGCCGGCGAGGTGGTGGAGCGACCCGCCTCGGTGGTCAAAGAACTCCTGGAAAACTCGCTCGACGCCGGCGCCACGCGTATCAAGATCCAAGTCGAAGCCGGGGGCAAGAAGCTCATCCAGATCAGCGATAACGGCTGCGGTATGGTTCGGGACGACGCCCTGCTGGCGTTCGAGCGGCACGCCACTTCGAAGATCAACCGCGCGGAAGACTTGCTCAGCGTGGCAACTCTTGGATTTCGCGGCGAAGCCCTGCCCTCGATTGCTGCCGTCTCCCGTTTACGCCTTCAAACCCGCGTACCCGAGGAGCCTTCGGGAACGGTGGTTGAGATCCACGGTGGCAGGATCCAAAAGGTTGAGGAAGCGGGCTTGCCGGTGGGAACGTCGCTCACCGTGCGTGACCTGTTTTTCAACACGCCGGCGCGCAGGAAATTCCTGAAGTCGGAGTCGACCGAGCTCTCCCACATCGCCTCCCTGGCGACCCATTATGCTCTCGCTCATCCGGATAAGCATCTCGAGCTGCACTCGGCAACCCATGCCGTATTGGTGGCCTCGCCCGTGGCGAGCTCGAGAGAGCGCATCTACCAGATCTTCGGCAAGGATGTTCTCGACGAACTGCTGCCCATCAGCGAGGTTGCACCTTGGGGGCAGATGGGTTCGCTTGCGGAGAGCCCCGAACCGTGGAATCGGCTAGAGCGTGGCTTCGGCATGGCGGCCCACGAGGATGAGCCTGACAAAGGAGCATCCGGCGGTGAATTCCAAATGCATGGTTTTGTCTCGAAACCCGAGATCCAAAAGCTCAACCGGAATTCCATTTACGTTTTTGTGAATCGCCGGCTGATCCGGGATCGGGTCATTCAGCACGCACTCAGCGAGGCGTATCGCAACATCATTCCGCCAGCTGTCTATCCCGTCGTGCTGCTGTTCCTCGAGTTGCCGAATGGCGAGGTGGACGTAAATGTCCATCCCTCGAAAACCGAGGTTCGTTTTCGCCACCAGGGGATGATTCACGATCGGGTCCGGGACTGGGTGCGGGCGGCTTTGATCGAAGCCCGGCCTGTGCCTCAATTCACAACCGAAATGAGCGCGCACCCCACGGCGACTCCATCCCTGGTCCCCGGACCGAGGCCTTGGTCAACCTCCGCCGGGCAGGCTCGCTACCGGGCGCCGGATGAGCCAACCTTCGCCTTGCAGGCAACCTTGGCGCCGCCGATCCATGAAACAGTTCAGTTTGGCGGTGGGATCAGTCTTGCCGTCGATGCCCGAGACCCCGTCGCTTGGACGGTACATGGGCTCGGCGAAACCGTCGCCCGCGACCTCTGCCTGCTACCCATCCCTGACGAGCCGCAAGCGGCCAGTTCCCTCAGTTCCTCACTCTGCTCCCTTAAGCCTCTGGGCCAAATTCGTGACTCGTTTATCCTGGCGGTGAATCACGAAGGCCTTTGGATCATCGATCAGCACGTGGCTCACGAGCGTGTGCTGTTTGAGCGAGTGCTGAAGCAGCGCGCGGCCCAAACCGTACTCAGCCAACGACTGCTGGTGCCATTGGTCTTCGAGCTCACCCCCTCGCAGCAGGCGGTGTTTGCTGAAATTTCTGACGAATTCGAGCACAACGGTTTCGAAGCCGAACCGTTTGGGACGAGGAGTATCGCGGTCAAAGCCGCGCCCGCCGGGGTCGAGGCCACCGAGATCGAGCTCGTGCTGGGGGAAATCCTCGACCAGTGTTCGCGCGACGAGCAGGCTCTGAATATGGAGAAGGTGCGCACCCGCATCGCGGCGTCCATCGCCTGTCATGCCGCGATCAAAGTGAATATGCCTCTCGAGCAGAACAAAATGGAGTGGTTGCTCACGGAGCTGGCCAAAACCGAGTGTCCGATGAGCTGTCCCCATGGACGGCCCGTGGTCCTGCGATATTCTCTTAAGGATATTCAAAAGGCATTTAAGCGGATCTGAGAAGAAGCGGCTGGCCTTGCGGAGGTCGGGACCTTCGGTTTTCGAGGCTTTTGATGGGGCTAGCCGGTGCTGCTGGTTCCGCGGATCAGATACTTTCATGACCGGACTCGAACTCAATCAGCTCCGCCAAGAGAAGTGGCACCTCGACGGGCATCCTGTCCGCACTCCCGAAGACGCTCGAGGATTCCTCGAATCCGTCGGGTTCTGCCTCATGTATCCGCGCAAACCCTCGGTGCTGGCGCCCACATTTATCGGCGCCTGGGCCGGTTCGGAGGAGCACCTGCCGGCCTGGCAGCAGGCGTTTCGAGATCCTCGGGCCCACGACGCCACCGAGCTGATGGTTCGTTTGCTGCGGGATCGCGTGGCCTACGAAACCAGCTTGTTTGACGAGAACAACGCGTTTCTTCTAGCCGCTTCGATTTTTCCCTACTTTTATGCTTTGGTCGGCGAGCGTAACCCCAAACAGGCGCCAAAGCCGGGCCCGCGCTCGGAATATTCCCAACTGGCCTGCGACACCTATGAAATCATCCGCCATGAGGGCCCGGTATCGAAGCAAAAGCTGCTCGAGAAGCTTGGAGGCGGGCTTTCCGCCGCGGCGCTCGACAAGTCCCTAGCCGAACTCTGGTCTAAACTGCGGATCACGCGAGTGGACTACAAGCCCGGGGAGGGCGCCTTCTGGGACGTCTTGTACCGCTGGTCGGGCGATGCGGTACGTGAGGGCATCGGTCTGTCGGTCGCGGAAGCGCTTTCGGCGCTGCTTTCGAAGTATCTGGACTGTGTGATCGCCGCGGATCAGCAAGAAATTGAATCGTTCTTCGGCAACTTTGTTCCCCGCTCGCGGGTGCAGGAAGCCATCAAGGCCCTGCTCGCCGCTCGCGAGCTAAGCTTCATCCATGTCGGAGCGCGCTCGCTGATCCGGGTCACACCGGCCAAAGCCGAGCCCCCCTTCCCTCAAACCCATGGTGCCAGACGATGAGCGAAGGGTGCGAGGCGCACACATTATCAAGCTTGAGACCTCGAGCTCAGCGAGGAGCCAGGATTCGGTACCATGACCTGGCATTAACTTTTTTTCGTCCTGGCCGTCCAAGGTGAATATGCGTAACCCCGTCCCCGTGCTTGCTTTCACATCCCTGCTGCTTGCGGTGCTGGCGGCCGGGCAGAACCAGGCCGCACCGTCCGCCGAGCAACCGACCATGCCCTACACGCCGAGTCTCGATCTGAATTCGATGGACAAATCCGTCGATCCCTGTGTCGACTTCTATCAGTATTCCTGCGGAGGCTGGCAAAAAGCCAATCCAATTCCGGCTGACCAAACTTCCTGGAGTGTTTATGCGAAGCTCTATCAGGATAACTTAACTTTCCTGCGCGCCATTCTGGAGCAAGCGTCGGCCGGGGCCGAACGCACCAGTGTCACCCAAAAGATCGGCGATTTTTACGCCGCGTGCATGGACGAGAGCACGGTCGAAAAGCGGGGATGGTCTGCCCTCCAGCCGGATCTTGATGCCATTACCAGCCTGCGGTCGGTGAAGCAAATCACGCCGTTACTCGCCCGGCTGCAGTTTGCCTACGGGGAAAAAGTGCTGTTCTCGCAGGGATCGACGCAGGACCCTGACGACTCCGAGCTCGAAATCGCCGAGCTCGACCAGGGTGGTCTCGGTCTCCCCGACCGGGACTATTACGTGAAGGAGGATGCGAAGTCCAAGGAGATTCGCCAACGCTACCTCGAACATGTGGAGAGAGTTTTTGAGCTCATGGGCCAGAACCAGGAGACGGCAAAGAAAAGTGCGCAGACCATCCTGCGCATGGAGACCGCACTGGCCAAGGGGCAGCTGACTCGGGTGGAGCGCCACGATCCTTACCAGCTGAAGCACAAGATGAAGGCTACGGATCTCAACCATGTCGCACCCAACCTCGACTGGCGGGCCTACTACAAAGAGCTCGAATATCCGAGTTTTGAGGTTGTCAATCTGGCTACGCCCGATTACTTCCGCACCGTGAATCGCCAACTCGCCAGCGAACCGCTGGCCAATTGGAAGACCTATCTCGCGTTTCATGTGGTCGATTCCTTCTCACCCTATCTTGCTTCCTCGTTTGCGGACGAGAATTTCGCGTTTTATCGCAAGTATCTGCGCGGCGCGAAGGAGCAACAACCGCGTTGGAAGCGCTGTGTGCAATATGCGGACCACCAGTTGGGTGAGGCTCTCGGCCAGGTCTACGTCGAAAAGGTTTTCTCCCCCGAGCTTAAGGCGAGCACGCTCGAGATGGTGCGCCGGATTGAAGACGCGATGGGGGAGCGCATTCGGGAGCTTGACTGGATGAGCCCGGAAACCAAGCAGCAGGCACTTACCAAACTCGCCGGCATTCGCAACAAGATTGGATATCCCGACAAGTGGCGCGACTACAGCTCGGTAACGATTCTGCCCACCGATTTTGCCGGAAACGTCAAGCGAGCCAATGAATTCGAGCGTCGTCGCGATATCAATAAGGTCGGCAAGCCGGTAGACCATGGGGAATGGCAAATATCGCCGCCGACCGTCGATGCCTATTACGATCCGCAGATGAACGACATCAACTTCCCAGCGGGGGTCCTGCAACCTCCGTTGTACGACGCTAAACTCGACGACGCCCCCAACTACGGCGACACCGGTGGGACCATCGGTCACGAGCTTACCCACGGGTTCGACGATGAAGGTAGCCAGTTTGATGCCAATGGAAATCTGAAAAACTGGTGGACGAAGGAAGACCGCGCGAAGTTCGATGCCCGGACCCAGTGCGTCGAGGATCAGTACGCGCAATACGTGGTCGTCGACGATATCCACATCAACAGCAAGCTTACGCTGGATGAAGACGTGGCCGACCTGGGCGGTGAGATTCTCGCCTATATTGCCTGGCAGGGCGCGACCAAGGACAAGCAGCTCGCGCCGGTGGATGGACTGACCCCCGACCAGCGCTTTTTTGTGGGCTTTGCGCAGTGGGCATGCGCCAATGAACGACCTGAAGAGCTGCGCATGCGGGCGGTCACCGACGAGCATTCTCCCGCCAAGTACCGCATCAACGGGGTGATCAAGAACATGCCGGAATTCTCCCCAGCGTTTTCCTGTCGATCCGGCCAAGCCATGGTGAACTCGCCCGAGAAAGTATGCAAGGTGTGGTGAGGATAGGCTGAAAGTTGCGCGGGCATGGCGCGGCAACTTTCCTCTAAACGGCATTCACTTCGATCGCGCGCGCAGCAGTCTTGGGTTCCGACCAGGACGGGCCACGAGGGCCCGCCCTAGTCGTTAGGATGCTGGCGGTCGTGACAACTCTATTGCTCCGTGGCCTCCCTTGACTGGAGGACAAAGGCGACATTGCGTTCCTGGTTCAGGCGTACGGTTTGGCCGAGATCGAGCTGATCCAGGGGAAGCAGCTTCTCCTCGCCGCTCGCGGACACACAGTGCATTTGCCCACTTTGAATCCAATACTGTTGCGCCAAAAAGGCGGTCCCTTCCTTCAAGGCGATCACCGTCAACTTCGACGGTGCAGATGGAGTGAGATGCGGTACTGACTCGGTCAGCTGGGTGTAGGTTGCGGGATGCATGGTCAGCGTCGAGCCCGTCGCAGGGTCGGATCCGTTCAATAACCCTCCGTTGTAGCGATATCCGGAGGGCGACGCCCACGGCGGCATGGGAATCGAGGCTCGCGGCGCGGGAAAGGGAACCTCGATGTCTTCCATCAGGCGCAACGCAACCGGCGACTCGCCTTTGAGCGTGGGGTACGGACCGCGCGCCGGCAGAGTAAGGACCTTGATGGGCCAAAGAACAGGGATCATCCATTCGATCGCGTCGCGCGTCGCATGGCCTCGGCCGTGAATGTCGCCTTGCTTATCCACCTTCAGGTGAGGAGCGGAGATGATCTTTGCCTCGAGGGGCATCACTTGTGCGCCTGGCAAGATCAGACGATCAAACTCGAGCTGGATCCAGCCCTTGCCGACAAAATGACCAGGATCCTTGTAATCCTGGAGATGACCGCTGAGCATGGCGCCTCGGGGAAATACGGAATGTCCAAACGAGCCGAGGGATCCGAGATGGCAGAGAATCGGATCGCCCACCATGGCGGTTTTGGAAGAAAAATTCGGTTCATCGATCGTGCAATGCAGCAGTGTGCCCGCAGGAATGATTTCGTTAGCTCGTGCGAGCAGCGTGGAAAGACAAAGTGCAACGGTCAGAAGAGCAGAGTTCCGGTGCATGCCGCCTCCTCATGGTGAATCGTGGAAGCACGCCCCCTCGCTCTGTGTTCGAGCAGGCGGGGATCATACCATGAAGTGGGAACCAGTCGCACGAAGATTCTGGCACGCTGTGGGTGGAAAGTGGCTTGGCCGGCAGCGGCCGGTCAGGCTACTCCTCACCGGGCCGCACGCCCCTGTCGGGGGAAGTCGCTGAATTCCAAGAATTTCACCGTCTACCAGGCACGCCAGGCAAGCCAGCACCTATCGCTTGAGGCCAGACCGAGCAGAGGCCATCGGTCTCTGGTTGGTTAGGGCCACCCGGTGTTGACAACCCATTGAGGCGTTCCGGCCTTCGAACCATCTGGATTAGAATTCTGCTGTGTGCTCCCCAGACTCCTAATCATCGTAGCCGTTCTGCTTTCGCCGGCCTTCGCGTTCTCCCAGACGCCGAACTCCGGTTCGAAGGACCTTCCCCCGAGCGCCTTCAAACTGAAATCCGTCCAAGTGATCGGGACGAGCCGCTACAAGCCGGAGGACGTGGTTCGCGCCGCCGACTTGCAGATTGGCCGGTCGTTCCACGAGGACGATCTTAAGACCGTGGTTCGCCTTCTGGGTGAGAGCGGCGCTTTTTCCGCCGTCTCCTACTCCTCCCAGTTCGATCCCGACGGTGCCAAGGTGAAACTAAAACTGCGGGATGCTGATCGATTTTTTCCCACCCACTTCGACAACGTGGTTTGGTTCACCGACCGGGAGCTTCTGGAAAAACTTCATGCCAAGCTGCCCCTCTTCAATGGGCAATTGCCCACCAACGGCAGTCTGGCGAACGATGTTTCCGATGCCTTACAGCTCCTGCTGATGGGGAAGAACGTGGCCGGACAAGTCGAGTACCTCCGCCCTCTTCAGGAAGACAACCCCCTCGAAGCCTTCGTTTTCACGGTCCGGGGGCCCAATATCACGATTCGTAATGTCGGGTTTTCCGGAGCCGGGCCCGCCGAGCTGCCGGCGCTCACCTCTGCCGCAAAGAAGATGGAAGGCGTGGAATATCGACGCCCTGCGATCCGAGCGATTGAAGACAAGATTTTCCTGTCGATCTATCTTGAGCATGGTTACCTCAAAGCGGTTTTTGGCGATCCCCAAGCGACGGTTGTCCAAAGTGATGCCCAAGGAGTCCTGGTGGACATCATCGTTCCTATCAACCCCGGCCACCAATATAAGCTGGCCGGGATTCAGTTCTCGGGCAACCAGGCCTTTGCGGATTCCACTCTGCGGGCTGCATTTCGGGTCCAGGATGGCGAAATCGCGAACCTCCCAGAGCTCGAAAAAAACCTTGAAGCCGTTCGCCACATCTGCGGCACTCGTGGATACGTGGACGCTAGCGTTAAGGCGGACACGCGACTGGATGATGGCCGGTTCACCGTCCTTTATCTCGTCTCCATCGCGGAAGGAGATGTTTACAAGATGGGTGAAGTGGAAATTCGCGGCCTCGACTCCCCCACGACGGCGCGCCTCGAGAGCGACTGGACGCTGCACAGCGGAGATACTTACGACGCCAGCTACGTTGGCCGATTTCTAGAACAGGCCTACAAGGTAATCGGAGATTGGCACGCGACCGTGCACGAGTCTGTTGATCCCCGAGCCAAGACAGTCGACGTAACCGTTCGCTTCGACTCAACTCCTGACCGTTCGGCCTTTTGACAAGCGTGGAACTCGATTGGCTCCGAGAACTTCCCCTTTCGAGAAACAACCTTCGATAGAGCAGCGGCGAGCGCCACCCCGAAACGACACCGATTCCGTGAGTCCTGCCGCAGCCGGATTCGCGTCACGGTATCCCCACCTTTGGGCGCTCGTTCCCCATTCTCCTAGCGGGTGCTACTATTTTCCTTAGCAGCTGCTGTTACCTCAAATGTATCCGAGCCAAACTATGGAAAGCATGCCCCATGCCGTGTCCGAAGCACCGATTCCACTCTCACCACAGTTGCGGTTCCGAGCCGCAATGATGCTAGCCATCGCAGCCGACTCGCTGCAGATCTTCTTGTTCCCGTTATGTGCTGAGGGTGCCTTGTCACCGGCCGATGACCTGCTCGATCTTGTGGTCGGAGGATTGTTGGTTCACCTGCTCGGCTGGCACTGGGAATTTCTCCCAACATTCGTAGCCGAACTCTTGCCGGGAATCGATTTCGTTCCCTTCTGGACCCTGGCGGTTCTCAATGTCTACCGTAAATGGAAACGGATCCCGGCAGAAGAAGGTCCCGAGGTGAGGTTCCGCGCTTCGAAGCCCCTAAGATTCTTCTTGGGCCAGTGATCGGGTTGAGATCCGGATCGCCGAGTGGTGTCGCACGATGGAAGCCCCACTCCCGCGAAGGAATCGGAGCCCAAAAGAGGCAGCAATGTACGCTGTCACGGGTGCAACGGGTCGTACCGGCGCTGCCGTCGCTCGGCGTCTGTTAAGAAAGGGCGAGCGGGTGCGGGTGATCGGCAGGGGCGGCGAACGCCTCAAGAGCCTTGCCGCAGAAGGCGGAGAGCCACGAAACTTTTGCAGCGGAGGAATTTCTTCCCCGATTCGAAGGCAAGTCGACGGCTGCGTAGCTCGAGGGTTCCTACGCCGCCTCTCCCACGCTGCAATGTGCGCCCTCGGAATCGACGAACTGGGCTAGCACCCCGCCGAAGTCCTGTTTCTTGGGCGGCATGCTGAACAACACGCCCTTGGCGCTCAGGTCCCGGTAGAAGGCATCGACATCGCTCACCGTGAAACCCAATTCGACTTTTCCCGCCGGATTCTTGTCCGAAGCTGGGTGGAGCGCGAGCGTGGTTTCGCCTGTCCCGAACTCGCTCCAGCCGGGTGACTCGAACTTGAGTTCAAGACCCAGCACGTCGCGGTAGAACTTCACCGCTTTGTCCATGTCGGCCACGAACTTGATCACGTAGCGAAGTTGTGTTCCCTGCATGGAAGCCCTCCCTGGAATCGCTGAGTGTTCATACAGCAAAAAGATGCGGCAGCATCAGCTCAGAGCAACGCTAGCACAGGAATCGCCGGTATCAAACTCGCCGAGAAGTCACGCCTGATTTTCGGCGGAGCCATCGAAGAAACTGACGTGATCCGCCCGCCGCGACCCCGCCTCGCGATGCTACTTCCACACCGGGCTGCCCTTGGCGTCTCGCAGAACAAAAGTGTCGTTCCCTTTGACCACTTCCCGCGCCAAAATGAGGTCGGCACCGTCCTGCTTCACTCTCGAGCCTGTGAAAGACAGCTCATCTCCTTTGCTGAAGCCCATCCCCATATCGTCGAAAAAGGACTTTGGGCAAAGGTACACATCGACGGTCCCCGTGTCGTTCTTGACCAACAAATGAGCAATCTCGCTCCCTTTGGGAGGCAGCTTCAATTCCTCCACCACGCCTTTCATCTTCGTCTCGGCGCTCGAGTCGTATTTCGGAATGGGTTGGTTTTTTTGAGCAAAAAGCGTCAATGCGCAGACCAAGCAGGTGGTAACCAGCACTAGGCTGCGCCGGGCAGGAACAGCGACTTTCGGTAAATTCCGCATGGCTCCCCTTTTCGTGGACAGGCAGGAGCCGAGGCGGTATATGAAAGAATTAGCAGGAAAAGAGCCCCGCTCCTGGTCCCCATCTACCCTCTAAGATGAAGCCACGATCAAGCATACTCCAAATTTGCCGGAACGGTGTAAGTCTCGCAGATCCGCTCCCGAGCAGTTGCCGGGCACGGCAGCGGCCTGGCGCAAGCAGAATTCAGCTGGCATGGGCGCGATTTGAGCAAGCGCCGCCCGAGACCGAACAACCCACCCGCCAGAGAATAGTCAACGCCCATCCCCTTGATGACAAAGACGATACTGTGAATGCCTTTGGCCGGGAGCTCGAAACCAGATCCGGCGGGCGATTCTAGACTCGGTCTTTCGCTGCCCTGCCGAGGCAGCCGGCCTGAAAGGAGCGGCCGTCGAGGCGGTGCAGGTTTCGGATCATGGCCGGGGTGAGCAGTCGGTAATGGTGGACCGTCAACAGGTGCTCGGCAATGAACCAGAGCTGTTCGTCCGTCGTCATCCAGGAGCGATGATCAAAACGGGCCAGGTTGACTGGCCGCGAAAAGGTACGCAGGGAGCGCTCCCGACGGAGGTTGAAATAATCCTCGAAATAACTCATCGCCAGTTCGCGCAATGAGCGATACACGGGCTCGCGATAACGGCATCCGGAGTAGTTGGACTTCGCGATTGCCCCCCAATGGCGGTTGACGCGGTAGATGGCAACCACATGGTCGGTATCATGCTCGGCTTCGAGATCGAGGACGAGGGGAGGCTTTCCTATTGCGCGGAGCGCGGCCGCAGCGAAGATGGCGCCCTCAAAGCAATGCGCGGTTGATTCCTCGAGGACGCGCCGCGGTGACCACGCCGTGTCCGCCAGGTGGTAGGGCATATCATCGAGGAAACGCTGGATTCCGTGCGGATTTCGCAGTCTGCGCAGTTTGCGGAGCTCAGCCGGCGTGAAGCCGTGTTGGGCGATCATCTTTCCATCAAGTTTAGTTGAAGAAAAATCCAAAAGCAGTAACCTCGGAGGGCACCGAATCGGGCGAGAACCGAAGCAGGCGGCCGAACCATTTCACTTCGACTTCGAGTTTTTCTTGGGGGCTTTGCCCAGGCGATCGAAAAGGCGATCGAGTGCGATCGGGCCTCCCCCGAATGAGATCAATGCGAAGGCGATCACCGCCAGGCTCAGAGGAAACTCATAGCCGCCGTGGCCGAACATGCCGTTCTTCCAATGCACCTTCCAGATGGCAACTGCCATGTCGATCAAGACCAGCAAGGAGACACAGCGGGTCACCACCCCCAGGACAAGAAGGATGCCGCCGAAGAATTCTGTGAAGGCGGACGGATAGGCCAACCATCCGGGCAGTCCCAGGCTCTCGACCATGTGGACGTGATGCAGAAGTCCACCCTGAAAGACCTTGCCGTAACCATGGCCAATCATGACGGCACCCAGGAGGACACGCAGACCGAGCAGGGCGAGAGGTTGCAAACGATCAGGCAACGGCAAGACGATCTCCTTTGCTCGAGCTTACCCTAATGATGCCACTTTGGACGCGAATCGTCAGATGGATCCCAGTCGATTGCGGGTCTCAAGCTATCAGCTCGGCTCGAAGAGAGGAACGAGAGAGCAGAAAATCGGACGGACTGTCCTGGTTTCTCTTTCGAGATCCTTACCCGAATCGTCCCGAAAACACTCGGATTCTCCCGGGTCTTTTCTGCCCGTCTTACGACCTTCGTACCCTGTCTAGCACTTTGGTTATGGATGCGGGTAGCGGCCGGAATTGGCTCGATCCATGCATCTATCCATAGTAGCGCGCAAGAGTGAAAACCCAACATATAGGAATCCTCTGCAACTCGGCTCCTCTGACTTTCCGGAAAACAGGCATAAAACCCCGTAAAACTCGGAATTAGGCCCTGACCTCGGGACTTTTCCGTTTGATATATCCTCGAGACACTCGAATTCGCTCGAAGGCCGTTGGTTCGGGCAATTCACTCCCAATTTGACCTGGCGACGGTTCAGTCGCAGGACAATCAACTCTGTGGACGGGGACGAAACTATGGGCGACTCGCGTGAAGTTATGAATATTCGCCAGGCTTCGCAGTACCTGGGAGTCAGTCCGGACACGCTGTACAAGTACGTTGGGGAACAAAAAATCCCCGCCTTCAAACTGGGAAACCGCTGGCGCTTCAAAAAGTCGAGGCTTGACCAGTGGATGGAAGAAAAGTCCAGCCAGATGGAGGTCAGAGGCAAGAAAAAATCCAAGGCGGCCACAGCCGCCGGGGCGCCGTAGGGCGAACACCAGCCGGCGGGGTCGTCGGCAGTCAAAAGGCGGGCACATGTTTGGTTTCGGATCGAAGGCGATTGTTGGTCTCGATGTGGGCTCCTCGAGCATTAAAGCGGTCGAGCTCAAGAAGGGGCGCAACGGAATCGAGGTCGCGCACCTCGGCCTGGAGCCGCTGGCTTCCGATATCGTGGTGGACTCGATGATTGTCGATTCGGGCCAAGTTTCAAGCGCCGTCGCCAAACTGTTCAGCGAAAACCAGATCAAAACCCGATCGGTCGCGACCGCAGTCAGCGGACACTCGGTCATCGTCAAGAAGATCTCCCTGCCTTCGATGAGCGATGCGGAGCTGGCGGAGACGATCGAAAAGGAAGCTGCACAGCACATCCCGTTTGATCTTGCCGACGTGAACCTCGACTACCAGATTCTCTCCGAAGATGCGGGGAACCCCCAAATGGACGTGCTGTTGGTGGCGGTGAAGAAGGACAAGATTTTGAACTACACCAACGTACTCTCGATGGCGGGGAAAACCCCGGCTATTGTGGACATCGATGCTCTGGCCCTGCAGAACTGTTACGAATACAACTACGAACCCGCCCCAACCCAGGTGGTGGCCCTGTTGAACCTGGGTGCCAGCGTCATGAACATCAACATCGTGAAGGGGACGACTCCTCTGTTCCCGCGCGATGTCAGCGTGGGCGGACATCAGTACACCGACTCGCTGCAGAAGGAACTGGACCTGAGCTTTGAGGATGCCGAATCGCTCAAGTTGGGAAACAAGGTCGGCACCGTGAGCGAGGACGCGAAGACGCCGGTTCTGCAGCAGGTGACCGAGATCATTGTGCTTGAAATTCAGAAGACCTTTGACTTCTTCCGCGCCAGTGCCGCCGGAGAGCACATCGAGAAGATCTACCTGGCGGGAGGATCCTCCAAGGTTCCCGGCTTGATTGAAGCATTGCGCCAGGAATTTTCTTTGCCGGTAGAGATTTTTAATCCTTTCCAGAGGATTGCGCCGCCGACGGATGGTCGAGGCGCCGAGTTGATCGAGAAAAACGCCGGGCAGCTGGCAGTCGCGGTGGGTCTGGCGTTGAGGAGTTTTGAAAATCTATGATCCGAATCAACCTACTGGGAGCACCCAAGCCGAAAAGCAAGCGCAGCGCGAGCCCTGCCGTCACGCTCGAAATCGGCCAACCGGGCTCACCCAAAGTCAAAATCCTGATCATGCTGGCATTGGCTGCGGGAGTGAACTGGTGGTACTGGCACGAACTCGACCGCCAGAGTCAGATCCTGGCCTCGAGAATGCAGGCGGCGGAGCAGAAGAATCACGAACTCGCTGACGTCAAGGCGCGCTACCTGGAGCGCCAGCGCGAGGTCGAAAACTATAAGCACCGGGTAGACGTCATCGACCAGTTGCGGGCTAGCCAGTCCGGGCCGGTCGAGCTGCTCAACACCATCGCCGACACCGTGAACAGCTCCGAAGCCGTCTGGCTGAACTCCATGAAGGACTTGGGCCAGAGCGTCGACATCGACGGAATGGCGCTGAGTGCGGATGCTGTAGCTGGGTTGATCACCAATCTCCAGAAGACGGGCCGCTTCCAGAATATTGAGATCAAAGAAACCTATCAGGACGACCAGGTCAGGAACATGCAGGCGTTCGAATTCACCCTGACCTGCGAAAAGGCAAAGTCCTAGAGGCGGGAACCTATGGAAAACTTCAGCGAAATGCCGAGTCTTAAGCAGTGGGTGATCTTGCTGGCGGCGGGAGCGCTGGTGACGGTCGCGCTGTACTTCACGGTTTTCAAAAGCAAACGCGAGCAGAACGCGCAGGCCGAGAAGAACCTGAACGCCAAGCTTCGCGAGAACGCCGAGCTCGAATCCTATAAGCCGAAGCTCAAGGACATGGAACGGCAAGTAGCCAACCTCAAACAACAGATGGAGATCGAGAGCCGCATCGTGCCCAATGAGAAAGAAGTGGATAACTTTATCCGCATGCTCGATGCCGAGGCATTGAAGACCGGGATTGAGATCCGGCGCTACACGGCGAAGCCCATCACCACCAGGGAATACTACGCCGAAGTGCCCTTCGAGATGGAACTGGATGGATCCTACTACTCCGTGCTCAGCTTTTTCGATCATGTGAGCAAGCTCGAGCGGATCGTGAACATCTCCAATCTGTTGATCGCAAGCACCAAGAAGCCGGCCGAGGCCAAAACGAAACATACCTATCAGTACGCTGCCGGGGAGAGCATCGTGGCCACCTGCCAGGCATCGACGTTTTACACGCACGACACCGTGCCGCCGGCTGCGCCGGCGAAGCAGGTGCGAGGAGCCCTATGAAACTGAGCATTGGAACCCTGCTGCTGCTGGCAGTCATGGCGATCGCCGCGAGAGCGCAGAACTCGGATGTGATCGACAACACCCGGAACACCCTGCAGAACCTGGCGACCAAGCAGACCAACGATCAGAACGCGGCTTTGGCCACCGCGGGGCAGTCGCAAGCACCGGCCGCCAGCCCGGAGGGGGCGGTCGCCGAGCCGGTTCCGAGCCAACCCTCAGCGGGTAGTCAGGCCCCGGCAACACCCGCCACCAAACCTGTGGTGCGGCAAACGGGGGCTACGCCCAAGTCGGCTCATCCCAAGAAAAAGGTGGTGAACCCGGTCGTTGCCAGCAAGCCAGCGGCGGCGCCCAAGCCATCGCCATCGCCCGCGCCCAAGCCGGCAGTCGCCGTCGAAGACAAGAAGAATCCTGAGGAATCGAAGAAAAAGGAGCCCAAAGAATACTCTGCCGCCGGACGGCGGGATCCCTTTGTCAGCCCGGTCGTATCTCACGTTTCCGGAGGCACGGGCTGCAATACAGGCAAACGCTGCCTGGAGATCGGTCAAATCATGCTGACGGGAATTGTGAAGTCGGAGAACGGCATGATTGCGGTCGTGGTGAATGCACTGAACAAGGCATATTTTCTGCGCGAGAACGACCCGGTGTTTAACGGCTATGTAGTGAAGATTACTGGAGACTCGGTGATTTTCAGCGAGACCGGGCAGGATCAGCTGGGTAAGCCTTTCACGCGCGAGGTTACGAAAAAGATCACTACCCGGGCTGCCTAGGGGGTAGGCGCGGGCCCCTTCGATCGGGTTCGCGGGCAGAGAGTAGAGAGAAGAGATCACGAGGCTGGCATCGTGCGAGCCCCGTGGGGAGACAGGACATGCGAAAGCAACTGCTGGTTGTTTTGCTACCGCTACTGGTCGTGGCTTCAGGCGCTCAGACGGTGAACACAGGCCTGAACAAGACCAAGCATGCCACTTTGCAACGGGTGCAGGTGGTCGAGGCGGATGACGGAATCAGTGTGGAGATGACCGCCCTTGGGCCGGTGAAGCCCCGGGTCAGTCCACTGCAATCGCCCGCTCGGGTATTGGTCACTCTGCCGAACACCGTGGCCGCGACCTCACGCAACAACTTGAGCGTCGGCCGTGACGGCGTGAAGGGCGTTCGTATCGGCATGGACCAGAACCCGCCGACGACCCGTGTCGTGATCGACCTGTTGCAGGCGTGCACCTATGAGATGACACCGGGCGCGGACAACAAGCTGGTGTTGAAGCTGCACCCGGCGGCCCAAGCAGCGGCAACCGCCAAGCCAGCCATTGCGCCCGCGAGCTCCGGCACAGCCTCGGCTCCGGTGGCCAGCCCAACTCCGGACACCGCGACCTCTACCCCGAAGGACTATGTGTTCATCGAGCCCTCGTACAAATCGGCCGACAAAACCGCAGCTGCGGCTCCAGTCGTAGCGCCACCCGCGCGGGCGGTCGACGCTGCCGCCAAGTTTGTGGAGCGTCCCCAGGGCAATCTTTTGCCGCCGCAGAGCGCCGCTCCTCAAACCGAAAGCTCGCAGACACCATCCACCGCAATTCAGCCAGCCGTAAACCTGGCGGCCCAGCAAAAGGCGCAAACGTCAGAAGAGCCGGCCAAGCGTGAGCCCCAGTACACGGGCGAACCGATTTCGGTGAACCTGAAGGATGTCGACCTGCAGGATTTCTTCCGTTTGATTCATGAGATCAGCGGTCTCAACGTGGTGCTCGATCCCAACGTGAAAGGCACTTTGACGATTGTGCTCGATGACGTGCCGTGGGATCAGGCGCTGGACATCGTTCTCAAGAACAATGGCTTGGCCCGGCAGCTCGACGGTAACGTCCTGCGGATCGCAACCATCGAGACGCTGCGGCGTGAGGCCGATGCGCATCGCGCACAGAGGGAAGCAGAAGCGCTGGCCGTCGATAAGGTCACCTTCACGCGATTCCTCAGCTATGCCCATGCCAAAGACCTGGTGCCTACCTGCAAGAAATTCATCTCCCAGCGGGGCGATGTGATCGCGGATGAGCGCACCAACGCCATCATCGTGACGGATGTTCCGTCGGTGATGCCCGCTCTCGACAAACTGCTGACGCAACTGGACACCAAAACGCAACAGGTGGAGATCGAGGCTCGGGTCGTCTCCGCCACGCGCAGCTTTGCGCGCGACATCGGAACCCAGCTGGGCTTCGGCTTCGGCAACGCATCGACCGGTATCGGCGGCGCCAGTGCGGTGGGGGCCAGTCCGAATTCGACCTTCGGCATCGTGCCCAAATATCCCATCATCGGCACCTCCCAGCCGACCGGGACTACCGGCGTTCAGATCCCGCTGTTTTCGAATTTGGGCGCCACCAGCCCGACCAGCGGTATCAACCTGACATCGGCAAGCGCCAGCGTGCGGATCGACGCCATCCTTACGATGGCGGAATCTCGCGGACTGGTGAAGATTCTGTCGCGTCCGCGGGTTGTGACTCAGAACAACATTCAAGCACTGGTTCGCCAGGGCGTGCGGGTGCCGATTGTGACGCAGGCCCAGCTCGGCGGTCCACCTACCGTCACCTACGTGGATGCTTTCCTTCGCCTGACGGTGATTCCGCAGATCACATCGGAGGGCACGATCTTCCTGAACGTGGATGTGGAGAACACTACGCCAGACTTCGGAGAGTCGGTCCAGGGCAACCCCACTCTGATTACTCAGCAAGCCACGACGCAGGTGCTCGTGACCGACGGAGGCACGGTCGTGATCGGCGGAGTCATTCAGACCAACAACTCGGTCAATGTCGACCAAGTGCCACTGCTCGGCAGCATTCCATGGCTGGGCAACCTGTTTAAGCACCAGACGGTCTCCACCAGCAACCAGGAGCTGATCTTCTTCATCACTCCACGGATCATTCAGACCTAGCAGCGAGTTAGCAGTACAGCAGCCGCCGGTCCTCCAGTCGTTTGGTGAGAGGAACCGGCGGTTTGTGTTTTCGCCCAAAAAATCGTATCTTCCCGGCTGCCTGGCCGGATCCCCGCCAGTAAACTTCGTGCGTTCCGAGAATCGCCATCGCCGCGGGGGGGGCTTGCTAGACTCTTAGGCGATGGACTACACGGCGCGGCAAGAACAACTGCAGGACGCCCTCGACGACCACCGCCTGCAGGCACTCGTGGTCACCCACCTTCCCAACATTCGATATCTCTGCGGATTTTCCGGGAGTGCCGGCGTGCTCCTCCTGACAAGATCGAAGAGCGTTTTCTTTAGCGACGCAAGATATACCGAGCAAGCCCGCGCTGAGGTTGGGGGAGCGAGTGTCGTGATCGGCCGGAAATCGCCGCTGGTCGAGGCCGGGGAGTGGCTCGCGACCAAGGGCCCCAAGATCAAAGCGCTCGGGATTGAACCCGAACACTTGACCGTCGCCGAACGCCACCATCTGGTCAAGGTCGTGGGACCGCGCGTACGAGTGCGCGGAGCTCCGCCACTGGTCGAGCAGGCGCGAACCGTGAAGGATCCCTCGGAGATCGAACGCCTGCGCGCTGCGGCTCGACTGGCGGCAGATCTGTTCGAGGTGGCGCTCAAAACCATCCGCCCCGGAATCAAGGAGGTGGAAGTGGCGGCGGAACTAGAGTACGCGGCCCGGCAGGCTGGTGCGGAGGGGATGTCGTTCGAAACCATTGTCGCTTCGGGAAAACGCTCGGCTCTGCCTCACGGTCGGGCCTCGAGCGCGCTGATTCCCGCTCAAGGATTCGTCGTCTGTGACTTTGGTGTTATACTCGCGGGCTATTGTTCTGATATGACGCGCACCGTGCACCTGGGCACGCCAGCTGCGAGGGCGCGGCATATCTACTCCGCAGTGCGTGAGGCCCAACAAGGCGCAGTGCAGGCGGTCGCGCCGGGAGTGATGATCGAGAAGGTTCATGCCGCGGCCCGTAAGTTGCTGAGTCGACAAAAGTTAGTACAATACTTTCAGCACTCCACGGGGCACGGAGTGGGGCTTGAGATCCATGAAGCCCCGCGTATCGCAGCCGGTCAGAGAGAGCTCCTGCGTGCGGGAATGGTAATCACCATTGAACCAGGGGTCTACGTACCGGATTTCGGCGGGGTGCGTATTGAAGATATGGTTGCTGTGACCAGAGAGGGGTGCCAAATTTTCACCCCGACCAGCAAGGAACTGATCGAAATATAGCCTTTGGCTGCCACCTGACAGCGAGCTTTGAGGGCGAGCGCGGAACACAGGTAGTCCCGCCACACACACACAATGAATCAAAAAGAACTCAAGGAACTGATCGAGTTCCTAATCGAAAAGGATATTGCCGAGTTTGAGCTGGAGCGCGGTGACGTAAAGGTGCGGATTAAGCGGGGCGGAGATCAGACTCTCTCGCTGGCGGCACACTCGGGCTCGGAGGGCGCAGGCCCGGGAGCCTCAGCGCGTCCGGCGACCACGCCGACCGAGACCTCGCCTGCGGAGAAAGTTCCCGGTGCGGAGGAAGAGAAACTGCATGTGGTTCGCTCCCCCATCGTGGGAACATTTTACGAGTCGCCTTCCCCCGGGGCACCGCCCTTTGTCAAGCTGGGAGATAAGGTTGAAGTCGGACAATTGCTGTGCATCGTCGAGGCGATGAAGTTGATGAATGAGATTGAGTCGGATGTCCGGGGCGAGATCGTCAAGAAGATATCGACCAACGGACAGCCCATTGAGTATGGCCAGGAGCTGTTCGTCATCCGGCTGAGTTGACAGGCCTGAGTTCGGGTGCGCCAGGGGCCGTGTCGCTCTGAGCGAACCGGCATCCGAGAAGCCGCTCCCGGTGACCGCCCACCACAATACCGGGCGCAACCTTTCATGTTCAACAAGATTCTGATTGCAAACCGGGGAGAGATCGCCCTACGCGTGATTTGCGCTTGCAAGGAGCTGGGCATCCGAACCGTGGCGATTTACAGCGAGGCGGATCGCAATTCGCTGCACGTGCGCTTTGCCGACGAAGCCATCTGCATCGGGCCTCCCCAGCTCACCCACAGTTACCTCAGTATCCCTTCCGTGATCAGCGCCGCAGAAATCAGCAATGTGGATGCCATCCATCCTGGCTACGGCTTGCTGGCAGAGAATGCGAACTTTGCCGAAGTCACCGAAACCAGCAACATCAAATTCATTGGGCCGCCCCCGGACATCACCCGCCTGATGGGAGAAAAGGAAAAGGCGCGGGCCGCCATGAAAAAGGCAGGGGTCCCGATTCTGCCGGGCTCGGAGGGAATTCTGGGAAGCGAGGGCGAAGCGCTCGAATGGGCGCGGGAGGTTGGGTTCCCCGTCCTCATCAAAGCCTCCGCCGGCGGGGGTGGCCGCGGCATGCGCATCGTACGCAATGAAGAGGAGCTGCCGGGCCTGTTCAAAGCAGCGCAGTCGGAGGCGGCCGCGGCCTTTGGCAACGGCGATCTATACCTCGAGAAGTTCATCGAGCGGCCACGGCATATCGAATTTCAAGTTCTCGGCGATCAGTACGGGACCGTGGTCAGCTTGGGGGAACGAGAATGCTCGATCCAGCGGCGGCACCAAAAGCTGCTCGAGGAATCACCTTCTACGCAGATGACCGCAAAACTGCGGGCGGAAATCGGCCAGATCCTGTCATCCACCCTGTCCGCCATCGGCTACGTGAATGCCGGAACGGTTGAGTTCTTGATGGATGAGGACAAGCGCCTCTACTTCATCGAGATGAACACCCGCATTCAGGTGGAGCATCCGGTGACAGAGATGGTGACCGATGTCGACCTGGTGAAGAGCCAAATCCTCTTGGCGGCGGGCGAGCGCATGGAAACCGTGTTGCACGGGCCCATCGTGCATCGCGGTCACGCCATCGAATGCCGCATCAACGCCGAGCATCCTGAGAAGTTCACTCCCTCGGCCGGCAAGATCACCGCCTTCCATCCACCCGGCGGGACCGGAGTACGCATCGATACGGCCGCCTATGCGGAAGGCGTAATTCCTCCTTATTACGATTCCCTGATTGCCAAGCTGATTGTGCGCGGCAAAGATCGAGACGAAGCGGTTTCGCGCATGGCACGCGCGCTCGAAATGTTTATCGTGGAAGGGATTTATACCACCATTCCGCTGCACCGCAGGATTCTTGCCGACCCGGATTTTCGCGCCGGAAGGATCGATACCACCTTCATTTCCAGGCTACTCGGCAAAGGTGGGCCGGCGGGGGCGAACAAATCCGACGACAAGAGCGAGCAACGTGCCTGATCCACCCGGCGGGGGCGACCCCGGATTTTATGATTCAGCTGCCGCGACTTTACGCCATTGTCGATCGGTCCTATTTTTCCTGTCCGGAAGAGCTGGTGTCGATGGCTGCGCAACTTTCGGCGGCCGGCTTGCGCCTGCTTCAGTATCGCGACAAATCCGGGAATGCCCGCGCGATCCTCGAAGTGGCTCTTCGGCTCCGGCGGCAGCTGGGAGCTTCCCTGCGATTGATCATGAATGACCGAGCGGACTTGGCGCGAGCCGCGGATTTTGGCGGTGTCCACGTGGGACAGGAAGATCTGTCGGTTGAGAGCGCAAGGAAAGTGATTGGCCCGAGCCTCTGGCTGGGAGTTTCGACCCACCGTCCCGAGCAGGTCGAGCAAGCCGACGAGACCTCCGCTGACTACATTGCCATCGGCCCGGTGTTTGCCACCTCGAGCAAGGCGCGCCCGGATCCAGTGGTTGGCCTTGAGGGGGTACGGAGGGTTCGCTCACTGACCCGCAAGCCGCTGGTGGCGATCGGCGGTATTACCCGGCAGAATTGCCGATCGGTCCTGGCCGCGGGGGCGGACTCGGTGGCGGTGATATCCGATCTGCTACCGGAGCCCGGCAAATCAGCGGAGGAATTTTTGCGGCGCTTGGAGTGACTACGCCTCCTGGCGAAAGCCTGAGGCTTCTCGAAGCACGCCCACCATTGCAGGCGTGGCGCTCACAAGGCGCAGCCCGCGCGTTAAAATCTCCAATGCCGCGGCATGGTCGGGGGTGATTTTCAACCCGCAAACTTGAATCAGCTGCTCACAGCGCTTTGCAACCGGCCCCAAGCTATGCCGATAATAGAGGCGCCAGCTTACATGGTACTTGCTGCCACACGCTCCGTTGTCGTCGACTTGTATCCGTTGAGTGTACGCCTGCCACTCGAAGAGAAATAATGTCAGGATTTTTGTGCCTTATATCCCCAACCCTGAAGGTCGGGGCTTTACGACGCTTGTGGTAAAGTCTTCTCTGCTGCGCTTCGCTTCGACGCCGGCAACCCGCAAGTTATTAAGGATCAGAGTGGGTACGGACACAACCAAGGTCGCGCCTGCGCAAACCGCCCCCACGGACTGGGACATCCATACTCACCAGGATCCGGAGCTGGTGAAAGGGCTGGGGCTGACCAGCGCAACCATGCTAGTCATGGGCTCGATGATTGGCTCCGGTATTTTCGTTGTATCGGCTGAGATCGCCCGCGAAGTGGGTTCTCCTGCTCTGCTGATCGGCGCTTGGGTGGTCACCGGATTCATGACCGTGGTGGGTGCCCTGAGCTATGGCGAGTTGGCAGCCATGATGCCCAGGGCCGGCGGACAATATGTCTACCTGCGTGAATCTTTAGGGCCACTCTGGGGCTTCCTCTACGGCTGGACGCTGTTTTTAGTGATTCAGACGGGCACGATCGCCGCGGTTGGGGTGGCCTTCGGAAAATTCCTCGGCGTCTTCTTTCCCGCGATCTCCTCCGCCAACTGGATCTTGCACTTCTGGAAAGTCCCTCCGATTCACGTCGGGTCCATGGTTCTCGGCAACATGGACGTAGGGCTGAATACCCAAAACTTGGTGGCGATTCTGGTAGTGGCGACGCTTTCCCTGATCAATGTTTTCGGAATCCGAACCGGGGCAATGATTCAGAACATCTTCACTGCCGCCAAGGTATCGGCTTTGTTCGGACTGGTTCTGCTTGGAATTTTTCTGGGGAGGAACGGCGCCGCGCTGGCCGCCAATTTCCAGGGAAATTTCTGGCGTAACGCCGGGCTCGATGCGATGCACAACCTTGGAGGGGGAGTGCTGGTCGGTACCCTGACGGTACTCGCGGTGGCACAAGTAGGATCCTTGTTCGCGGCCGATGCCTGGAACAACGTCACCTTTACGGCGGGCGAGGTCAAGCATCCGAGCCGGAACCTGCCGCTTTCCCTGGCGGTCGGAACCAGCCTGGTCATCGCTCTTTACATTGCCTGCAACTTCATCTACTTGAGCGTCTTGCCGCTCCACGGCACTCCCGGAGCGGGCACAACTTTCGAGCGTGGTATTAGCTTCGCGACCGAAGATCGCGTAGGTACCGCGGTGATGACCCAGATGTTTGGCGCCGCGGGAGGCGGGCTGATGGCAACGGCGATCATGCTTTCAAGCTTCGGTTGCTGTAACGGCTTGATCCTGGCGGGTGCGCGAGTCTACTACGCCATGGCGAAGGATGGGCTGTTTTTTCGCAAGGTGGCGACCCTGCATCCCAGCTACAAGACCCCGGCCGTTTCCCTGATGGTTCAGATGGTCTGGACTGCGGTGCTGTGCGTCTCGGGCAGCTATGGCCAGTTGCTCGATTACATCGTCTTTGCCGTTTTGGTCTTCTATATTCTTACCATCTTGGGGCTATTTGTTTTGCGGCGTACGCATCCAGATGCCGAAAGGCCCTATCGGGCCATTGGCTATCCGGTGCTACCGGCAGCTTATATTGTGATGGCTTTGTTCATTGATGTCGTACTATTACGCTATAAGCCCCAGTTCACGTGGCCAGGGCTGGCCATTGTGCTCCTTGGGATCCCGGTATATTACCTTTGGCGGCAACCAGGGGACGAGGTCGACCAGGAGAACTGAATGCCAAACCTTTGGGCAACAAAACCCCTCCACACGATTCTGACCGAGGCTGAGGAAACCGGTGAGCATAGCCTCCGACGAGCCCTTGGACCGACCAACCTGATTTCGCTCGGTATTGGTGCAATCATTGGCACAGGAATCTTCGTGCTGACTGGGACCGCATCTGCCAACCACGCAGGGCCGGCGATCGTGCTGTCGTTCACCCTGGCGGCCGTGGCCTGTGTCTTTGCCGGTCTTTGTTACGCCGAGTTTGCCTCCATGATTCCGGTTGCCGGTTCGGCCTACACCTATGGATACGCTACCTTGGGAGAATTCATTGCCTGGATTATCGGCTGGGACCTGATTTTGGAATATGCCCTGGGTGCGGCGACCGTGGCCAGCGGATGGAGCGGATACGTCCTTAGTTTTCTCGGCGAATTCGGAATCCGGCTCTCACCCAAGTGGGCGGGCGCACCAGGCACGGTGTTTCTGCTTTACAACGGTCGCTGGGAGCGGCTCACCGCGCAATTTTCGAAGCTGCTCAATCTCCGCCAGGTCGACGTCGCCAGCCTGCCCCATCAGCACTCCTCCTTCAACCTGTTCGGATTCATCGGGATTTTGCTCGTCACCTGCATTCTGGTGATCGGCATCAAGGAGTCGGCCAACTTCAACTCGTTCATTGTCATCGTGAAGGTCGCCGTCCTGCTGGTATTCCTGGGGCTCGGCACCAACTACATTTTGGCCCATCGCGCGGAAGCGCAGGCGAACTGGACTCCGTTTCTCCCCGATAATTCCGGACACTATGGGGATTTCGGTTGGTCCGGGATTGCCACCGCCGCGGGCATCATCTTTTTCGCCTATATCGGATTTGACGCGGTGTCGACTGCCGCGCAGGAAGCCAAGAATCCCAAGCGCGACATGCCCCTCGGCATACTCGGATCGCTGGTGATTTGTACGATCTTGTACATTCTGGTCGCGGGGGTGCTCACCGGACTGGTGAAATATACCAGTCTCGATGTGCCCGATCCCATTGCCATCGGGATCGATATGACGGGCGTTCAATGGGGGAGTCGATTGGTCAAGCTGGGAGCCATCTGCGGGCTCAGCAGTACGATGGTGGTGATGTTGCTCGGGCAATCCCGAGTGTTCTTTTCCATGGCGAAGGATGGATTGCTGCCGCAATGGGCTTGCGCCGTGCACACCCGTTTCCGGACTCCGTATATCTCAACCATCCTGGTCGGCCTCTGTGTGGCTACGGTCGCTGCCCTGACTCCGATCAACGTGCTCGGCGAGCTGGTCTCGATCGGCACCCTGCTGGCATTCGTGATCGTTTGCGCCGGCGTTTGGATCTTGCGCCGGCGTGGAACCGAGGTGCCTCGAGCTTTCGTTGCCCCGTGGATTCCGTTTACCCCGATTATGGGCATCACAGTTTCCTTGCTGATGATGTTC
>DASPVG010000075.1:0-25760 GCA_035622455.1 Terriglobales bacterium
GATCGAGCAAGTTATTCTGCAGAGCCCGCAGGCCTGTAATCTGGCGGTTGATATACCAGGAATACGCAACCACGGCGGCCAGCGTGATCAGGAAGCCGAGAATGAGTCCTAACGTTGGAGATCGCTCCTCGCTCGCGAAGCCCGTCACGCCCCGAGAATACAACCTGAAAGCCGGGACCGCCAGGGAGAGCGATGGCGCTCGTGCGCTTTGTCCCCCGGAACAGAGGCCGGGAATGCGGGCATTCGCCTTACCGAAAATGCCCGTTTCCCTGGCAGCCAAAGCCGGGCTCGACCGGTGCGCGCCAGTCTCGCTCAGTTTCCTCGACGGCCGGCACCGGGCGCCTGAAGCAGGCCCTGCCAAGAGTTGCCATCGGCACAGAACCCGAAACTTACTCACTACTGATCATTAGCCAAGCGGATGTGGCAAACTCTCCTCTGAGCTCAAATGAACGTTCTCGAACTCACGGTCCTGCTGCTTCTCGGATCGCTCACCGCGGGCTTGCTCGGATCTCTTACCGGTCTTGGTGGCGGGGTCGTGCTGGTTCCGCTGCTCACGATCTTCTTCAAAGTAGACATCCGCTATGCGATTGGAGCGTCATTGGTCTCGGTGATCGCGACGTCCTCGGGGGCGGCCGCAGCCTATGTGAAAGAAGGATTCTCGAATATCCGGATCGGAATGTTCCTGGAGATCGCAACCACTGTGGGGGCCCTCTGTGGAGCGTTTCTTTCGACGGTCGTGCCGACAAAGGTTCTGGCCATCATTTTCGGTCTCGTGCTGCTCTATTCTGCCTATCTCTCACGCAAGCCGCGAACTGCCCAGGAGCGCGATCTTCCTCCCGATCCCCTGGCGACGAAACTCAAGATGAATGGCAGTTTTCCCTCCGAAGAGGGAGGATTCCGCCGTTACAACGTGCAAAACGTACCGGCAGGCTTCAGTGTAATGTTCGGCGCTGGGGCAATTTCTGGGCTGCTGGGGATCGGGTCGGGTGCCGTCAAGGTGCTTGCCATGGATCACGCCATGAAGCTGCCCTTCAAGGTTTCGACGACAACCAGCAATTTCATGATCGGCGTCACCGCCGCTGCGAGCGCCGGCATTTATCTGAACCGTGGATACATCGATCCTGGGCTCGCCATGCCGGTGGTGCTGGGTGTGCTCTCGGGATCGCTCCTGGGAGCGCACATCCTGATGAGGGCAGAAACAAAGGTCTTGCGCCTGCTTTTTAGCCTGGTCATCGTGGCGCTTGGCGTCCAGATGATCTACGCAGGAATCACAGGAAACATCTCATGATTCGATGGTCGGATCGCAAGATCGAAGAGATTGTCGGTGAAATTCTACGTGCCGGCGTGATCGTTTCTGCTCTCGTCGTGTTCGTCGGTGGATTCCTGTATTTGATCGGGAACGCATGGGCTCGACCCGACTACCACGTATTTCGCGGCGAACCCGCCGATCTCAAGTCCCTGGGGGGCGTTTTGCACGACCTGCGGAGACTGCATGCCCTGGCAATCATTCAATTAGGCCTTTTGCTACTGATCGCCACACCGGTGCTGCGTGTTGTGGCTTCGATCGTGGGATTTGTCGCCGAAGGCGATCGAATGTATATCTCTTTTACTGCGATTGTGCTGAGCATTCTCCTCTACAGCCTGCTCGGGTCGGGCTCGGCATTCTAGAACGCCCAACTTTGGCAAGAATCGGCCAGAGGGACGGGCTCTGATCACTTCTTGAGTGCTACCGCTACACCATCCCTCACCGGAAGAATGGTTGTGAACAAACCGGGAGAGTCGTACAGCAGCCGATTGAATTCGCGGATGGCTCTTGTCGAAGACTCGGAGTTCTTGCTATCGGCGACTTTCCCACTCCACAACACGTTGTCCGTGACAAATAGGCCGCCCTTTCGAAGCCGCGGAACCGACAGGCGGAAAACCCGAGGATAGTCCTCCTTATCGACATCGTTGAAGATGATGTCAAATTCTCGTTTCTCTTCCGAAAGCAGCTCCAGAGCATCGCCAACCTTGACGGTGATTCGGCCGGCCACGCCGGCCCGGTCAAAATATCTGCGCGCCTGTTCAGCGTTCTTGCGGTCCCCGTCCGTGTAGAAGACTCGACCGTCCGCTCCAACTGCGCGTGCCCACCAAATCGTCGAATAGCCGATCGCCGAACCCATTTCGAAAATCGTCTTGGCGCCGACCATCCGGGCCAGTTGATAAAGTATCCTGCCGACCGCCGGGCCGACGATCGGAATCTTTCGCTTGGCGGCTTCCACCTCGATTTCCGTCAGTACCTCGTCACGGGCCGGAAGCAGGGAGTAGAGATAATCTTCGACCGGAGCGACCGTGATTCCGCCCATGCGCCAGTCGGGCTTCGATGCTTTAGTCTGTGACAATTGTGCTCCTTTCAGAGATTTAGCCTGCGCACGGACAGGCGAGAGGCCGCCCGACACGTGCTTTCGGGAGAGTTTCTCCGTACTCGGAATCGTCCCCTTGACTTCCGTGTTGGCAAACCGTTTCTGCCCGCGGTGTTCTTGCTCCCGGCATCGCGTGACCTAAGCCAGTACGGTTGGCTGTCGCTCTGGCCCATCGGGACCCGCTCCCGGCTATTCGCATTTGAGCTCGTGCATCGTTTGCCAGCCCGGGTGTCCACGAGGTGAGGCCGGCACAAGGCTGGGTGGTAGATGCCACTTGCTAGTGTAATCCTAGATCTCATCACTTCGACATGCCGTTCCTATCCGACGATTCGTCCGAGTGGTGAAACTTCTCTCCCCGGCTCATACTTATCAGGGTCGCATGGGACTCGTCCCTTCAACACCGAGTCTGGTTTGCGGATTTCTCGCATCTGCGCGTTTCCCACAACTGAGGAGAGCATGAGCACAGAAACCGGCCAGTTCCCAATCTTTCAGAGTCTGCGCCCGATGACGCGACACGGTGTCATGCGCGATGTATTGGCTGGCTTTCAGTTGGCAGCGATGAACATCCCGCAAGCTCTGGGTTACACGAAGATTGCAGGCACACCGATCGTCACCGGCTTTTATACTCTGTTGTTGCCGCTGATCGCATTTGCGGCGTTTGGATCATCCCGCTATCTGGTGGTGGCCGCCGACTCGGCGACCGCCGCTATTCTTGCTGGAGGACTTGCCTCGATCGCCCCGTTGGGAAGCGAGAGATACGTGGCGCTCGCGAGCCTTGTGGCCTTGCTGACAGCGGGCCTCTTGCTACTGGCGCGCCTGCTGAAACTTGGATTCGTAGCGGACTTTCTCTCGCAAACTGCCCTGCTCGGGTTCCTAACCGGAGTCGGATTCCAAGTCGGGATAGCCGTCACTGGTGAATTGCTGGGCGTGGATGTGCATGCACGCCGAACGGTTCTCCAGTTGGCGGAAGTCGTTCGCGGACTTGGCCGTGTGCACCCGCCGACGCTTCTTGTCTCGGTCGCCGTGCTGAGCGTTATTTTTGCCTTGCGACACTTCGCTCCCAAGATTCCAGGGCCACTGATTGCGGTGATCGGCGCCATTGCCGCGAGCGAGCGGCTCCACCTTGCGGGGCGGGGCGTAGAGATCCTTGGCCCCATAGTCGGCGGGCTTCCGCATTTTCATATTCCGGCAGTCGGCTGGAGAGATGTGGAACTCCTGACCCCGCTGGCATTTTCTTGTTTGGTGATGATCGTGGCTCAAAGTGCAGCAACCGCCCGAATCTACGCCACGCGACACAACCAGGCCTTGGACGAGAACGCCGATCTGATAGGGCTGTCGGCTGCGAATTTCGCCGCAGGGTTGACGGGAACCTTTGTGGTGAACGGGAGCCCAACCCAAACAGCCATGGTAGAGAGCGCCGGTGGGTGCAGCCAGTTCGCGCAAATCGTGACGGCTGCAATGGTAGGGGTGACACTTTTGTTTTTTACCCAGCCGCTCCAATACTTGCCGCGTTGCGCTTTAGGGGCGATCGTATTCGTGATTGCGGTGCGCCTAATCGACCTGAAAGGAATGTGGAAGATCCGGCGAGAGAGTCCAGGAGAGTTTGTGCTGGCCGTGCTGACGGCGGGTGCTGTGATTCTGCAAGGGGTCGAACAAGGTATCGTCCTGGCGATGGTGGTCTCGCTGCTGCGCGTCGTGCGACACACGTATCGGCCTCACACGGGAGTGTTGGTGATGAATGAAAAAGGCTATTGGCAGACGGTGCCGCCAACCTACGGCACAGTCTCGGAGCCGGGGATGGCGATTTATCGTTTTGGGGCACCGCTGTTTTATGCCAATGCAGGCCGGTTTTCTGACGAGATCTTGTCTCTCGTTGGTTCCCGCCCCTGTCCCTTGCGCTGGCTCATCATCGATTCCGAAGCCCTGACCAACATCGACTATTCCGCAGCGAGGGTTATACGCGAACTGCATCGCGAGCTTACAGCACGCGGGGTTGTTTTGCTCTTTGCGCGGGTGCTTCCGGCGCTTGAGCAGGATCTGGAACGACATCACATTACGGAAACGGTGGGTTCCGAGCATGTGTTTGCACGATTGCACGATGCGTTAGCAGCTTGCCATCGATCTTGACGGGATTCCTTGGTGGAGCGTTCCTGGAGACACTCGTTCTCGACCTAGCCGAAAGAGGTCTTAGGGAATAGGTTCTAGTAATATTGTTCCCCGTGAACCAACTCAAGATCCTCATATCCCGTGACCAGATTGCTCAGCGTGTGGCCGAGATGGGAGCCGATATTACGCGCGACTTCTCGGGACAGACGGTTATGTTCGTGGGGGTGCTCAAGGGTGCTGCCATCTTCCTCAGCGATCTGACTCGACATGTGCAACTCGATTCTACCTTTGACTTCATTGGAGTCTCGAGTTACGGCAACCGTCCAAGCCCGGCGCAAGAGCTGAAAAGCGGATGGGACTCAACGGGCGAAGTCCGGCTCACCAAAGACGTCGATCAATCCATGAAAGACCGCAACGTGATCCTGGTGGAGGACATCCTCGACACCGGGCTTACGCTCTCTTACCTCAAGAAAATCCTGCTGGCGCATCAGCCGAGGGCCTTGCGCATCGCAGCCCTGCTCGATAAACCTTCCCGCAGGAAACAGCCGATCGAAGCCGAGTACGTCGGCTTCAAGATACCCGACGAATTCGTGGTGGGCTACGGGTTGGATTACGCGGAAAAATATCGCAATTTGCCGGATATCTGTGTCGTACCCCGAGGGGGTTCAACGGTGGTGCCCGGCGAGCCCGAAGGAACTGGCTGATATCATAGAGGCGTGGATATCATCGCGCCTATACCGGAACTTCAGTCCAACGTAGATGCCCTCCTGCTGGAAGTGGCCGACGTGGTGAACACCACGCTCGACCTTGACACCACGCTGCGCCGTGTGGCCGAACTGGTGCGCAAAGTTATCGATTACGAAATCTTCGCCATTCTTTTGCTCAACGAGAAGATGCAGGAACTACGCATCCGTTTTCAGGTGGGCTACCCGAAGGAAGTGGCGGAACGCACACGCGTCAAAGTCGGCCAAGGTGTGACTGGTCTGGCGGCTCTGAAGCGCGAAGCAGTTTTGGTGGGCGACGTGTCGGAAGACCCGCGATACATATCCGGCGCCGCCAACGTTCGCGCCGAGCTGGCCGTGCCGTTGATTGTGAAGAATCAGCTGATCGGCGTCATGAATCTCGAGTCGCGACAACCGAACTACTTTACCGAAGAGCATAAGCGGCTGCTGATGTTGATCGCCTCCCGCATGGCTGTGGGGATCGAAAATGCCCGTCTCTATACTCGCACTACGCGTCAGGCCCGCACCCTGGTGCTGCTCAATGAGATTGCCCGCGAGCTGACCTCGATTCTCAATCTCGATGAGCTCCTGAAGCGCATCGCCGAGCTGCTCAACCGATTGATCGGTTATCAGATGTTCAGCATCCTGTTGCTGGATTCTACAGGACAGAAGCTACAACACCGATTCTCCCTGCGATTTCGGGAGAACATTCAACGCAAGCACGACGTCCCGCTCGGTGAGGGCGTGGTGGGCTATGCCGTGCAGCACAAGGAAGCCGTCTTGGTTTCTGACGTCACCAAGGATCCCCGCTACATCGCGCTCAATCCGGAAACGCGCTCAGAACTGGCCGTCCCCCTGGTCTACCAGGATAAGGTGATCGGCGTGCTCGATCTGGAGCACACGCGCCGCGGCTTTTTCACCGACGATCACAAGCGTACGGTGACCACCTTGGCCGCCCAGGTTGCCATTGCGATCGAGAATGCACAGCTCTACGAGCAGATTGCCCGCCAGGAACGACGCTTAGAGCAGGATCTGGCGATGGCAAGGGAACTTCAATTTCGACTGTTGCCGCCGGCGTTGCCCAAGATCAAGAATTTGGACCTTGCCGCCAAGTTCGTGCCAGCGCGAGCCATCGGCGGTGACCTTTACGATTTTGTCAGCTACTCGTTGAACCGCACCGCGATCGTCGTCGGCGACGTCAGTGGAAAGGGAGCGGCGGCAGCGATTTATGCCGCGCTGGTCAGTGGTATTTTGCGCTCTCATGCGCCCATCGAGCCGTCACCGGCAGAGATGCTCTCCGCAGTGAACTTTTCCCTCTCCGAACGCCGCATCGATGGCCAGTTTGTCTCCTTGATTTATGGAGTGTGGGACGACGATCATCGCACCCTGCGCGTAGCCAATTCCGGTCTGCCCAGGCCAATTTACTGTCACAATGGCAAGACAGAGATCATCGAGGCCACGGGCCTGCCTTTGGGGTTGTTCGATGATGCCGAGTACGAGGAGTTCAGTTTTGCGGCCAAGCCGGGGGACATGTTTGTGTTCTTCAGTGATGGAATCCTGGACGCCCGCAACAAGGCTGGAGACTTGTTTGGACGGGGACGGTTGGAGCAGATCATTGCGCGCAATGCAAATCTGCCGGCGGATGCTGTGGTTCGGGAGGTTTTCGCAGCCGTGGCCGAACATGCCGCCGGGGAGGACGCCTTCGATGACCAGACTGTGGTTGTGATCCGGGTCAAAGAGGGTTCCGGGAAAAACGAGTGAAAGAACGCGCTAGTCACTCCGAGCGTGGGTTCTGCGATCTTGCTCCGGGGCAGAAGGCAGCTACAAACTCCGCAGTTCTCTACTGCGATCAGGTTCCCCTCACACGCGTGGCGCAGCGGTTCGGCACACCGCTCTACGTATATTCCGCCAGCACCATTCGAACTCGAGTGCGGGATTTCGAGCAGGCGTTTCGTGGAGTGCGCCATACCCTGTGCTATTCCGTCAAGGCCAACTCCAATCTCGGAATCCTGCGACTTCTTCATCAAAAAAGATGCGGCTTCGACGTGGTGTCAGGCGGAGAACTGGAGCGTGTCTTGCGGGTGAGCCCGGCCACGGCGAAGAAGGTGGTGTACTCAGGCGTGGGAAAGACCTCGCGCGAGATCGAACGAGCTCTCAAAGCGGGCGTGATGCTGTTCAATGTGGAGAGCGAATCGGAATTGCATCTGCTGGCAACGTGCGCTGCCCGAATCAACCAGACCGCACCCATCGCCCTACGGGTGAATCCTGATGTGCCTGCCGGCACGCATCCTTATATCGCAACCGGACTCCATGAACATAAATTTGGCATTCCGATCGCTGAGGCACTCCGCCTCTATCAGGAAGCCTCAAGGAACCTGCACCTGAGGATTGCCGGCGTAAGCGTTCACATTGGCTCCCAGATCAGGGACGTGCAGCCCTTCGCGCAAGCCATGAAGAGAGTAGCCGACCTGGTCCGGAAGCTGAGCGCACAAGGCCTTCGGATCCGGTACGTGGATGCTGGCGGAGGCCTGGGAATCGATTACGAGCACCGAAGCACGTCCAACTTTGCCGAGTGGACGCGAAACTACGCGCAAGCTGTGCTTCCCCCGTTGCGAGATCTTGACGTACACCTTCTGCTCGAGCCCGGCCGCTCGATTATCGGCCCGGCCGGCGTTTTGATCACCAAGGTACTCTACAGGAAACGCAACAATGGGAAGAGGTTCCTGGTCGTGGATGCTGCCATGAATGATCTGCTACGACCATCCTTGTATAACGCATATCACAGCATCGCGGCGGTTTGCGGTCATGGCACGAACACCCAGAAAGTCGATGTCGTCGGCCCTGTCTGCGAAAGCGGAGACTTCTTCGCGCGCGATCGTGAGCTGCCGGTGGTTCAAGAGGGGGACCTGTTAGCCATTCTGGACGTGGGTGCCTATGGGATGGTGCTCGCTTCTAATTACAACTCCCGGCCTCGCCCGGCGGAAGTATTAATCGATAGAAAGTCGGTGACCGTGATCCGGCGGCGGGAAACCATAGCCGATCTCCTTCGTAGCGAAAGCTGAACCTCTCTCATCTCTCCGTGAACCAATGCTAGCGATCGAAATGAAGAGTCCTGGGAGTATCGAGCGGCAGCATGTTCCGGAAATGACTAAGGTAATTTGCCGCGAGCACAAGGCTCGGGTAGGGTCGGAGATGGCTCGAACCAATATGAGTAACCCACCCAACGTCGCGCATCCACGATTCGCACTGGCTACTACCGTGGTCTTGAGGGAGCCTGCCAATGACGCGGTGATTCTGGCCAAGTTGAAAAATATCAGCCTCAGCGGGTGTTACCTGGAAACGCCACGACAGGTTCCGGTAAAGGCCAGGGTCCGCATTCTGGTGCAGACCGTGGACTTGCGGGTGGATCTTTGGGGGATCGTGCAGCGCCGTGACGACGCCGGGCTAGGAATTGCATTTACCCATGGCGCTACGGTAGAGGACTGGAAGGGCCTGGAATTACTGATCGACGAACTGCACGGGAAATTACCCGCCAGGAGCGCCTCAGCCTCAGCTTCCACCTAGCGAATTCGACGTTCTCAACCCAGCTAGAATGCGGTGGAGTAAGGCAGTTTTCGCGTCGGATCCCAAATCACCTTGCCGCCCACGATTGTTTTCAACACCTTGACCTCGCGGATCTTAGCCGGATCGATCGAAAAAATGTCGTCACTCAACAGAACCATATCGGCCAGTTTTCCCACCGTAATCGAACCTTTTTCTTTCTCTTGAAACTCGGCATACGCGGATCCCATGGTGTAGGCGTGAACCGCCTCCTCCACCGTAAGCTTTTGGTCGGGGAACCAGCCTTGGGGATTTTTTCCGTCTAAGGTCGCCCGCGTGACGGCTGCATATACCGTTAACAGTGGATTCAGTGGAGCCACATCCCAGTCTGTCCCGAAGGCCAAATGGACTCCGTGGTTGAGAAAGGTTCGAAATGCGTAGGTGCGGCTGGCGCGGTCATGACCGATGCGGGCTTCTGCCCAGCGTCCGTCATCGATGGCATGATAAGGCTGAACCGAGGCAATGACGTCGAGCTGGGCAAAGCGCGCGAAATCCTTTTCCGCCATGTGCTGCGCGTGCTCAATGCGGAAACGGCGCTCAGCCCCGCGATGCGCCTTCACCACATCGGTGTATAAATCGAGGACCATCGAAATTGCCTGGTCGCCAATGGCATGGGTGCAGATTTGCAGACCGGCGGTATCCGCCTGCATCATGCGATCTCGCATTAGGGAAAGGGGCTGCATCTCGCTCGAGAGCAAGCCGTGATTTTCCTGCTGATCGGAAAATGGATCGAAGAAATACGCCGTCCGCGAACCGAGTGAGCCGTCAGCAAAAGCTTTCACAGCGCCGATGCGCAGGTAAGGTCCGCCGAAAGCATGGCGAATCCCGATCTTCGCCTGATCGTCCACTTCGGTGATGAGCGGCGCGGCATAGATGCGCGTCGTCAGCTCGCCATTTTCGAGGAGCTGAGAAAAGATGGCCACGTCGGCGTACTCCGGATTCATGGCCTGCACGCTGGTTACTCCGAGCGACGCTGCATATTCGAGCGCACGCTTTGCCGCACGCCACAGCCGGTCATGAGAAGCGGGTGGGACCACCTTATAAGCGTCATCCATCGCAGCGTCTTTTAGGTCACCGGTTGGGTTGCCTTGGGCATCGCGTACGATCGTTCCCCCCGGGGGATCGGGAGTTTGCGCCGTGATCCCGGCAAGCCGCAGGGCCAGCGAATTGGCCAGCGCGGAATGCCCATCGTAGCGGCTGACGAGTACCGGATGGTCCGGGGTGACCGGATCGATCATCTCTTTCGTAGGCAGATTGGGCGGGTTCCACTTGGTTTCATCCCAATCGCCCCCGAGGATCCATTCGCCTTTTGGCGTTTTCTTCGCCTGCTCGGCGATCCGGCGAACGAACTCATCCGTCTTGGTAACGTCATTGAGTTGAACACTGTCGAGCTGCTCTCCCCCGCTGAGGAAATGGACGTGGGCATCGTTAAAACCTGGCAGCAGCAGCTTGCCGTTGGCATCCAAGACCTTGGTATTCGCACCGCGCCAAAGCGACACCTTGGCGTTCGAGCCCACCGAAACAATCCTTGCCCCGAGCACGGCAACCGCCTGTGCCTTGGGTTGAGCGTCATCTCCGGTCCACACGTTCGCATTCGAGATGATCAGATCTGCGGCGGGTTTCGACTGCGCGCCCATGCTGCTCGGAATGGTGATTGTCAGGAATACGATCGCCGCTTTCACGCTCTTGGCCAAAGCCGTCTCCCTCACCATCCTGTCGCTCCCTCATTCGGGTCGTCGTTATTTCGGAAAAGTTCCACACCCGAGCCTTGTTTGCCCCGCAAGGGCAGAGACTACCTCTGTCCCCACTTCAACTTAGCTCGCAAGATATCGAAAAAGGTCCCACGAACCCGCAGCAGCTTCACCTGGAATTGCGATTTGCGACAGCAGACGCGATCTCCGTCGCACATGGGCATGCCAATCTGCCCGTCCACGCTCAAGTACGCCTCCTCAGCCCCGGTATTGACCACGATCATCAGGTTCGAAGTGTCCGGTACCACCAGCGGCCGGTGGGTCAGAGAATGGGCCCCAACCGGGGTTACGACAAACCCGCTGATGGTCGGCATCAAGATTGGCCCACCCGCCGCGAGCGAGTAGGCAGTCGAGCCGGTGGGCGTGGACACGATCAGACTATCCGCCTTGTACGAGGAGACGAAGTCGCCATCGATATAGACATCGCAGTGATTCAGGCGGGAGATGGTGCCCTTGCCGACCACAATGTCGTTCAGCGCATCGTAGTTCGCCACTGGCGAATTGTCGCGCAGCACGTCACAATGCACCATCGAGCGGGCTTCGACCCCGCAGTGCCCCACCTCAATGCCCTCGAGCGTCGGATACAACTCCTCGAGCGGTACTTCGGTCAGAAACCCCAGCGAGCCCAGGTTAACACCGATGAGCGGGACGCCGGCTCTTGAGACCGAGCGAGCTGCCGAGAGCAGAGTTCCATCACCACCGAGCACGACGACAAAACGAAGCGGGCGAGAAGCGATCTCCTCGCGCGCTACCACCTCGACTCCTGGCGCGTGGGGTTGGGTTTCACGATCGACAACGATCTGATACCCGTGCTGGACGAGCCAGTGGATAAGCTCGGGCACAACGGTTCCGAGCTCCGCCTTACCCGCCTTCGAAATGATTCCTGCAGATTTGTCCGATCGAGAAGTCCGATTGACCATGAAATTTGAATTGTACAGAAACCAGGGAAAGGATGATCGGAAAGACCGCCTGGCGAAGCTAGAAGGCACCCCGCAAGAGGAATTCCCGATTACCCTCAGCCCCCAGAATCGGCGATTCGATAACGTCCGTCGCGGAACAATGTTGCGCCAGCAGTGCCTGCCGAACCTTCTCGACGGCAGCGAGCTGGACAGCTTGGTCACGCACGATGCCGCCTTTCCCCACTTGGTCCCGGCCTGCTTCAAACTGAGGTTTCACCAGCACGACAATCTGCCGTCCTCTGCGTTCGGCCTGAACCTGGGGAAAAGCTGCCGCAATCACCGCCGGAAGCACCAGCGTAGCGGAGATGAATGCCACGTCCATGGCGATAAACGCCACGGTCTCGCCGAGCTGCTCTCGCGTCAAGTACCGGGCATTGGTGTTTTCTAGAAGCCGCACCCGCATGTCTTGCCGCAAGCGAAAATCAATTTGGCCGTGTCCGGTATCGACCGCGATGACTCGGGCCGCCCCATGCTGCAGCAGGCAATCGGTGAAGCCACCGGTCGAAGCACCAATGTCCAGACACACTTTGCCCGCCACATCGATACTCCAGTACTCGAAAGCCCGGTCCAGCTTGAGCCCCCCGCGACTCACGTATTTGCGCACTTCACCGAGAACCTGTAACTTACAATCCGCATTGACCGCAGTTCCTGGCTTACCGATCTTTTGCCCATCTGCGTGCACTTTGCCAGCCAGAATCAACGCCTGGGCAACTTGGCGCGAACTCGCCAAGCCACGTTCAAAGAGCAGTTTGTCGACCCGTACTTTCATAACCTCCCGACAACGACCATCAGCCCTTCGCCTTAGTCAGCATAAATCAAGCTCTTGAGGGTATCTGCCTGTGTTCCGGGTCGTTTTCCCTGCATCCACCTTGCCATTTCATCGCGCTTGCCTCGATGAATCCAATCCCCTCTGACGCATGCTCGAGGCGAGTCACCGCGCGCTCGGGATCCTCGAGCGACATGCGGAAGCGAGTGGGCTCGTGATTTTCGGGCGGGTTAGAGATCAGATGGGGTGAGGTCGACAGATGGAACCCGAGAGCGCCGGGTCAACGCTTGGGCACTCGCGAAGTTCAAATCGCCGACTTGCCTGTCGTTGGTTGCTTCGGATGCGATCGACAGCGGCTATCCGGCAACTTGCTCGAGCAACTTCTGATCGATGTCAAAATTGGAGTGAATATTCTGAACGTCGTCGTGCTCCTCGAGAGCTTCGACCAGTCGAATCATAGTGTTCGCTGCCGCACCTTCGAGCTTGATGTAGTTCTGCGGGATCATGGCAACGCTCGACGAGACCGGCTGGACGCCAGCTTTCTTCACCGCTTCGAGCACCGCTTCGAAAGCGGCTGGGTCCGTCAACACCTCCCAATTGTCGCCATCATCGCGTAGGTCTTCGGCGCCCGCATCGAGTACGACGCCCATCAGCTCATCTTCTTTGGCCGCGGACTTGGGAACCACGATGTCGCCTTTCTTGTGGAACATCCAGGACACCGCACCCGCCTCCGCCATGTTGCCCCCGTTTTTCTGGAATACGTGGCGAATTTCGCTCACCGTACGATTACGGTTGTCGGTGCTGATCTCGATCAGGATCGCAACCCCGCCCGGGCCGTAACCTTCGAGTGCGAACTCTTCATAGGTAGCGCCGGGTAATTCGCCCGTGCCGCGCTGAATGGCGCGCTTAATGTTGTCGGCAGGCATGTTCTCGGCCTTAGCGGCTGCAATGGCAGTGCGCAGGCGAGGATTAGTGTCGGGATCGCCACCGCTTTTGGCAGCAATCGTAATTTCTTTGATTAGGCGGGTGAAGATCTTGCCCCGCTTGGCGTCGAGTGCGCCCTTCTTATGCTTAATGGTGGCCCATTTAGAGTGGCCAGACATGGGAATACCTCATGGCAATGAACTTAGAGTGTGCTGATCTACCACGTCGATCTCAACCCGTTGGATTCGCCCAGGCGAGGAGATCACAGGATTGCCCCTAAAAGATGTAGGCAAGGGCAATTATAGCACGTGGCCCTGCTGCGGCCCGTTGTAAGCCGGACGTCGTCATAGGCAGCATGCGAGCCCAAGGCTTGGGATAGGAATCATGGGGGAACCAAATCAGTCGAGGCCGAACCCGGTACACGTGTTAGACTCCACCCAGGATCTCATCCGAGGCATCGCGCATGAAATTCGGTGTCATTATTTTTCCCGGCTCGAATTGCGACCAGGACGCGTACTGGACGATTAAGAACGTGGCCCAACAGCCGGTGACCTTGCTGTGGCACGAGTCCCACGACCTGGAGAATTGTGACGCCATTATTATCCCAGGAGGCTTCGCCTTCGGCGATTATCTGCGCACCGGGGCGATTGCCAAGTTCTCGCCCGTGATGGAATCGGTGCGAAAATTTGCCGCGAGCGGCGGTTTGCTGCTGGGCATCTGCAACGGGTTTCAGATCCTCTGCGAGGCAGGCCTGCTTCCGGGAGCACTGATACGCAATGTGGGCCTCAAATACGTATGCAAGCCCGTCGAAGTCCGGGTGGAGAGCACCGACACTCCGTTCACGAATGCCTGTCAGATGGGCCAGGTTCTCACCCTTCCCATCGGACATATGGATGGCAACTATTTCTGCGATGAATCAACCCTGGGCGAGCTAAGAGGCGATCGGCGAATCGTGTTCCGCTATGCAGAACCCGACGGCCGGATCACCCCCGAGGCCAATCCCAACGGCTCCCTAGACAACATCGCAGGCATCTGCAGTCCCGGACGAAACGTTCTCGGTATGATGCCACACCCGGAGCGCGCTGCCGAAGCGGAACTCGGCGGAACCGACGGCTACAAAATCTTTGAGTCTATGGTCGGCGCGATGGCTGAAAAGTGATGTCCTCGAGTCGTTTCCAGAGGTCTTCCCGCATCCAACCCGTTAGAGCCGATCGAAAGCAACCTGATATAGTAAGTTCGCTTTCAACAGCAAACGACGGAAAATCGGGGTTTCGATTCTAAGCCCTACCAATGACTAGACAATTTCGAGGCAGAGCGCGCTTTATCGCCATGGTTTGCTTCTTTTTTCTGGGATCGATGTCCGCTTCCCTCGACGCCCAACAAGTGCCGCGCTTCGACGTTTTCGGTGGATATTCTGACCGGCTGTTTGACGCTCCCTCGATCGGGTATCCCAACTATAGCAACCTCTACGGATGGAATTTCGACGGGACCTGGCATATCACCATGAAACTCGGTGTAACCGTCGATAGTAGCGGCCATTACGGGTCGGGGTTGAACCTATGGGATTATATGATTGGCCCGCAGTACACGCACCACCGCGACAAGTCCGAGTTCTATGCCAATTTTCTCTTTGGAAAAACTCAGAACCGCGCGAATATTCAGCAGTTGACCAGATCTGGATTCGAGAGCGTGGGTCGCTCGCTGGGAGGCGGTGGCGGTTTCGACTACCACTGGAAACCGCGAATCAGCATTCGGGTATTGCAAGTGGACTATTTCCACACCGCCACCTTCAAGGCGCACCAGAATGATCTCCGCTTTTCGACTGGTCTGGTGTTTCACTTCGGCCATATGGGCCATCTTCGCAAGCTATGAGGCGCAGCCGGGAAACTCCAGTTTATGATTTCGGCGCGCGCTGGGTTGGGATCCGAATGATGCTCGACAAACAAAGCTGGCTCGTGTTGACGTTGCTGCTTCTGACCGGCTCGGTCGGCTGCGTTACCACCCACACCGCCTACGTCACCCTTCCCTCATTGAATGGTATCGCCGCCTACCGCGTCGAGAACCGAAACGGCAAGTTGACCGAGATTGTGGGATCACCGTACGCGACCGGCAACTCGCCCGGCACGGTGCTGATTGATCCTTCGGATCGGTTTGTCTGGGTAGCCAACCGTGACGATAACACGATCTCGCTGTTCAAGATCGACCGCACGAGCGGCGGTCTGTCCGAGATTCTGCCGCGCACAACCACGGGATTTGACCCTCTGGCGATGGCGATTAATGCGAGCGGCACTTTTCTTTTTGTAGCCAATGAGCTTTCGAGCAATATTTCGGTTTATTCGATCGACACCTCGACCGGTGCTTTGCGTCAAGTTTCCTCTCCTTTTCCAACTCCCCCGAATCCCATAGCGTTGGTGGTAACTCCATCCGGCAAATTTCTCTACGTGGTGAACAGCCAGTTGGGAGCGGTTTTTGGCTATTCGGTGTCGGCCTCGGGGACCCTCGAGTTGATTCCGGACTCGCCGTTTTTCTCGGGTCTGGGCGCCTTGGCGGTGGCCGTCGACCCAAAGGAACGCTACCTGTACGTGGCCAACTCCACGGCCAATACGGTTTCGATTTTCGGGATCAACTCGATCACAGGGTCTCTGCAGCAGGTGGCCGGTTCACCCTTTGCGACCGGTGCGGCTCCAGTTTCGCTGACCCTCACCATAACGGGTGTGTTTTTGTACGTCGCCAACGCGTCCTCCAACAACATTAGCGGGTACACGATCAGTCCGGGAACCGGCTTTGCGACCACGATCACTCAAGGGCCGTTCAGTGCAGGCACGGCTCCGGTGCTGGTTGCGACCGACCCTAATGGCACATACATTTACTCCGTTAGTCAAAGTGCGAAGACCATCTCCGTGTTCACGCTCCAAACGACTGGGAATTCGGCTTTGGGGGTTTTGACCAACACCGGGTTCACCGCAACCACCGCGGCGGCTGGGGTCTCGATGGCTGTGAGTCCTTAACCCTTGGCCGTTGGGTGGAAACTAGCCGGCGATTGGCGTCGAGCCCTGCCCTTGTCATGATCAACTTCGGAATCGTTGGTTTCGGACTGCATGCGGTGAAACGGCTCATGCCTGGATTTGCGGAGGCCAGGAACTGCCGCGTGGTGGCTCTTTCCCGCCGCGATTGGACCAAAGCGCAAGATTCGGCGCGCCAATTCCAAGTGCCGCTGCCGTTCGCTTCCGCTGAAGAACTCTGCCGCTCACCTCAGGTCGATGCCGTGCTGGTTACCACGCCGAATGCCTGCCACCTGCAAGATGTGCTCCGGGCCGTCAAGTACGGCAAAGCCGTGCTATGCGAGAAACCAATGGGTGTGAACGCGGACGAATGTCGTCGCATGGTCGAAGCTGCGCGCATGGCCAAGGTTCTGCTGGGTGTCGCCCAGGTGTTTCGCTTTGAAGACACCACGGCGCGACTGCGGGACCGACTGGCTGCGGGGCAGATCGGCCGTCTGGTGTTCGCCCGTTCAGAGTTTTCCTTTCCCGGCGGCGCCGGCCATCCCCGGGCATGGCTTAACGACCTTTCCATCGCGGGCGGCGGACCGATCGCCGACGTAGGCGTGCATTGTGTCGATGCTCTGCGTTTCATGTTGCAGGACGAAGTGGTGTCGGTCGCTGCCCGCGGCCATTCCGACTCCATCTCCCGGGAAGTAGAAGCAGCCGCGGCGATGGTCCTGGAGTTTTCTCGCGGGACGTTGGGTTTGGTCGCAGTTTCCTTCCGTGCTGGCTATCGCACGCCCCTCGAGTTCGTGGGCGAGGAGGGAGTGCTTCGCGCGGACGACGGACTAACCGTGGAAAAGCCGATCCGGTTGGAATTGCTTCGCAATGGAGAGGTCGTCGAAACCGAGATGCTCTCCAACCGACAGGCTTACACGCGGCAAGTCGAGTCGTTTGCCGCCGCCCTCGAGGGAAAGGCTGAGTTTGCAGTGCCCGGGGAAGAAGGATGGAAGAATCAGGAGATTCTCGATGCCGCCTATCGCAGCATGAAAACCGGCCAGGCGTCACCGGTTCGTTTGGTCCCCGGTGCCTAACCTCAAAATGGGTGCAAAACAGATTGTGACGGGCAGTCTTCGAGCGGCTTTTGGGGAGCGTGATCGTGCGCTCGCGGAAGTGGGTGAATCCAATTTGCTGCTTTCTATCTCCCTCGATCCCCTCTACAATCCGGGTTAGCGCAATCGAAAAGAGGATTCCAAATTGCTGTTCCTGCTGCTTGCTCTAGGGGTGCTGAACGTCACCGTGTTGGGCCTGCTGCTCTGGTTCCAGAAACGCTTTAACCATCATCCCTTAACTGAAGCATTAAAAACAGTTGCTCTCAGTTGTGAAGCCATTCAGAACCTCTCACACCAATTTGCGTCGGCAACCGCAGATATGGCGCAACGGCTGGAGCGAACCAAGGGCGAGTTGCGCCAAGGCATGGCCGATCGCATGATGGAAGGCTTTTCCGACATTCGCACCAGCCTCGAAACTCAACTTCAAAGCGGGCGCCGAGAGCAGGCGGAACGATTAGCCGAAGCCCGTACCGAACTGACCGCCTCACTGGCACTCACGACTTCGCAACTGAAGTCGGAGTTCGATAATTTGAGCCAGAAGACCGTGCAGAATCTGGATTCCATTCGTGACCGTGTTGACGCCAAATTGCTTGCCATCAGCGACCAGGTCCAGCAAAAACTCGATCAGAATATCAAAGAGGGATTTGCTCACTTCGAGAGGGTGCAGCAGCACCTGAGGGCCGCCGAGGAACAACTGAGGGAAGTTGGCGCGCTCGGGCATTCGATTAACGACCTCAACAATCTCCTCAAGCTGCCTCACCTGCGCGGCCAGTTTGGGGAAGCAAGCCTGGAGCGCCTGCTTGCAGACTTCCTTCCAGCGCACATGTTTGAAATGCAGGCATCCCTGCCCGAAGGCAGAGGACGTGCCGACGCCGTCATTCATTTTCCCGACCAGCGCCTGCCGATTGACGCGAAATTCCCCCGCGAGCAGGTGCTAGGGTTGTTTGAGAGCACGAATAAAGGTGAGATCGAAGAAGCCCGGGTGGAATTCGTGCGGGTCATGAAGGCCGAAGGCAAACGCATTAAAGCCTACATCCAACCCGAGCATGGCACGACCGATATTGCTCTCATGTATTTGCCGAGCGAAACCCTGTACATGGAGGCGATTCGGAACCGGGAATTGGCCGATTGGCTTAACCAGCAGCATGTGTTTCCAGTCTCCCCGAATACGCTGTTGATGACCCTCAAAACGATTGCCCTGGTCCACAAGTGGTATGAAATGGCGGGACGATTCGAGAAGAGCCGCCTCGAACTAGCCAAAGCGCAGAAGTCGTTTGACTTTTTCCAGAATCAGTTTGAGAACGTGGGCAGAAGCTTGAACAAAGCGCAGGAGGCCTTCGACAAAGCGGCCACCCATCTGAAGACCTATCGCGGACGGGTTTCTGTTCTCAGTGGACAGGAACAGTTGGATTTAGAATCGGCCCCGAGCGATGCCCAAAGCCTGCCACTCGCGGACAAAGCCAGCGCTTAAGCGGGGAGGGACTCGAATCGTCCCAGAGCTGCCATCGGGCCTCGCCGATTCCCTGCCACTGCGAGCCCGGCGCCAACGCCCTGCCCTATGGCACAACGTACAGGTTGTGCCCCAAGGAAATGCGCTGCCGAATCAACATCTGCGCCTAATTGCGTTGATTGTCTTGATTCTGTGTGGACGCGACAGAGATGGCTGGTGCCGATCTTACGCCTCAATGGCCGGAGCGCGTGAAGCCCGAAGCATTGCATTTCTCCATCTGGTCGGGACATTCTCTTGTCGTGCGATCGCATCCTACAATCTTTCCATTGGCCTCGTAGCCTTTTTCTAGACAGGCGACTGGCAACTCTGACAGGTCTCTCGCTCCGAAATTGGGTCTATGCTCTAGAACACTCCAGAGTTGACACCAGATGCCTCGAGGGATCTGGCAACCGTAGGAAGCACCGAGCAACTCCGAGCCTAACTCGGAGCGGGTTTGGATTATCTAAGAGCACAACGATCTGCCGTTAAGAACAAAAACCATAAAAAGGAGACTTTGGCAGTGGCCGACACACAAGATAAGAACCAGAACTCTGTCGTTGCGATTTTCGGCCAGCATTCGGCAGCCGAGAACGCGATTAAGGAACTGAAGAATGGAGGATTCGACGTCAAGAAGCTGTCGATTATTGGTCGAGACTACCACTCTGAAGACAACGTGGTTGGCTTTTATAACACCGGCGACCGAATGAAGTATTGGGGCAAGTTCGGTGCATTTTGGGGCGGGCTGTGGGGCATGCTTTTCGGAGCCGCCGTCCTGTTCATTCCCGGTATTGGTCCCGTCGTAGCAGCCGGATCTATCATCACCTGGATTATCGCTGCGCTCGAGGGTGCGGTCGTGGTCGGAGGTTTGAGTGCTCTTGGCGCCGGACTGTATAGCCTTGGCATCCCGAAGGACAGCATTGTCAAGTACGAGACTACGCTCAAAGCGGGAAAATTCGTTCTGATTGCCCACGGAACTGCTGCAGAGGTGGAGATGGCTCGCGGTATTCTCGAGACCTCGGGAGCCGAGCAGGTCAACGTCCACCCGGCAACGACCGAGGCGCCGCGTGCTGCCTAACCGCTTCTCAGCTTTGGAGGGGTAACGGTAACCCCGATCGGATCGGTCGGTTGGTGTGGCGAGCCAAAGTGAGCGTGCAAAAAGCAGGCACCGGATCCCACGGTGCCCAAGAGGCGGAGCCTTGCCAACGTTATGCGCAAGGTTGAGTTCCAATGATTAGGATCATAGCCCTCGTTTCGCCTTCAGCTCCGTCAACAACTGCTCGATCCGATCTTGTTTCTCTAACTCTGCCAGGCGGGCTTCGATATCCTGCGCCGCCACTTCGGACTTGGCTTGGCTGAGCGCTTCTTCGTGTGCCACCTTGTGCTTCATGCGGTCGAATGCAGCGGAGCTCGAGCCATTGCCCCCGGCCATCTTTGCCTCGCTCGCTTTTCCCACAGCGCGCGCCCGACGGTGCTGCGCCACCAGCAGATCAGCTTTCCCCTGGGCCTCGGTGAGCTTTTGCTCCAGTTGCCGCAAGGCAGCTTTCAAGTTGTCCACCTGGGCCTTTTGATCAGCGATTTGCTGGGCGAATCCGTCGCTCAGCTCGCGATAGCTCTCCGAGCGTTGCAAGGATGCGCGCGCCAGGTCATCCTGTTTCTTATCCACCGCGAGTTCGGCCTTGCGCATCCACTCGGTCATTTGGGCCTCATTTTCCTTCTGCTTTCTCTCCAGCAAATGCTGATCCGCGATGGCGATCGCTACCTGTGTCTTTACCTGTAGAAGCTGGTTCTGCATGTCGAGAATGACTTGCTTGATCATTTTTTCCGGGTGTTCGGCCTTGTCGATCAAATCATTGAGATTTGCCCGGACCAGTGTGGAAACTCTCTCTAGTAATGCCATGTTGAAACTCCTTTTCTAGTTAGCCGAAATTTGCGCGGGGCGATCCGCCGGGAAGTGACGATCGCCCTGCTCGCCCGCCCATCGCGTAAGCCGATTGCCTGCGATCCCGAATGGCGACTGCCATGGCCAATCCGATCCCGATTGCCAGAGGTAGCCAAACCGCTGGGTGCTCAGATGCCGCGGTCAGTGCGGTGCCGATCGCGGCGCCAATGCCGACTCCCCAGCCGATAATGTATGAATCGTTTTGCATCGTGCACCTCACAGCTCGCAACCTTGACCGGCCGAATCCCGTCGCCCCGTCGGCCGGTTACTTCCCTCCTGCAACTGTCGACGGCGGCAGGGCATCGGGCTTCGGTCCCTTGTCGCCGATGGTGCGCACCTTCGACAGCAGTTCACTCATGCTCATGCCCGAAAGCGTCTCGAACAAGGCCGGAACTTGCGCTGCCATCTTGGTCAAGTCGCCGGTAATTTTATTCATTCCCGAGGCGTCTCCGTTGCCGGTTGAGACCACCGTGATCTTGTCCACGTTGGCCAGTGGAGCCGCCAAGCCTTTGACGATCTCCGGCAAACTCGAAAACAACTTGTCGATCACCGCCGCCTGGTTGTATTCCTGGTAAGCCTCGGCCTTGACGTTCATCGCCTTGGCTTCGGACTCACCTTTCTTGAAGATGATCTCGGCCTCCGCCTCGCCCTGGGCACGAATGGAAGAGGCATGGCCTTCTGCCTCTACGATCAGGCGCTGCTTCTCCGCCGCGGCCAGGGTCTCGATCCGCTGCCGCTCGATCTCTGCCTGCTTCAGCACGGTTGCGATCAGCTCCTTTTCACGACGCGCGATTTCGGCCTCCTGCACTTTGACCTGCTGTTCTTTCTCCACCTGCTGCACCTTTACCTGTTCGGCGGTAACCTGCTGCTGCATGATGGCAGTCTGGATGTCGTAAGCCTTGTCGGCCTGCGCCTGCTGCCGCTTCGTGACTTCGAGAAATTGCGCCTTCTTGACTTCGAGATCGCGCGTGGCCTCGGCCTGCTTGGCCAGGGACAGGGTTTCCGCCAGGACGCGCTCCTGATCGGCCTGCGCTTTGGCAACGGCAGCTTCCCGTTGGGCTAACGCGCGGCGGATGGCCGTGTCGCGATCGGCTTCGGCCGCAGCCACGTCGGCGTCTCGTTTGATGCGTGCCACATCCGGCCGCCCCATGTTGGTGATGTACTCGTTCTTGTCGCGTACCTCTTTGATCGTGAACGAGACCACCTCCAGCCCCATTTTGTTCATGTCATCGGCGCAGGTGGAGCGCATGCGATCGGAGACCATCTCGGGCTGTTTTACGATTTCCTCGACCGTCAGTTGGCCGATGATGCCGCGCAGGTGACCTTCCATCACAAGTCGGATCAGGCCTTCCCTCTCCTGCGGTACCTTGGTCAGGAACTGCTCCGAGGCAGTCAGGATGGACTCGGTGTCGGACTTGACCTTGATCTGGGCAACGGCTTCGACCGTGACCGCGACGCCTTGCTTGGTGTAAAGATCCTGCTGGGGCGCTACGTCAAACGACATGAGCTCCAAGGAAAGCCCGCGGCAGTTTTCGATCATCGGGAAAATGATGGTGCCATGACCCTTCACCACCCTGGTTCCGCGAAAACCATAGACCACAAGAGCCTCGTGCGGTCCTGCCTTACGGTACAACCGGGCTAGCATGCTCATCAGAAGCATCGTGGCCAGAACCACCAAGCCGACGATGATCCATATCTCAACCAAAGTCCCGCTAAACATAACGCCTCCTCTTGAAAAGCAACGTCTCGAACAACAACGCAATCGGCGACCAAGCCTTTCCTACCCGGCTAACTTCCGAACCGTCTGCGGTCGCTCGAAATCCTCTCTCCGGCTACTCGTTCCTGGTCGCGGTTTCAGGCAGGTCGTGTTCTCCTGCCAATTCCGTCCACAGCCGCACGTAGGCAATGCCCTTTTCGTAACGGGTGACCACAACCTCGGTGCCCTTGGCAATCGCCCGTCCGTCTTCGGCACGGGCACCACAGGCGCGCCGCGTTCCTTCTTGGGAATAGGTCAGTTCTCCCGTGCCTCCCTGGCGAATCGGCATCGAAAGATGCCCCAGGACACCGACCATGTTGTAATCCTCGGGGTTGAGATTCTCTTCGCCGGACATCAGCACTCGACTGAGAAAGAGGTAAATGACGCCCGCTCCGGTCGCCCCACTCAGCAGAGCGATACCCAGTCCCACGACGAACCACAGGGACGAAAAGCGGGTGAGCAAATAGCCGATGCCGCCGAACCAGGCAAGAAACGCGGCCAGGGTCACGGGATTGAGCAGCGCCGTTTCCGCCTGCGCGTTTCGCGCCGAGCCGGTGGCGTGCGGCCCGGCATGGACGCCCCCGCCGGCATGAAAATGAGGGAGATGCCAGCGGAATCCACCGCTCAGAAACGAAAGCAGGCTAAAGGCAAATCCTAGCGCGAAGCAAACTAAGTAGAAGTTCTCCCAAGTCATTGCGTACATCCCCCTGCCCTCACCGGGGTTCGGCTGCGGTGCGCCGCCTCAGGTTTCAGTGCCTCAAGCAGGCGATTGGCCAGTCCCGGCGTGTCGAGAATTGCTCCGAGGAGGATCAGGCTCTCGCGGGCATGTTCGAGACGAGCCACTTTCTCGAGCACCTCCCTGATCTCGGGATCGCTGGCAAAACGCTCCGCACCTTGCATGAACCAGACATCCAGCTTCCCTTCCATGGTTCTGAGATTCGAGACCAGATCGGTGTGATACCCCTCGGGGTCGTCCACCAGAAACCCGGGATGCACCTTGAAGAACTTGGCCAGCAAGGCGCGGCTCGACTGCGTCATGTGACGTCGGCTGCCATTTTCAATCTGCGAGATGTAGGACTGGCTGATGGTCTTGCCCAGCTCTTTGCGAATCCCGCGGACCAGTTCGAGCTGGGTCATCGGGCGCCCTAGCTCGCGCAGCGAGCCTTCCACTTCCCGCAGGTAGCGTATTTTCTCAGCCAAGGTCATATAACAAATTGCAATATTAATATCGCAATTTGAAATTTCTGTCAAGCTTCAAATATGCCGTGGGGTGAAGGAGTTGCGAAGACCCCTGCTTCGGGCGGCGCGGCCGACAGGCAGCAGGAGTGCGCCAACCCGGAACCGATGGAGCCGCCTCCTGTGGACCTCGCCGAACCTGGGATGCGGCAGGCACATTCTTCCCGACCACCGCCAGGGGAGGGGTACCACCCCCGGACGAATGGCGATTTCTTGCCGGCTTTTGGCGGAGCACTCCGAGCTCCGCCAAGAAGCGCTTAAGATGGTTGGGAGTCAAGTGTCGGGAGCAACCTATGACCTTTCGCCAAGCTTTGCTTGTAGTCCTCTTCGTTGGCTGGCTTCTGCCCAGTTTCCTGGCGTCGCAGACTGCAAAGGATGAGGCCGATCTCCTTGTGACCGGTGGCACGGTCGTCACCATGGATGCCGCCAGAACCATTTACGACGACGGAGCCGTTGCCGTGAAAGGCGACCTGATTGTCGCAGTGGGGCCGCGTAGCGAAGTGGAAAACAAGTATCGAGCTCAGCAAATCATCCCGGCCAAAGGCAAGCTGGTTCTGCCCGGTTTCATCAATGGCCATACTCACGTTCCCATGACTTTATTCCGCGGGCTGCATGACGACGTCACGCTCGACGAGTGGCTTCACAAATACATCTTTCCTGCCGAGGCGAAGAACGTGAACCAGGAATTTGTGCGCTGGGGTACGCGGCTGGCCGCAGCGGAGCAGATTCGCGCCGGGGTTACCACTTTCGCGGATATGTACTACTTCGAAGACGCAATCGCCGAGGAAACCAAGGCGGCGGGTATGCGGGGCGTGCTCGGAGAAACGTTCATCGATTTTCCCGCGCCCGATAACCGGAACCAAGCCGAGACGCTCGCCTACACTGAAAGGTTCATGAAGAAATGGCAGGGCGATGCCCTGATTCAAGCCGCGGCCGCCCCGCATTCGATCTACACGTGTTCACGGAAGACCTTGCAGGATGCTTCGGCGCTGGCTCGAAAATATCATGCTCCGATTCTGATTCATGTCGCGGAAATGAAGAAGGAATGGGAGGACAGCCAGAAGCAAAACGGAATGTCGCCCGTCGAATATCTGAACACGATCGGACTGTTGGGTTCCGACGTTGTGGCGGCGCACTGTATCTTTGTCGATAGGAAGGACATCCAGGTCCTGTCCCAGAAACAGGTGGGCTGCGTGCACAATCCTTCGAGCAACATGATGCTCGCGAGCGGCGTTTCTCCGGTGGCTGAGATGCGTGCCGCGGGTGTAGTCGTGGGGCTCGGCACCGACGGTCCCGCCGGCAGCAATAACGACCTGGATCTGATGGAAGAGATGGACCTGGCGGCGAAGCTGGCGAAGATTACCCAGATGGATCCCCGGGCGTTGACTGCGAAAGCAGTGGTAGAGATGGCCACCATTGACGGCGCCAGGGCCCTGCATATGGAGAAAGAGATCGGTTCGCTCGAAAACGGAAAGAAGGCCGACTTGATTCTGATCAGCCTCGACGAACCGAACGCGGTGCCGATGTACGATATCTACGCACAGCTGGCCTACGCCTTAAAAGCCAGTGATGTCGAAACCGTCCTCATTGGAGGTCGCCTGGTGATGCGCAATCGAAGCCTTCTGACGGTCAACGAGGAACAAGCCATGGCGCGGGCGCGCGAGTACAAGAACACGATCACCCAATCCCTGGCAACCCCATGATAGGACTTGAAGCCCTTCCGCAAGATGCGACCATGGCGGTGCCAATTCTAGCGATCGGCGCCGGCAATGACCTGCGGCGCGGCGGAAACTTCCTGATCTTTGTATTGCAGCTGGTAGAGCTTGTAGTAGATGCCGCGATGCGCCAGCAGTTCCTGATGGGTACCCATCTCGCGGACCTGTCCTTTGTGCATGACGATGATCTTATCCGCGCGCTGAACCGTGGAGAGCCGGTGGGCAATAATCAGCGAGGTCCGGCCTTCCACCATCCGGCTTAAAGCATCGCGGACGCGAAACTCCGTCTCCGTGTCCACGCT
>DASPVG010000076.1:0-13821 GCA_035622455.1 Terriglobales bacterium
CGCTCCAGGCGAATCTCCTCGCAGACATCAAACTGGATCAGGACCAGCACAGATCCCTGAACGGAGGCATCCGCCACCTGGGTCAGCTTCATCTGGTCTTCGGTTTCAGAAACGGTGAGCGCAGACTCGCTATTGCCAATCATATTTTTCATTTGATTGCTGACCTTGGTGCCGTTCCGCGTGGCGGTAGGCTGATCTCTAAGTCCACAACACCCCTCAGCCATAGCGCCCAAACAGATGCCCTAAGGGTCCGATCTAGCGTCCGCTCTTCGCAAAACTCAGACCACCTAAGCCCAGGTTTCCCCCCTTCATTCTCCCAGAATTCAGGTGTCCTGGCGAGGCGTCGGGCAGTGTAGAAGCTGTGCAAGTTTAGCTAAGTTGCTTAATTTACAATACGTTAGCGCCATGCTCGCACTGGCCAGGTCTTTCGGCGATAGCGGTCGAAACAAATACACCTGTAGGCTCCCGACGATTCCGGTCAAACCTGCTTTCCTTGCCGGGTGCCCCCACATACCCAGGCTCGCCCCATCCCATCGAGAGCGGGCTTAGCCTGGCTCGGCAGACTGGGCTAGGTCGATCGCCGGAAGAGGGCCCACACGAGGGCCCCCGCTGCAACGGCCCCCGCCAGGCCAAGGGCAGCACGGGTCATGGACCGGTTTACCTCGGTTTCAATCCGCTCGATCCTCTTGCGCTCCGGATATGCGGAGCCGAAGGCCTCGCCATCTAGGGCCATTTGAATCACCTCCGCCAAGTGGAGGGCATGCCGGTCTGTACATTGCGCGATCTGCTCGCGACAACTGAATCCATCGGCGATGATGAGGCACTCGGGAGCGGCTTTGCGCACGGCGGGGAGCAACTCGAGCTCACCCACGGCGAGCGAGACGGCGTACTTGTCGTGCTCGAAGCCGAAAGATCCCGCCATGCCACAACAACCCGGAGCGGGAGTGTAAAAATCAATCCCCATTTTGTGCAGCACAGCTTCTTCGTCGGTCATCTTCAAAATTGATTTGTGATGACAATGGCCATGCACGAGCGCCCGAGCTCTTTCCTCCGAGCCGGTATTCGCCGAATTTCTTTCGCGATCAACAACAAGTTTCGGCAAGGTGAAATGCGGAGCATGTTTCTCCAGGAACTCGCTCAACAGGAAGGTCTGCTCGGACAAGCAGTGGGCGCGAGCATTCTGCGGAAAAAGGTTGCGCAATTCATCGCGAAACACGGCAGCACAGCTCGGCTCGAGCACGACCAAGGGAATCTGATGGTCGATTTCAGCCTGCAACCGATCGAGAATCTCTCGCAGCAGTCGCTTAGCACGGTCGAGCATGCCCCAGTCGTAGAGGGGCCGTCCGCAGCAAAGACCGGCATCCGGTACATGTACCCGAAATCCAGCAGCTTCGAGAACCTCTACCGCGGCTTTCGCCGTCTCCGGCAAGAAATAATTGTTGAAGGTGTCGGGCCAGAGCAGTACGGGCATTCCGTTCGGATTTCGTCCTGGCCGGCGACGGAACCAGGTTCGAAAACTTTGCGGCGCTAGTCGAGGAATCGCTCGCTCCTTGGCTATGCCGGAAACCTGCTTGGCTACGTCCCGAAGCCATGGCAGTTGGGTTCCGAGGTTCGCAAGGCCCGGCGCATTCGATCCGAGCCTGGCCCAGCGATCGATATTCCCGAAGGCGTAAGCGCTGCGCGGTCGCATTCGCCCGTCATAATAGTGGGAAAGAAACTCCGCTTTGTAGCTCGCAACGTCGACTCCTACCGGACAGTCGCTTTTGCATCCTTTGCAGGCCAGGCACAACTCGAGCGATTCCTTCACGCTCCGATCACGCCAACCGTCCTCGATCACACTGCCCTGGGTCATCTCCCAAAGCAAGTGAGCACGGCCGCGGGTAGAATGCTCTTCTTCGCGGGTGACACGAAAACTCGGGCACATCACACCGCCCGCATAGCGCCGGCACTTCCCTACTCCTACACAGCGCAGCGTGGCGCTGGCCAGGCTACGGTGGTCTTCGGGGAATTGGAAGTGAGTCTCGGGCTCCCAGGGGCGGTACTCCTCGCCCAGGCGAAGGTTCTCGTCCAGTTTATAAGGCTCGACCAACTTGCCGGGATTCATCTTCCATTCTGGATCCCACAACCCCTTGAACTTCCGAAAGGCTTGCACCAGCTCCCAGCCAAACATTTTCGGCAAGAGTTCGGCTCGAGCCTGGCCGTCGCCGTGCTCCCCGGAAAGTGACCCGCCGTAACTGACAACCAGATCGGCCGCTTCTTCCATGAATTTCCGGAAGTTGGCAATCCCCGACTTCGACTCCAAATCGAAATTGATTCGCATATGGACACAGGCATGTCCAAAGTGTCCGTAAAGCGCGCTGCGATAGCCGTAAGCACTCATGAGCGTATTCAGGTCGCGGAGGTATTTGCCCAGCTTTTCGGGAGCCACGGCAGAATCTTCCCAGCCTTCCCATCCCCACGGCTCGCCCGGAACATGCGAAGTCGCACCCAGTGCGCTCTCCCGTACTTCCCAGATTTGTCTCGCCTGCCGAGGATCGACGAACAGGCGCATCTCGGGAGGCCTGGAACCTCGAGAAAGCGAATCCATCAGCTTTTGGGCTTGCGATTCGGCGGCAGCCTGGCTATCGGCTCCGAATTCGGCGAGCAGCCAACCTCCTCCCTCGGGAAACAGCGCGAGCCCTGGGGCGTTCAAACCCTTTCGCCGCGTAAATTCGACTAAAAGACGGTCCACTCCCTCGAGGCCGATGGGTTTCGAGGCCATGATCTCGGGTACCGAATCGGCGCACTGGTAAATGTCGGGATACCCAAGGACGAGCAGCACACGGGCGGGCGGGCTCTCTACCAGCCGACAGGTGGCCTCGAGCACCGTGACACAGGTTCCTTCCGAGCCGACCAGAGAGCGGGCGACGTGAAACCCGTTCTCCGGCAAGAGATAGTTGAGGTTATATCCGGAAACGCGCCGCGGAATCTTCGGATAGCGTTCGCGCACCCGATAGCCGTATTGCCGGCTGAGGGATTGCAATCCCGCATAGATCTGACCTCGACGACCGCCCTCGCGGATGGTCTCGTCGAGGGTGGCATCGGTCATCGGGCCTACTCTCATGCGCAGGCCGTCGTAGGTCAGAATCTCCAGCTCTTCGATGTTTTCGTCGGTTTTCCCCGCCATGACCGAGTGCACGCCGCAAGAATTGTTGCCAATCATGCCCCCGAGCGTGCAGTGATCGTGGGTGGCAGGGTCGGGACCGTACGTCAGGTGGTGCTGTTCGGCAGCAGCGCGGAGATCATCAAGAATCACACCCGGTTCGACCCGCGCGATTCGCCTGCCCGGATCAATCTCAAGAATGCTCGCCATGTACTTTGAAAAGTCGAGGACAACGGCGACATTCGTGCATTGCCCAGCCAGTGAGGTCCCGCCACCCCGGCAAAGGATCGGGGCGCCGAACTCGCGGGCGGTTGCCACGCTGGCCATGACATCATCGGCATCCCGCGGAAGCACGACCCCGATGGGAACCTGCCGATAATTCGAACCATCGGTCGCGTAGAGAGCGCGGCTGCCGGGGTCGAACCGCACTGGCCCGCGAACATGCCGACGCAGGGCAGCCTCAAGGGCCGGCGCGTCGACAACGGCAGATTTCGCGGCGCGGGCCAGCTCGGCAAAGTCTCGCCTGAATTTTGGTCCACTCGTCACTGCAGCTGCCCGCCAGGTTTCGTTTCGCCCCGAGTGGCGACACAAATCCGCGTCTTGTTGACCTCGGGCGTAAGGTCAAGGATGACTAAGTTCGTTCTCTCGGCGCCTAGGATGGCGGACGGGTTCCGCAGTCGAAGCATCTCCCGGCCCAATCTGGGTGGGGGTAGCCTCGTCGCTGCTTGCAACTTCCTGTTCATCAATCCAATTCAAGTATCAGCCATGTCCTGCGGCGCGCGTGCTGTAGTCGGCAAGGCTCAGGAAAAGCAGGATCAAAAGCCAGAACAGGGAGCAGACGATGGCCATTTTCGTCAACTTTTCGCTGGTATATTTCACATGCATGAAAAACAAAACCACCAGCAGAGCCTTGAAGGTCGCAATTACCAGCGCCAGCACGGTGTTGAAAGGGCCCAAATCGACAAAGGCCACGGTGGCCGTGATCACGGTCAGAACCATCAGGGTGGCCCAGATTCCGACGTAAAGCTTGCTCGAAAGAATACGCTCTGACATGGCAACTCACTTCAACGGTTTTCGGTCAATCAGATACAACAACGGAAACAGATAAATCCAGATGATATCTACGAAGTGCCAGTACAATCCCCCGATCTCGACTGGAGTGTGGTATTGCGGCGTGTAGCGTCCCTTCCAAGAGTAATAAGTTAGATAGCAGAAGATTCCTACGCCAATGATCATGTGCAAGGCGTGCAGCCCGGTCATCGCGAAGTACAGGGAAAAGTAAATCTGCGTCCGCGCCGGATCGATGTGGATCTGAGGATAGGCCTGGATCAGATCTTCAGCGCTGAATGAAGCTCCCGGAACGTGGTGCTCCACGAACTTGTCGTGCCACTCAACGGCCTTGATTCCCAAAAAGGCAAGCCCGAAAACCAGGGTCAACAGAAGTAGCAGAACCAACAACCTGCGCTTGCCCATCTGCGCTGCACGAACGCCCAATGCCACCGTCAAGCTGCTACAAATCAGCACTGCGGTGTTCGTCGTGCCCAGCCAGATATCCAGGCTGCGGCTTCCCGCGGCAAATTCCGGGTAGTACCAGTAGCGGTAGATGAGGTAAGCACAAAACATACCGCCGAAGAACATAACCTCCGTCCCCAGGAACACCCACATCCCCAGGGATGCAGCATTGCGTTGCTGCTCGACATCCACGAACTGATGGTGGAGTCCTTCCGGGTGTGCGACTGCGAGTGGGCTATCGGCCAACCGGCACCTCCTCGGGCGAGGGAATCTCGTCGTAGTTGTAGGCTTCCCAAGTAACCTCGGGAATCTCCTCAAAGTTCTCCGTGGGTGGTGGAGACGAAGTCTTCCACTCCAGTCCGGCGGCCCCCCAGGGGTTGGCATCCGCGATTTTGCCGTAACGCATGGACCACAAGAAGTAAATCATGGGCAGAACATATCCCACTGCGAGGATCGTAGAACCGGCGGTCGAGAGCACGTTCAAGACCTGGAATTCTGGAGGATACTGCCAGTAGCGCCGGGGCATGCCGAGATAGCCCAGAATGAATTGGGGGAAAAAGGTGAGATTGAAGCCGAGAAACACGGTCAGCGCGGCGAACTTGCCCAACCACTCGGGATATAACCGTCCGGAAATCTTGGGCCACCAAAAATGCAAGCCGCCGAGATACCCCATCACCGCTCCCCCGACCATGATGTAGTGGAAGTGGGCAATCACGAAGTAGGTATCGGTTACATGCACATCGATACCCAAGGCGGCGAGGAATAGCCCGGTCAACCCACCCACGGTGAATAACCCGATAAAGCCCATGGCATAGAGCATCGGAGTGTCGAAGTGGATCGAGCCCTTGTACATGGTGGCCGTCCAATTGAAGACCTTGATGGCGGAGGGAACGGCAACCAGATAACTCAGAATCGAGAAAATCATCGCCGAATAGAGGGAGATGCCCGCCACGAACATGTGGTGGGCCCAGACCAAAAAGCCAAACACGGCGATGGCAATACTGGACATCGCGACCGCACTGTAGCCAAAGATTCGCTTGCGCGAGAAGCAAGGAATGATTTCGGCGACTACACCCATCGCAGGCAAAATCATGATGTAGACGGCAGGATGGGAATAGAACCAAAAAAGATGCTGAAACAGGAGCGGATCACCGCCCCGGGTTGGATCGAAAATGCCCAGATGGAAAGCGCGCTCGAAAACCACGAGCAATAAGGTAATGGCCAATACCGGCGTACCTAAAAGCTGGATGATGCTGGTGGCGTAATGCGCCCAGATGAACAACGGCAGACGCGACCAAGTCAAGCCTGGAGCGCGCATACGATGAATCGTAACCACAAAATTCAACCCGGTGAGAATGGAGGAGAAACCGGCGATGAAGATGGCTAGGCCCGCCTCGATCACCTTGGTGTTACTGAATGCCGTGCTGAATGGGGTATAGAAGGTCCACCCCGAATCGACTCCACCTGTGAAGATACAGTGCAACATCAGCATGCCGGCTGCCACCAGCAGATACCAGCTCAGAAGATTAATGCGGGGAAAGGCAAGATCTCTCGCGCCAACCATCATGGGCACCAGGAAATTTCCCAAGACAGCCGGAATCGAGGGAATCAGGAAAAAGAAGATCATGACCTGCCCATGCATGGTGAAGAGCTTGTTGTAGGTGTCCGCCAGCACCAAATCACCCGCCGGGGTGAGGAGCTCCAAGCGGATCAACAGGGCAAAAAAACCTCCCAGGAAGAAAAACAGAGTGATCGTGACCAAATACAACAAGGCAATGCGCTTGTGGTCGGTGGCCAACAGCCACGAACGAATGCCGTAATCGGTGTTGAGGTAATGCTCGCGTTCGACGGGAATGGTTGCGGTTGCCATGATGATTCCTTCGCCTCTTGCGCTTAAATCCTCGGTGCCGGCGTCGCCGGGCCCGCCGCTCCGGAAGACGGCTGGCTCAGCGATTTGATATAGGCGACCAAAGCGGTCAGCTGGTCCTCGCTGACCAACCCTTGAAATGTCGGCATGATGGGCTTAAAGCCACTCACAATTTTTGCATTGGGGCTCAAAATGGACTCTCGGATGTAGTTTTCATCGGCGGTGACGGTGCGGCCGTCTTCGAGCTCGACCGGCTTGCCAAAGACGCCGACCAGATTTGGGCCTCGGCCCTGGACATCAGAGCGATGACATGTGGGACACCCGAGCTGCTGGAAAAGACTTTGACCACTGGCTGCCAGGGACCCGGACGTGATGCCACCCGCGAGCCAGGCCTGATACTGCGCTGGTTCTAAAACCACTACTTGCCCGATCATACCCGAGTGGGCAGTTCCGCAGTATTCGGCGCAGAATAGGTGATACACACCGGGTCGGGTGGGGTGGAACCAGACCGTGGTATAGCGTCCGGGAAGCACGTCCTGCTTAATGCGGAACGCAGGAACATAAAAACTGTGAATGACGTCCTGGGAGGTCATGACCAACTTGATGTCACGCCCAACCGGCACGTGCAATTCATTGATTTCCTTCTGCCCCTGCTCGTGCTCGAGCTTCCACATCCACTGCTTGGCGACTACGTAGACCGCATCCGCCTCGCGGGGTGGCGTACGTTCGCGAAAGTAAAGGATCGCTCCCCAAACAAAAATGACCATGAAAATGGCGAGGGGCACGGCCGACCAGGTCACCTCGAGCGGGACCGAGCCTTCGATCTGCTCCGCCTTATGTCCTGGCCGGTACCGATACTTCAGCGCGAACATCACAATCATGGTGAAAATCGCCAAGGACATGAACCCTGCCAGCAGCACCAGGAAAATGAAAAGTGCATCGACATTCCCTGCTCCCGAAGATGCCGGTACCGGCCAAAGTGGAAAGTTGTCAAACATAGCCTATCGAGTCCCTTTGTGCCGACGTTCGGTCGCCGAGCCGAGGCGGAACATCGCGATCAAGAATGTGCCAAGCAAGAGAATGGTGGCGGCTGCTGCCAGCTTCAAAATCCGGCTGATGATGGCTCCGTATGTTCCTTGGTCCGGGTCGTAGTGATAGCAGTAAAGCAGAACTTGATCTCGGATGGTTCCAATCTTGCTCTCCGACGCCTGGACTAACCCCAAGCGCAAGTCCCGGGGGGCAAACTCGATGCCGTAGTAGTACTGCGCGATCCTACCTTGCGGGGTCAGGACCAGGATTGCCGTAGCATGGGCGAATTGCTGGATTTTCGGGTCGTATTCGTACTCAAAGCCCGCAGACTGAGTAAGCGCGTCAATCGAACTCTCGGTTCCAGTGAGGAAATGCCAACCGGCAGCTGCACCTGGGCGCCCATAGCGTTCTAGCAATTCGGCTTTCTTGGAGGCGGCTATTTCGGGCGTATCCCTGGGATCGAAGCTCACGGTGAGGACGTCGAACTCCTGTCCGACATCAAATTTCAGGATGCGCAGTGCGCTCACCAGACCGCTCAGGACCTCCCCGCACAACATCGGACACTGGTAATAGACCAGGTTTAAAATAAGCGGCTTGCGGCCGAAGTAGTCCGCCAGTTCGACGGGCTGGCCGCTCTCATCCCGAAATCGAAGACCGGGTGGAATCTGCTGGTTCAGATGCTGCTCGATGCCCACGTGTTTCAGTCCCGGTGGGCGCAGATTTGCGGGGGGCGAGACGATGCCTTGCGTCATGCCTTGACCCCAGGCTGTGGTCGCCCAAAGCAACATCCCCCCAAAAACAGCCAAGCATTTAGCCGTCGTCCTCGCAGTTGAGCTCGAACGGTCGATCATTGCTTCTTGACCTTCTCCGCTGGCTGCGGGTTGGCTTTCGGCAGATTGCTCACATCTGCACTACGGGCCGCCTGCTTCACGACATTCACTTCCGAAGGCGGGACCGTGCCTACCTTCGGCGTCGTCGGCAAGCCGCGCTGGGCCGTCAGTTCGATGGCACGGTCAATCGGAATGCGGACAACCCCACCCTGCGGATCAACCCAGCCATAACTATATAAAGTCTGTTCCTCCTCGAAGCGGAAGTCGTTAATCTCCAGGCGTTCGTTTCTCTCTAGACGCGGCCGCGGGAACTTGTCGATGTCCTGGGGTAAAACCCTCCGCGTATCGGTTTCCGGAGCGACCAGAGGATTCTGAGGTGGCTGATGGCGCATTTGATAGGCATCGATGAGGTCATAGACCCCCCACACCACAAAATAAACCACGATGCACATGAGCGCGAGGCCGATGAGAAAAGCGTAGACAACCCGCGGACGCAAGTCCTGCTGCTCGAACTCCGCGTCCGAATGCTTCCTTGCCTCATTCATGGGCCGGCTCCAAAACCTCGCGAGCTTCCGGGTCATACATCGGCAGTAGTGGTATGGCATTCAGGTTGCGAAAATAAAACCACATCCACAACCCGCCCATGGCGATGGGCAAAACGATGTCGGCCCAGTGCAACGCCAAGGTGGGGGAAAAGTCCGGCTCAATGATCCAGAACAAGTCCACCCAGCGCATCACCATGAGCCACACCGCCAGCCAAACCAGCTTCCGCACATCGCGCTTGAATGGGCGCGAGAGAAGAAGCACAAACGGCACGACGAAATGAAAAACAATCAGGGCTATGCCGACGGCCGACCAGCCGCCATGAAAACGTCGGTAGTACCAGGTGATTTCTTCCGGCAAGTTTCCCGCCCAGATGATGAGCAGCTGGGAGAAGCTGAAGTAGGCCCAAACCATGACGAAGGTCAGCATCCAGTTGCCGTGATCGTGCACATACTCGGGCTTCAGCCAGGTCGACATGGGTGGGTACTTCACCAGAATGCGCTCGACGACCACGGCAAAACAGAGGCCGGAGAGCAACTCCCCAATCAGCAACAGCAGGCCGTAGATCGTCGAAATCCAGCTGGGGTCGATCGACATGACCCAATCAATCGCAGCAAAGGAAATGGTGAACGCGTAGAGGATCAAGCCCGGCCCGCTGACGGCCCGGAAACGGTGGCTGTTATCCGGCGGCTTTGCCCGGTCCTGCTCCTGCGACCACCGGGTCAGCAGAAACGACAATAGATTCCAGATCGCGAAATAAATCGCGGCGCGAATTATCACGGCTGGGATGGAGAGATAGGACTTGGTAATCTCCTCGAGGTGCTGTCTCAGATGCGGATCGGCGATGGCGTCGAGACTACGAGCCCACGGGTACAGCCGCGGAAGCCCGAATAGAATGGGAATAAACAGAATCGTCATCAGGGGAATGCAGCGCATCGCCGCACCCAAGACTCGGCGAATCACCATTCCCCAACCCCCTCCCGTGAGGTGCCGGATCATGAGAATCGCCATCGATCCGAGCGTCACTCCGAGCCATGCCATGAACGCCAGCAAATATCCGCGGAAGAACTCATCGGGACGCAGGAACTCACCCACGATCGCAATAGCGGAAAAGATGATGCCCACGATGAGCGAGCGAGTCTGAATGGTCCGCGTCACCGCAGGCGCCATGATCGCCTGGTTATCGAGGGGCAGCGTGGTCATCGTGCCTCCTCCATCCGCCTGGCACTCTCCGCGGGTATGATCTCCGGCAAGCTGGCACCCGAACCTGGGTCGCCGCGAAAGGCCGGCGGCGGAGACGGAATCTTCTGTCCAGCCGGCACGTCGGAGGAAGTAGCATGCTGGCTCAGCTGCAAAGCACGGATATAAGCCACGATCGCCCAGCGATCGCCAGCCGGGATCTGCGAAGCGTACTCCGGCATCGCTCCGAATCCCTCGGTCATCACATCGAAGAAATACCCCAGAGGCGCGTTGCGAAGACGTTCCGTGTGATACGAGGGTGGTGCGCGAAATCCACGCTGCACGATCATTCCACGTCCGTCCCCCAGACGCGAGTGGCAGGGCGCGCAATAGATATCGAAGCGCTCGCGCCCACGCAGCAGCACTTCCTCGGTTACGGGAAAAGGCATGTAGTCGCCGGGGTTATTTCCGATTTTTCCGGTGTAGAAATAGCTGTCCTCGTGGAGTTCACCGCGCGCCACGGTCCCCTCAACCGGAGGCCGAGCCGAGCGCAAGTCGGTATAAAAGTCGCTTTTCGCGAGCGGCTTAAAGCGGGGTTGATCGTGCATGTCCTGGCGGCAACCGGCAAAGAGCAGGACCGTCAACAACCCGAGCGGCGATACTCTCCTGACGCGCATTGCTAAGTGGGAACCTCCGAAATTGAGCGTGGGGCGAGACTCTCCAAAAAAGCGCGAGTCCCGGTACTCGTGTACTTCGGGTCGGAAGAGAACACGATCAAAAAGAAACGGTCCTTGGTGGCAAACCGAAACCGCGCGATGTTGAATACCGGATGATAGGGCATGGGCAGGCCGTTCAAAGCCAACATGCCGAAGACGGCGAACAGAACCGCGAACAGGATCGTCATTTCGAAAGTAACCACGATGAAGGCAGGCGCCGAGTGATAGGGACGTCCACCCACATTGACGGGATAGCTCACCGTCGCGATCCACCACTGCATCAGATACCCGGACACGCATCCGAGAATCCCGCCGACCAGAACAACCAAGGGCACGCTATTGCGGTGAAAGCCAATCGCCTCCGCAAGCTCTTCCACGGGAAAGGGACTGTAGGCGTCAATCTTCTGGTATCCGGCGGCGTGCGTCTTGCGCGCCGCGACCACCAGGTCCGTAGGCGAATCAAACTCTGCCATCAAACCATAGATCGGAGTACGCTTCATGAGGACTTCACCTCGGCTTCGGGCAGCAGGGTCCGCATCTCAAAAATCGAAATGCCCGGGAGCAAACGGAGGAATAAGAACATACACGCCGTAAAGAAGCCCAGGGTGCCGATAAACGTCGCCCAGTCCCAGCGCGTCGGATAATACATGCCCCAAGAAGACGTGAGGAAGTCTCGATGCAGACTGACCACTACGATAATGAAGCGCTCGAGCCACATGCCGACCAGAATCACCGCAGAAACCATGAACAAGGCAAGGGGGCTGGTTCGAAGTTTGCGAATCCATAGAACCTGAGGAATGAAAATATTCGAAGCCAGCAGCAACAAATACCACGCATGATACGGCCCATGCAGGCGGTTCCATAGGAGATACGAGTCGTAGCGGTTGCCGCTATACCAGCCCATGAAGCCCTCGATGGCGTATCCGTAGGCCACGATGAGCCCGGTTGCCAGCATGACCTTGGCGGAGTTCTCTAAGTGGCGCTCGGTGATGAAATCCTCCAGGCCGTAAAACTTGCGAATCGGAATAGCCAAGATCAAAACCATGGCGAATCCCGAATAGATGGCCCCGGCGACGAAGTACGGAGGGAAGATGGTCGTATGCCAGCCGGGCACTATGCCGATGGCAAAATCAAAGCTGACCACGGTATGGACCGAGAGCACGAGCGGCGTGGCGAGTCCGGCGAGCAGCAGATAGGCGGTTTCGTAGCGGCTCCAGTGCCGGGCGGAACCGCGCCAGCCCATGGCGAGTATCCCATAAACGATTTGCGCCGGCCGATTCTCCGCGCGGTCACGCAGGGTCGCAAGGTCGGGAATAAGACCTACGAACCAAAACAACAGCGAGGTGGTGGCATAGGTGGATACGGCGAAAACGTCCCAAACCAGTGGGCTGCGGAATTGCGGCCAATACTGCATCGTGTTGGGATAGGGAAACAACCAATAAAACAACCAGGGCCGGCCCAGGTGCAGGATGGGGAACATTCCCGCACAAGCCACGGCAAAAATGGTCATGGCCTCGGCAAAACGGTTGATCGAGTTTCTCCACGATTGGCGCAGGAGCAGCAGAATGGCGGAAATCAGAGTTCCGGCATGACCGATTCCGATCCACCAGACGAAGTTCACGATGGCGAATCCCCAACCGATTGGAATATCGACCCCCCAAATGCCTACCCCGCGAACAAAGAGATAGCCCACGGCGTAGAGCAAGATCATGACAATCAGAAACGAAATCCCGAACCCGATTAACCAACCATTCGAAACCGGCCGGGTCAAAACGATCGAGCTGATCTTGTCCGTGACGGTGGCGAAGGTATAGCCGGGTTCGATGACCGGCGCCGGCCGGGAAACGATTTCTTGATTTGGACCATCCATCTGCGTACTCCGCTCAGCTCTCCAGTTCCGAATTGGGGTTGCGAATTTCGGCCAGGTACGTGGTGCGCGGCCGGGTGTTAAGGTCGTCGAGAAGGCTGTAATTGCGATTCTTGGCCTTGAGCCGCGACACTTGGCTGTTGGGATCGTTGATGTTGCCAAAGACAATCGCACCGGCCGGACAGGACTGCTGGCAGGCGGTCTCGAGCTCAAGGTCCGCGATCTTCCGATTTTCGCGTTCGGCGTCGATGCGGTGATGGCTGATGCGTTGGACGCAATAGGTACACTTCTCCATCACACCACGGCTGCGCACGGTAACATTGGGATTCCGCATCATCTTGTATTGCGGAGTTTGCCAATCCTGGAAGAGCAGGAAATTGAATCGCCGGACCTTATAGGGACAGTTGTTCGAGCAATAGCGGGTACCGACGCAGCGGTTGTACACCATGTCATTCAGGCCCTCGGTGCTGTGCACGGTGGCACCCACGGGGCAGACCAGCTCGCAGGGAGCGTTCTCACACTGCATGCACGGGACGGGCTGAAAGTAAGCTTTCGGATGGTCCCGGTCGCCTTGGTAATATACGTCGACCCGCAGCCAGTGCATGTGGCGTCCCTTGTTGCATTGCTCCTTGCCCACCACCGGGATGTTGTTCTCGGATTGGCAGGCAACGATGCAGTTGTTGCATCCCACGCACGCGTTGAGATCGATCACCATGCCCCACTCGTAGGGTTCTTTTTCGTATTGCGCTTGATAGCCGGGATAAAGGGTCAGAGAAGCGGGAGGTTTCTCTTCCTGGGCGAAATCCGGTTCATGGCGGTACTCCTCGAGGCTCCGGGTTCGTACCAGGGGACGCGTATCCCCATTCTGGGTTTCCATGGTTTGGTAGCCCTGCGTCGAGGCCAGGACATAATGTCCCTCGGCCTTTTGGATCTTCAACCCGGTCGAGAACCATGGGTTCACACTCGAGCGCAACGGATAAAAATCAAACCCGGCTCCCGTCCCTACCCGACCTGCGCGACGGCGACCGTAACCGAGAAAAACCGAGACCGCATTGTCTGGATGGCCTGCCTGGATCCACACCGGCGCGATTCGGGTTTTTCCGTTCAGCTCCAAAAGGATCATATCTTCTGTTTGA
>DASPVG010000077.1:0-11450 GCA_035622455.1 Terriglobales bacterium
TCCTGGCCCTGGTCGCCATCGCCACGGCTTGGAGTGGTTATCAGGCGGCACGCTGGGACAGTGTCCAGTCCGAGGTTTATGGACGTTCTTCGCGCCTGCGGGTTGAAGGCCAAAGCCTTGATTTGCAAGCGAACCAGGAAAGGATGTATGACGCGTCGACGGTCGTTGAGTGGCTCAAGGCGGAGGCCCACAACGAAACCAAGCTTGTGGACTTGTTCGAGCGGCGTCTGTTGCCCGAGTTTCGACCTGCCTTTGAAGCCTGGAAGAAAACCGATCCGCTGCACAATCCGAACGCGCCCGCGGGCCCCATGTTAATGCCCGAATACCACAGTGCGAAGGCGGAAGAGGCTGCACGGAAGAACCAGGAAGCGACCGAAATGTTCGACCAGGGCACCCGCGCCCGCGAACACGCCGACGATTACGTGCGGCTGACGGTCTTGCTCGCGAGCGTGCTGTTCCTGGCCGCTATGAGCCAGCGGTTCCATTCGCACTGGATCCGCGCTGCGCTGGTGGCGATCGCGCTTCTGATGCTGTGTGTTCCTCTTTGGCACCTGCTTACGTTGCCACGCGCGTGAGTTGAAGATGACCCTGATAGCGAGAGTTTGAGCGGCGGTTTCGGACGGCTGCCAGGCACAGCGAGCCATGTTTTTACCGCGCGACCAGAATTCCGACGCTGTCCACTCCAGCAGACCGCACTGCGTCTAAGACCGATTTGACGTTGGCGTACCTAACGCGATAATCGGCCTGTATGTAAACCTTCTTCTCCCCACTCTGAGCGAGCCGCCCGTCGATTTTAAGCGGCAACTGGTCCACAGCCACTTGTTCGTGCCCGAAGAAAATCTTTCCGTCTCGCATAATCGAGACGATGGATGCATCTTCCCTCTTTGCTCGTGGCATGTCCACCGGGTGCCTGACCCTCGGTAGGTCCACCGCGACACCGTGGTGGGGCGAGTACGCATCTGTTTCCCAGATCATGATGGTGAAAACGATCACCAGCATTACGCTACCCAAGGCCGCCACATCGATCTGACAGACGAGCTTCTGAGAGTTGGCGCGGTTGTAGAGCATTCTCTTCTAGTTTGGACACCGCCGGTGCTTTCAGTGTTGCAAGGCTAAAGGCCTGACGAATAGATCACGTTGGTCATCGAAACTACCTTGTCCACGCCACCGCAGAAAGAAGAGAAGTATGTCTATATGTCGTAATACAGCGCGAATTCGAAGGGATGCGGCCGTAGCCGCACGGCGTCCACCTCCTTCGAGCGCTTGTAATCGATGTAGGTACCAAGCAATTCTTCGGTGAACACGTCGCCCTCGAGCAGGAAGGAGTGATCTTGCTCGAGAGCCAGCAGGGCATCTTCGAGCGAGCCCGGCATGGACGGTACTTTGGCCAGTTCCTCCGGCTCCAGGTCGTAAATATCTTTATCGAGCGGCTGGCCGGGATCGAGTCGGTTGGCAATGCCATCCAGTCCCGCCATCAGCATGGCGGCAAAAGCCAGGTAGGGATTCGAACTCGGGTCGGGTGGGCGGAACTCAACCCGTTTGGCTTTGGGTGATGCCGAATACATCGGAATCCGGCATGCCGCCGAGCGGTTACGCCGGGAATACGCCAGGTTGACCGGTGCCTCAAATCCTGGAACCAAACGCTTATAGGAGTTGGTGGTCGGGGCGATGATCGCCGAAAGCGCGGGCCCGTGCTTGATGAGTCCGCCGATATACCACAGTGCCACCTGCGAGAGGCCTGCATAACCGTCGCCGGCAAAGATCGGTGCGCCGTTCTTCCATAGGGACTGATGAGTGTGCATGCCACTGCCGTTATCCTGGAAGATCGGCTTCGGCATGAAGGTTACGGTCTTTCCATACTGGTAGGCAACATTCTTGACCACGTACTTATAAAGCATCATGTGATCGGCCGAGCAGGTTAGAGAATCGTATTTCAGATCGATTTCCGTCTGCCCCCCGGTGGCCACTTCGTGATGGTGGCATTCCACTTCCAGGCCGCATTTGAGCATCGTCATGACCATCTCGCTGCGCAGGTCCTGGTAATGATCGGTGGGCGGCACGGGAAAGTATCCTTCCTTGAAGCGCGGTCGGTATCCCTGGTTATTCTCTTTTCGACCGGAGTTCCACCGCCCTTCTTCTGCGTCAATGAAATAGAAGCCGTGCTGCTCCCGTTGGTCAAAGCGCACGTTGTCAAAAATAAAGAATTCCGCTTCCGCGCCGAAGTAGGCAGTATCGGCGATCCCTGTGGAACGCAGATAGAGTTCTGTTTTCTTGGCGATGTACCGGGGATCGCGATCATATCTCTGTTTGGTCAACGGATCAATGACATCGCACACCATCAGGAGCGTGGGTACCTCGGTGAAGGGATCGAGCACGTAGGTGTCGGGGTCGGGGATTAGCAGCATGTCGCTTTCGTGGATGGCTGCCCAGCCGCGAATCGATGAGCCATCCATGCCGAAGCCCTCTTCCAATGAGGATTCAGATAACTGGTCAATGGGAAAGGAGACATGATGCTGCAATCCCGGTAGATCGGTGAAGCGCAGATCGAGCATCTTGACCTCATTCTTTTTTATGAATTCGAGCACACTGCTTGGATCAGACATGGGTCAGTCCTTCTTGCAATGCCAATTCCAGGGCTTCTTCCGCCGAACCACGGCCGTGAGCCGGCCTTCGGCATGGGCAGTTGCGCCTGCTAGAATCATTGCCGGGCGTTTACAGCCCACTGAGTGTAGAAGCCGCCGCAGGAACGAAGGAAATTCATTGTTTTTATAAGTGCAATAAGGCAGGGTTATCGCTGGAGAATTCTTGACGGAGCGTAGCACTCCTTTTGGTGGGTTCTCATCGAAGCTGGCGTCCCATCGCGGATTGAGACTGAACGCGGGTTGCCGGATCAGGTATGGACTTTGACCAACTAGAAACCTTCCTCGAAGTGGCGCGGCTGAATTCGTTCTCCCGAGCGGCAGAGAAGCGCTTCCGCACCCAGCCGGCAATCTCCTCTCAAATTCGCTCGCTCGAGGAGGAGGTGGGTGCCAAGTTGCTCGATCGCTCGGGCGGAAAGGTGTCGATCACCGCCTCAGGGAAATTATTCCTGAAGTTTGCCGAGGAGACCCTCGAAGCCCGCAAGGCGATGCTCACGGCGGTCGCCGAAACCGAGCGAATTCCCAAGGGTGAGATTGTCGTCGGTGCAAACGAAGGCACGTGTTTGCACATCCTTCCGGAAGTCTTTGCCGAATTCAAGAAGAAATATCCCGATGTCAGCGTCGCGATTAAGCGGGCTGACTATGCAAAGATTCTGGAGTCGGTGATCGACAACTCGGTCGATTTCGGAGTGGTTTCCCTTCCCGTCAAAGACAACCGCCTGACGGTAGTTCTCATTCATCGGGACCAGTTGGTTCTCATCGTGCCCCCGCAGCATGCTCTGGCAAAATTGAAGACCGCCACGCTTCAAGAAGCAGCCGCCTTCCCTTTGATCGTCCCCAAAGCAGGTCACACTCGCGATGCCCTGGAAAGCCTGCTCGATGAGCGCAAGATCAAGCCTCGCTATGCGATGGAACTCGAATCGAGCGAGTTGCTCAAGCGATTCGTGGCCGCCGACGCCGGGATCGGCTTCATTCCGCGTGCCCACATCCTCGAAGATATCCGCGCCAATGCTCTCTGCGCCATTCCAATCTCGGATGCCACGATTCGCCGCGATCTCGCTCTGGTGTTTCGCAAGGACAAAGCCCTGAGCCGCGCCGCCCTGGCGTTCATCGATATTACGGTAAGAATCAAGAACGTAGGGGCTGTCGCCCCGGCTGGCCGGTGATGTGCCCTGGTGAACTGCGCTAGAATCGTCAAGTAGTGAGATATCCGCCAGCCGTCTGGGTTTTTTCCGCATGTTTTCTGCTTGGGACCGTGGCCACCGAGGGTCAGACCCACGGGGCCAACAAAGAACTCCCGCCCGGCGCTTTTCGGCTTATTGGAGTCAACGTCTCTGGCACTGAACGTTACAAGCCGGAGGACGTCATCCGGGCTGCCGGCCTCGAGTTGGGGCGCACGGTACACGAAGACAACTTCAAGGACGCTGTACGAGTGCTGGGCGATACCGGCGCATTCGCCACGGTTGCTTACCGCTTCGAATACTCGCCGGAGGGGACCAAGCTGGACCTCGAGGTCCAGGACGCCCAGTCATTCGTTCCCGCGCGCTTCGACAATCTGGTTTGGTTCTCGGATCAGGAGCTTGCGGAGAAACTACACGCCCGAGTTCCCCTGTTCAGCGGGCAACTACCAGTCACCGGCAGGCTCCCGGATGATGTTTCTGAGGCCGTGCAAGAATTGCTCGATGAGAAGAAGATTCCCGCCCGCGTTGACTATATCCGCATCGCTCAGGGAGACGGGCCGACGGAGGAGTTTCGCTTCAGTGTAACCGGCCCGCGCATCACCATTCGCAACGTCGCATTCCCTAACGCCTCGCCGGCCGAGCTGCCCCGGCTCGAGGCTGCCGGCAGGAAACTCCAGGGTGCTGAATACACCCGGTCCGCCTTCCTCACTCAGGAGGACAAGACCTTTCTCCCCATCTATCTGGAACAGGGATACCTGAAAGCCAGATTCGGAGAGCCGGAGGCCAAAATCGTTGAGAACGATCCCAACGAGGTCGGGGTCGACATGATTGTCCCCGTGATTCCCGGGAGCCAGTACAAGCTGACCGCGCTTGAGCTGCGCGGGAATAAGGCCTTCGAGGCAGACACTTTGCGCCATCTGGTGCATCTCCAACTGGGCCAGCCAGCCAATGTCAGGCAGCTGACCGAGGACATCGAAGACATCAAGCAGCTGTACGGAACGCGCGGCTATGTCGATGTACGGATCGACTGTGTTCCGGAGGTGAACGAACCCGACTTGTCGGTGCGCTACGTGCTCACTTTCAGGGAAGGCGAAATCTACAAAATGGGGGATTTGGAAATCCTGGGTGTCGACGCTCACACCAGCGGCAGGTTGCAAAACATCTGGACCTTACGAACGGGCGACCCTTACGACTCGAGTTACCCTCGCCGTTTTGTAGCCCAAGCTCTCAAACAGGTGATGACCACCGGGGAGTGGAGCACTGCTATCCAGGAAACACGGAATCAGAAAGACAGAACTCTAGACGTAACCGTGCGCTTCGATCCCAGATAATAGCCGGAAATCGAGGGTTCCTCTTAAGCTGCTCTCGTCCTGCACCTGAGGAGCGGTGGCTGGATAATCACTTGACCCGACATCGAACAGCCTTTCAAATGGAAGGGGCAGAGGGCAATTCAGCAAAGGAGAGCGGTTGTTCATGCCATTCGTTAACCTGAAACTCGAACTTTCCATGGCCGCCCTGGCCTTGGCAGTGGTTGCGGCATTTGCCGGCAAAGCACAGAGTTTTACTGGGACAGTCAGCGACGCGATGTGCGGCGCCAAGCATATGATGGAAGGTGACCCGGCCGCTTGTCTGCGGGCCTGCGTGCAGAAGGGTTCGAAGTATGCCTTGGTGGTAGGCGACAAAGTCTACACCCTCGACACCCAGGACCCTGCGACTCTTGCCGCTCTTGACAAGCTTGCCAATCAGAAGGCTACGGTAAAAGGACAGGCCAACGGGGACGAGATCGAAGTCGGTTCTGTCGCCTCCGCAAAGTAAAGTTTGGCGGCGTGCGTGCTCGTTCTGGTTCCACTCGGGCACGAATCCGCCGTAACCCGAAACCCAAGCCCACTGCTTGCCCCCAAGAGATTTTTCCGATTTGGCAGCGATTTTCATACGCTCTTTGCAATTCACTGTGTTAGAACTGTGTTAGATTTGACCACCGTCTGAGGAAAATTGGAGGAGAGGCGAATTGGGCAAAGACATGGTCCCCAAGCGGCTGTTTTTTACCAAGGGGGTCGGAAAACATCGCGAACGATTAACTTCCTTCGAGTTAGCCCTCCGGGATGCTGGCATCGCCTCACAAAATTTGGTGCGCGTCTCGTCCATTTTCCCGCCAAATTGCAAGCTGATCCCACGCTCCCAAGGACTCAAATACCTGAACCCGGGCGAAGTGGTGTTTGCAGTGGTAGCCGAGAATTCGACCCACGAGCCCCATCGCCTCCTGGCCGCCAGCATCGGGGTGGCCATCCCAGCAGACCGCAATGCTTACGGCTATTTGAGCGAACACCACTCCTTTGGTGAGACGGATAACTCCGCTGGCGACTACGCCGAGGAACTCGCCGCCGAGATGCTGGCGACAACCCTAAACGTGGAATTCGATCCCGACCGCTCCTGGGACGAAAAAAAGGAGATTTACCGGATCTCGAACAAGATCGTACGTACGGCGAACGTAACCCAATCTGCGGTAGGCGACAAGCGTGGGTTATGGACTACGGTCATTGCCGCAGCCATCTTTATCTTCGACTAGACTTAGGCTGACTTTCTTACCGCCACTTTTTCCTTATTTCGGGCCGACGTGTGCTTGCTCTTTGCCAGTCTTTCCAGCAGTGCACCCACCATGATGGGGAGACCGACCGTTGCGTCGACAAACACTTCCCCGAATTTGCCCCCTTCGGCGGGAGGCACAAATTTTCCCCAAGAGATCGCCTCGCTGTACGGACTGCCGGACAAGCCACCCCAGTACACTGGTTCCGGGCAGATTCTTACCCCGTAGTGATAGCGCTTTAAGGGCACACGCTCCCCCAACCGCCGGTGGCGCAATTCAATGAACGGACCCACTTGCTGTGCCCAGTTGCGAGGCACGCCGCCGCCAATGGTGAAAACTCCCAGCCGTTCTTGACGCAGCAAGGTAGCGGCAAAGTGCTCCAGATCCTCAAAAGGATCAAACCGCAGCTTGTGCCGTCCCGTCGATTCGCGCAGGCGATTATTCAGGGCAAAATCCAGACCAAGTTCCGAATCGCTAAAGGCAGGGACGAAGACGGGAACCCCTTTCTGGTAAGCCGATTTCAAAATCCCACGCTCGCTTTTCGCATGCCGCGACAAGTGCTCTCCGATGACATGGTTCAATTTGTAGGAACAGACCACTTCGTTGTGATCCCACTTCTCCAGGATCTCGGAGACCACTTCTTCGACATCGTCCAGGTTTTGCTCCGGTTCCAGGGTGTCGTACACACGGTTATAGCCTTGTTCGTAGAGCAGCGTGTCCGGCACATCAGGGTTATAGCGAAAGTGAGAGCGCCCGGTCGCTTCGACCAGCCCATGGGCCATGAGTGCGCCGGTCGAGACAATCGCATTCACGATGCCACGATCGATCAGCTCGGCAATGATCAGGCTCTGTTTGGCCACCGTCATGGCGCCCGCCAGGGTCATTACCACAAAGCAGTTCTCATCTATGGCCATGGCTTCGAGAACGTCTACAGCCTCGCCCAGCTGGCGACCGGTGAATGCCGTCTTCGCCATCGCCCGCACTAGCTCATCAATGGAGTGCACTCGACTCAGATCCAACGACTCCAGAGCGATCAGCTGGTCTTCCACGGGATTATGCAGTTTGCGATTGATGCCCGAGCCGTCGTGATTGCCTGGCTTCATACTCAGCTCTCCAGCCTATTTCTGTGATCTCCTACTCTACTAGAATTGGGGGAAGAGCCGCTAGCTTCCGTTGGCGGGCGGTACGGCGTCCATCGGCTCGGGGAATGGCCCCCCACCCAAGCGCCTCGATGAGTCTTGCCTAGAACCTCGGAGCTGGTATCCTATTTTCTTCGTCGAGGTTCATACCTTTGCCTCCAGAGAGATTCCGCGTCGGGCTGATCCAGACGTCCGCCACGCCCGATCCGGACAAGAACCTGTGCCACGCGATCGAGCGGGTTCGTCAGGCAGCAGGCCAGGGCGCTCAAGTCGTCTGTTTGCCGGAACTGTTTCAGACTCAATACTTTTGCCAGCGAGAAGACGCTTCTCTTTTCGATCTTGCTGAGCCCATTCCCGGCCCGACTTCGAACCAGCTATCGCGGCTGGCATGCGAACTCCATATCGTGCTGATCGCTTCCCTTTTCGAAAAACGGGCTGCCGGGGTCTACCACAATACCGCCGCCGTGTTCGACACAGATGGTGTCCTTCGCGGCCTCTACCGCAAGATGCACATCCCCGACGATCCTCTTTATTACGAAAAGTTCTACTTCACCCCCGGCGATCTGGGGTTTCGCACGTTCGATACGGCGGTCGGACGGGTGGGGACCCTGGTTTGTTGGGATCAATGGTATCCCGAAGGCGCTCGGCTCACTGCCCTGCAAGGTGCTCAAGTGCTGTTTTATCCCACCGCGATTGGATGGCATCCTGCGGAAAAGGCCGAATTCGGTCCAGCCCAGTACGACGCATGGCGTACCATTCAGCGCGCCCATGCCATCGCCAACGGGGTATACGTGGCCGTGGTGAATCGTACTGGTTTTGAGACCGGGGACATCCGCGGCAAGTCAGCGCCTGGTGCCGGACTTGAATTTTGGGGCGGATCGTTCCTGTGCGATCCCTTTGGGAGGGTCATCGCCGAGGCATCGCATGACCAAGAGGAGATTCTTCTGGGCGACATTGACCTGCGTACGCTCGAGGACATCCGCCGAAACTGGCCGTTCCTACGTGACCGCCGCATCGACAGTTACGCGCCCATCACGAGTCGCCTGATCGACTAGGCGTGCCTTAGTCCTGCTGACCGGGTCATTCTGCGTCGGTCTTTCCGCCGAACCAGCCAGCTGGACAGCTGTCATTCGAGGGTGCGGGAGCTGTCGAGCCGGACCGGGAGAGTTCTTGCCTTGTAGCTGGCGGCTTGGATTTCAAGATGGCTTTCGACAAGCAACCACGGCCAACACTTGACCTCCGCATGCCTGCGGAATGGGAGCCCCACGCTGCGACCTGGCTCGCCTGGCCTCATTACAAGGAAGACTGGCCGGGAAAGTTCGAGCCGATTCCTTGGGTTTATGCAGAAATCATCCGTCAGCTGGCTCGACGCGAGCCGGTGGAGCTGATCGTCAACGATCGAACGTCGGAGAAGCGGGCTCGGAGGATTTTGGATCACGCCCATGCCCAGAGCGACGAGGTGCGTTTCCACCGCTGGCCCACCAACCGAGTCTGGACCCGGGATTTCGGTTGTACCTTCACAATTCTTGATGAGCCGGCAGACGCCAAGCGAAACAGATTGAAGTCTTCGGAAAAGGCGCTTCCTTCCGCTTGGTTTCCGCGAGGCCAGCCGAACACTTCCCTTCCGGCTGAGCCGGCGGCAATCCGTGTGTCTTCTTCGGCCAGCCTCGCCGCTATCGCGTGGCGCTTCAATGCCTGGGCCAAGTATTCCAACTGGGAGCACGACCGGCAGATCAGCCGCCTCATGGCTCAAACCACCGGTGCCGCTCAATTCCACCCCAGGCTTAAGAAACGACAGGTGGTCCTCGAAGGCGGATCGATCGACGTCAACGGCCGGGGCAGTCTACTTACTACCGAGGAGTGTCTGCTCAGCACGATCCAGCAGCGTAACCCCGGAATGAAGCGCAAGGATTACGAAAAGTTGTTTGCAGAATACCTGGGCATCAGGAACGTGATCTGGCTGGGATCGGGCATCGCCGGCGACGACACCCATGGTCACGTCGACGACATTGCCCGCTTTGTGGCTCCTGATACGGTGGTCATGGCAGTTGAATCTGATCCCAAGGATCCGAATTACCAGCCCTTGCGGGAGAATGTCCGCCGCTTGCGCCAAGCCACGGATCAGAACGGCAAGCCCCTCTCCATCGTTGAGCTTCCCATGCCCGCGCCCCTTTTTTTTGAGAATCGTCGTTTGCCGGCAAGCTATGCGAATTTCTATATCGCCAACGGAGTGGTTCTGGTGCCGGTATTTAACGACCCGAACGATCGCTTTGCCCTGGATATCCTGGCTGACCTTTTCCCGGATCGCGAGGTCGTAGGCATCTATTCGGGCGATTTGATCTGGGGGCTTGGCGCTTTGCACTGCATGACACAGCAGCAACCTCGAGTCGGTCTGGGGGTTAGCATCGACTGAACTCAACCTCGAATTGATTATTTCCTGTACTGGGTTGGTTGCGGGCCCTTCTCGAGCATCTCGCGATTCCAGATGGCGCCCTCTCGGGTGTAGCTAGCCAACTCGAAGTCCTGGGTTAACTCCAAGGCGTCCGTGGGACAGGCGTCCTCACAGAGACCGCAGAACATGCAGCGGCTCAAATCATAGGTGAAGTTGGTAAGCTCCTTGCGGCGCGTCTTCTCATTGCGTTCGCTCGAAACCACGATCAGGTGTTCCGGGCACGCCAGGGCACACAGGTCGCAGGCAATGCACATGGTTTCGTTCGTATCGGGATTGACATTGAGTCGCGGCGCACCACGATAACGCTCCGCCACGTGCGGTCTTTGGAGCGGATATTGCTCGGTATAGATCTCTTTCGGATCCTGGTAGCGAAACGTGACGCTCAGACCCTTAAGAAGGTCGAGCATCAGGACTTTGCGCAGGAGCTGCGGCATCCCCATAGTTTGTTAGCATACCATTATCCCAAAAAACTACGGCAGCCATTGGCCCATGGCTGGCGGATGGTAACAAGACCCACCCAAACCGCTTTCCATGAGATCCGGCTCGGACCAAGACGAGCTCGATACTGGGGTGATTTCCCCCTATCCAGAATCGCGTTAAGCATTGGAAAATCTGACCGTTGCGGACAGAGAAAGGCATCCTGGAAGCCGACGACTGAATCCTTCCCTGCGGTCGACCCAGGACGACAGGTTCAGGTTCAATCGCACGCTCCCGTTAGAATGATCCCGAGACTTATGGCTAACGATCAACAGCCAGATACCATCGACGACCAGCCAGCTTCAGACAAGGTCTGGATGGAGGAAGCCCTCCGTGCCGCCCAGCGAGGCTTGGAGATCGGCGAGGTGCCGGTCGGTGCCGTGGTGGTTCGGAATGGCCAGGTGGTCGGTCGAGGCTGGAACCGAAACATTAGCAATTGCGATCCAACCGCACATGCCGAGATCGTGGCTCTGCGGGAAGCGGCTGCCCTTGTGGGTAATCATCGGCTGGGGGACTGCGAGCTCTTCGTTACGATTGAGCCATGCGCGATGTGCGCGGGCGCGCTCGTGCACGCTCGCTTGCAAAGGCTCGTTTATGGTGCCGACGATCCGAAAGCGGGTGCAGTTCACTCGGTGTTCGAGGTTCTGAATCATCCGGCCTTGAACCACCGTATGGAAGTCAGCGGAGGCCTTCTAGCAACAAAATGCGCCGCACTCATGCAGGATTTCTTTAAGCGTCGTCGATAGTCACTGGCGACTCTCGACCGCGGTAATCCCACTCGGACGGTCGCTTCTTCCTTGCGAAGAGGACAACCTTACACTTCGCATGCTGCCGCGGGCCGCGTCTGCTCTACATCCGAGCCAGAGGCTGCCGAACCTTGCAGCTGCTAAAATCGTTGGGAGACTCGCAGACGTCTGCGGAGAGATGGCCGAGTGGCTGAAGGCGCGCGCCTCGAAATCGTGTATACGGGACACCCTC
>DASPVG010000078.1:0-25391 GCA_035622455.1 Terriglobales bacterium
GATGGCGTTGTATAAGTAACCGCTTGGGTTCCACTCTGCCGCTCGAGGCTGCACCCGCTGCTGGCTGTCGGTCGCACGGGACAGGATTGTGTACTGACCGGCCGCGGGGACTTTCAAGCGATAACTCCAGAGTCGCCATGCGTACTTTGCCTGTTCGTGATGGAGCTGTGCCGGCTGCCAGCTAGCGCCTCCGTCGCTCGAGACCTCCACCTTCACGATCTCCGCCTCGCCCGCCCAAGCGGCACCTTGGACGGCAAAAACGCGGGACTCGAGAATGGATCCCTCGCTCGGCCGAGTGATCACGGACTTCACGTTGAGCGATGTGAGGACGTGGCTATCGTCCACATTCAGCGGTTCCCCGGTCGCGAGCGGATGATTCGGCATGCGGTATCCGGGCTTCATGAAGTTGCCGTCGAACTCCTTGTCGAGCACCTTGATTTCGCTCAGCCATTTGCAGGAGGCGGCCCCGATCCATCCCGGCACCAGCGCGCGTGCCGGAAAACCGTGATGAATTTCGAGAGCTGAACCGTTCATCTCGGTGGCCACCAGGGTGTCGCCATCGATCGCCTTGGCGATAGGAATGCTGCGGATGAACGCAGGAACTTTCCCGGGCACTTCATCCAGGCCCTGGAACATGACGTGCTTGCCGGAGGTTTTGACTCCCGCTCGCTCCAGGATGTCACGCAGCCGGGGACCGGAGAAACGAGCCGTACCCACGGCCCCCTTTTGCCATTGCACGCCGGGGACATGTGGCTCATAGAAGCCGCGCCCATTGCCTGCACACTCGAGTGTATTGGTCACCGTGTGGGTCGCAAGCTTCCCGAGGTCTGCCAAGCTCAAGCTGAGGGGCTTTTCCACCTCGCCGCTGACCGCAAGCCGCCAGGTCTCGCGATCGAGTGTGCTCGGTTCGTGCATGTGATTGCGCACAAAAAAATGGGAGGCAGGAGTGATCCAGGAGCGGAAAAATTCCGGCGGCATTTCAAGATCTAAGAAGCGGGCGGAGCGCACGATCATTCCATCCTCGCCCGGAATGAGAACGCCGGATTGCGCTTGCGCCCGAGCCACGAGCGCAGGAATGGCGGTCGTTGCCGCCAACCCGGCTGCACATTCCGCGAGAAAATCGCGTCGCGAAATCATCCGCAGTCGATCGATGCCGCCGCTAGAGGTCCTGTCCGTCTTCCCCAAGCTTATTCCTCTCGACGTCGGCCGCCTTGAACTACCATCGGTAGCACCGGGGCTTCCGCGGTTTTTTTCTTGGTTTGATCCCGCTTCGATCCTGGCCCCTTCCCGCCTACGATGTCGGCGAGCGTTGTGTGTTCAAGAATGCGGGCGGCGGCATTGCGCACGTCGAGGAAGACTTGATAGAGCGTGCGGTGCTCCCGGTCGCGGTCAATCAGGCTGCGCAATTGCTCGGCATCGCCAAAAGGCGCCAGCGGCCCGTCAATCAACCGGATAATCTCGCTGAGACGAATCTCCGAAGGCTCCCGCCGCAACTGGTATCCGCCCTTGGCACCGCGCACGCTTTCGACGATGCGGGCGTTCTTGAGCTCGAGCAGAATCAACTCCAGAAACTTCTCCGGCAGGTCCTCTTCATACGCGATGTCGCGAATGCGGATGGCCCCCTGGTTGTAGTGCCGGGCCAGCATCATCATGGCTTGCAGCGCGTAAAGACCTTTTTGAGAGATTTTCATCGTTCAGTAGTATGCCATAAAACCCTACTGGACTAATCGAGTTAATTGTCATGGGGAATGGCCAACACGATCCCCGTGTCCCGAGCGGAAACTCGAAAGTCGGGGAATTTCGGGAATGGCTGCGGCCCCCGGCCAGAGGGCTCGAGGAGAAAGACTCAGAAGGGAACGCGTGGGGGTCAATCCAGCCGCAGCACCTGGACGGTGATGTTATCGGGGCCGCCCCGCTCTTTGGCCAGCTTGATGAGGGCGTGGCAAGCCTCCGCGGGCTGCATCCCGGCGACGGTTTGCTCGAGCTCCTGATCGCCCACCAAGCCCCACAGTCCATCCGTGCACAGCACCAGGATGTCGCCAGACTCGAGCGGAATGGGATGCTCGGGTTTCTCCGGCGAGAATTCCTCCCCCGCCCCGAGAGCTGCCATCAGGATATGACGTTGGGGATGGGTTTCGGCCTCTTCCGAGGTGATGAACCCGTTCTCAACCAAACTGCCAACATAAGAGTGGTCGTGGGTCAGGCGGGTAATCCGGCCGTTGCGCACCAGGTACAACCGGCTGTCTCCGATGTGGGAGTAGTACAGTCGATTTGCCCTTAGCACGATGGCCGTCGCCGTCGTGCCCATGCCGCGCAATTCAGGACGCTCGGTGGCAAACTGATGGATACGGGCGTGGGCTTCGCGGAAACCAGCCGTAAGAAGCGATTGAGGATCGCCATCCGAGCTCGTGGCGTAGAGTTGCTGGATGGCATCGACCGCAATTCGGCTGGCATCCTGTCCGCCTTCGTGCCCACCCATGCCGTCCGCCACAACCGCCAGCCTGCCTTTGCCTTCGAGTTCGGTATCGCTCGTAGGCTCCCAATAGCCGTACCGGTCCTCGTTACTCCGCCGCTGGCAGCCCACGTCACTCAGGCCCGCAACTTCGACCCCGCCACGCATCCCATCCCTTTCTCTGCTATCCGCGTCGACCCGAAAGCGTTTTTCGACGAACAGGGATTATACCCAAGCTCCCAGGCGGAGCGTGCTGAAATCCATTGGATGCGGTCGATGCTGTGCGGGATTGACCGCGGCTCGCCGAACTGCGCGAGACGATTCGGTGGATCCGCGCCCCTTGGGCAACGCCCGAGCCAGAACCGAGCCTCGTCAGTCGAGACCGTCAACGCCCGCAACGAACTAGAGCATGCCGCCGGTTTTGACTGTCAGAATGCTCAGGGCTGTTTCCAGGCTCACAATCGCTTCTTCCAGTTCGGGATGCTCGCCGATTCGCTTGCGCAGAGTTTGCAAGAGGTCATGGGCGTTCGATACGTGTTCGACCGCCGGCCGGTCGGTGCGGCTCGGCTCGGTTGGTGGTGCTTTTTGAGGTTGCATGGGATTCTGCCTCGATCGTCCGAACAATACTCTTACCACGACTATACTATTCGCCCATGGTGCCCCCGCAAGCTTGCTCGGACGAACTCCTGGCCGATTCGCTCGAGCCCTAGCTCCCTTAGCCTGAGGACGCTTTCATCCCGGACGGTGGCGGTATACCGGCGCCAGCAGGCGAGCGGCTCGCCTGGCCTGCGCCTTTCGCTTCCGGTTTCCTCCCGCGGTGGCATCCATCGTATTGAATTCGAATCGGATGTTCTTCCGGAGACTTGGCGGTAGTGGCTTTCAAGGTTTCCTTGGGGAAGATCGACCAATGGCATTCCGGACGAACACTTCGGTAACCTTCTACGACTCGACCGCAACGGCTCATACTGGAGTCGGATGAGTTTCCTTCCCCAGCTCCACTCCACGCAGCGGTCCCCGCGCGCCCATCTGGCGTGCGCCACTCCCGCCGTGCTTCGGTTCGCCGACGGTAAGCGCGCCTCCGGCAAGCTCCAAGTACTGTCTTTGAACGGAGGCCTCCTCTCGCTGGCGAATCCGCTGGTACGGGGTTCCAAAGTCAAGCTGATGTTCCTGACCAAGGACGGAGCGGTTCTCGGAGGCGCAGAAATGCTGTCTCCGCTCACGAGTACGTTGCAGCCATTTCGCTTTATTTCGCTCGCCTCTGATGATCAGCGCAAACTGGGAACCACCATCACGGCATCGCTGAGCCCGCGCGATGCCGACCAGCAGTGGATCGAGAAGTTTCGCGGAGCGGCGGTGCAAGAGACGACGCCGACACGAACACTCAAATTCCTGGCAGGAGCGATTGCCCTGATCACCATTGGTTTGGTCGGGGCTTTTTGTGCGCTCCACTCCCCGCTGCCGAAATAAAGCAAACCAATGTCGACAGCAGTCGAGAGCGCTCTCGTCCCGAACACTCGCCGCTGGCCGCGATACCAGGCGAACCTGCCAGTTCTGATCTCGGCCGCCAGCAACCCTCTCGGGCCCGCCATACCCGGCCTTGCGAGCGAAATCAGCCGCTCGGGGATGGCTTTATACGGCGGGGTCTGCCTGGAACCGGGCGACGTGATGAAAGTTGAGTTCCAGACCTGCAGCAAACTCCTGGTGGCAGGAGTCGTCCGCAGCCGCTCAGGTTTTTGTTTCGGTCTGGAGTTCCTGACCCCGCTCGCTATCGACGAAGACCTGACCCTGACCGAATACGCAATTCCCGTGCCCGATGAGGGTGCGGGAGATTGGCTGGCCAGGCATCGCGGGGATGTTTCGCTGGCGCTGGCATCGGCGATGCTGTTTTTTACCCTCTTCGCCTGGCACACACGAAGGTCCCAGCCAGCTGCGCAACCCTCGCTTACGATGTGGGAGCGAACCCTGGTCAGTCTCGGCTTAGCCGAGGTTGCAGAGGTTCCGGCTCCCCGAGGAGATCCGGCCGTCCAGGTCTGGGTCGACCAGCACACGGCACTCTATTACTGCCCGGGCGCGGAACTTTACGGCAAGACTCCGGATGGCAGGTATACGACCCAGCGTGATGCCCAGCTCGATCAATTCGAGCCTGCCGCCCGCGCCTACTGCCAGTGAACTGCCTGCCTGGCCCCTCAGTCGGATTGACTTCCCGTCGATAAGCCTCGAAGATGGTCGAGAACGGTCCTCGCGGCAGGGTCGAGGAGAACGCTCCGGCAATGAAAATCAGCACCCGAAAAGTAGAGGATGTCACTCTGGTCGATATCAACGGGCAAATCGTTCTCGGTCCGGAAACTGGCCTGTTGCGCACTACGGTGCACGACCTCGTAAGCCGCGGAGACAAGAAAATCATTCTCAACCTGGCCGACGTGAACTACATCGACAGCTCCGGACTGGGCGAACTGATCGCGAGCTACACCACGGTTCGAAACCAGGGGGGCCAGCTGAAGCTGCTGAACCTCACCAAGAAGGTCCAGGACTTGCTTCTGGTCACTAAGCTCTACACCATATTTGACGTCAAAGAGGGCGAATACCTCGCCGTCAAGTCCTTCGATGACTGGTTTTTCGCCAAGTGAGTGGAGGAGAATTGGCCGCAGCGCGGAATCACTCTGCGCCAACGCTCGATGGTGGAGCTCGCTATGGCTTCGGTTGTTCCGTGGCGATTCGCCTGGCTGACTCGTAATCCTGGTTTCAATCGCTGGTCATGAGAAACAACGGTTTCATCTCGAAGCTGCTGTAATGCGGTCGTAAGCGGTCGGTGTTGTAGTGTTCCTCCACATTCACGAACTTCTTGGATGCAATCACGGTGTCGATGGGCATGTTGTCGTAGCGCCCGTTCTTCAGCACGACGAGCCGGCCGTGCACTCGGTTCAGAATGAGATCGAGAGCCAAATTTCCGTAGGCCATGGGAACAATCGAATCGATCGCATCCGGATCTCCGCAACGCACCAGGTATCCCAGCTTTTGCTGAATCACTTCAATGGTCTTGCCGTTGCTGAACTTTGGCGACAGCTCTTGAAGTTTGTCCGCCACCAGTTCCCCAATGCCTCCGAGCTTCTTGTGGCCAAAGGCATCTTTGGTCTGCTTCTCGAAAATCATTTCCCCGCCTTCGAACATGGCGCCTTCGGAAACCAAGACTACCGAATAATGGCTGGGATTGTGCCGGCGATCGGCCACCAATAATTCCGTCAGGCGTTCAATGTCAAATTTGTACTCAGGAATCACGCAGCGGTTGGCAGCACCCGCCATGGTCGGCAACATGGCGGTGAACCCTGCGTACCGGCCGAACACCTCGAGCACAAGAAATCGTTCGTGCGATCCAGCCGAGGTCCTCAGGTCATTCGTCATCTGGATGGTGCGGGTCACGGCGGTGCTGAAACCGATGCAGTAATCGGTGCCGGGAACATCGTTATCCATCGTCTTGGGAATCGCTACCACCTTCACCCCTTCTTGATATAAACGCACGCCATAACTCAGGGTGTCATCGCCGCCGATGGGAATCAGATAGTTGACTCCCAGCCAATCGAGGTTCTTTAGGACTTCGGGAGTTAAATCGTTGCTGTCCGCGGTGTAGGCTTGGGCGAGATGCGGAGGGAGTGCGGATTTTTTCACCTTGGCGGGATTGGTGCGAGAACTGTGGAGGAATGTGCCCCCGGTACGGCCTGCGCGATTTACGATTTCTTCCGAGAGTATTTGGAAGTTATCGCTGTTGTCGTAATCGTTTTCGCGCACCATCTCCACCAGCCCCGCCCATCCGCGCCGCAAACCAACCACCTGATACCCTTCACGTAAAGCCCGAATCGTGACCGCGCGAATGGCCGGGTTCAAGCCGGGTACGTCACCACCTCCAGTCAGAATTCCGATCACACCCTTTTTGCTTGCAAAATGCGCCATGGTTTCCCGCTTCCTGTTTTTAAGTGGACCCGAACCTACACGGCTCCCCCGGAATGGATCTTGCGCCCATCCCTTGGGGACAAAATACGAACCGCGACCTTGTGGAATCAGATCTAGCCATTTTATAGGACGAATCGTGCGGGTAGAAAAGTCTGGTAGATCGAGCATAAAGAACAGCACAGGCAGCCTTCCCGAATCTTCGCAGCTTCAGTGTTTCGAAATCAGGTCTGTGCTTCTTTTTGGCCGGAGCGTCAACTCAGAGGATCGTATACCGCTCCCGAACACGGCGAGCCCGGCAGCCAAAGCCACGCTGGCAAGCCTCGTGGGAGGACTCGCTTCCGAGGTAGCTGCCAACCCGGCGAAAACGTTGCTGGTGGTGGAAGCAGGAGCCCTCGAGGTGCTCGCCCGCAATGGCTGCCTGAAACCGAGGTGAGGCGCGAGAAAGTAAAGATCAGGGATTCACTTTAGGACCGTAAGGGATTCACTTTAGGACCGTCACACGTTCCAGAGGTTACCGACGCTCGAGGCCAGCCTAAGTTCCTCCCCGGATGCCAAGCCGCGCACGGCCTGGTTTTCGCGGGGCCAATTTCCTCCAAGCATTGCCGCCGCAGAGTCAAAGTAAGTATATTGTTTATAGTGGTTTAGCCGGTTACCAACGGGCCATCGCATGGCACCCTGTAGCTATTCACGGGGGGCTCGCCTCGACCTAGGATAGGCCTATTCGATCACGGTCATCTATGCATCCGAAAATGGTCCATGACGAACTTCTGGTAACTCTCACGCACTCCTACGAAGAGGATCCTGGCCAGTTTGTGACTATGCCGAAGCTGGTCTTAGACTCATCGTTGGCCCGCCTCGCCATGGCGGAGCTTAGAAACGAAGGCTATCTCGAAGAGCAAGTCCGCGGGGTCGTGCGGCTCACACCGCGAGGCTACGCAAAGCTTAGAAGGAATTAAGGCCTTCGCGGCACCCCTAGTTCGTTCTAGCAAACGGTCAGCTCTCGCGTGTACTTCGTATCCAGCCCGCACACAATAGCAGGAGTATCCCTTTCCTCTACAGCAACCATCGCCGCGCCGGCGGCAAGACGTTGACGCATCCTGGTCTCGATCAGTGTCCAGCTCACGCCAGGAGGGAACGAGCCATTGCGTAATTCACCAGCTCGGCACGATTTCGAATATGCAGCTTTCGATAGATTCGGGCCCGGTACGTCTCGACAGTCCTGAGGGTGAGGTGCAGGTGAGACGCGGTCTGCGAATTGGTGTATCCGCGCGCAAGATCACCGAGAATATCGATTTCGCGCTGTGTCAGCGAAGGCCGCTGCGGCGCCAGCTTGTGGTCCTGGTGGTCGATCGCCAGCGCGGCGCTAAGCCGCGGATCGATGAACTTCCGTCCTGCAGCAGTCACCCGGACTGCCATAATCAGCGCGGAGGGGGGTGAGTGTTTGACGACGTATCCGCGGGCACCGACCGCCAGCATCGACCTCGCGTAAGAAACGTCGTCGTTGCCGGTCAAAACGACAGCGCGCGCATCGGGTGCGCTTCGGACGATATGACTGACCGCCCGCAAACCACCTGAGCTACCCTCCACCGGGACATCCAGCAAGACAACGTCGGGTCTTAGCTCACGGAACTTCTGCGGAGCCTCCGCCAGACATTCCGCCTGGCCAACCAACTTGACCTCCCGGGCAGGCCCAAGCAAAAGACGTATCCCTTCGCGGACCATGGCGTAGTTCGAGGCAAGCAACAGCCGAATGGACATACAAAAAATCTATCACATGAGTCAGAGCGTCAAAGATGACCGAAGGTTACGACCGGAACTCGATTTCGAGCATAGCTGCGGTTGGCTCGTCGGACAAGCGCGGAGTGAGGTTCGGCGTCACTGACAGGTCGTGCAGCTGGCTCGTACCTCTAGGCGTGAGGCGCGAACCGTGCGCAGTTCGACCATGGGCGGGCCCGGGACCTCTCTCCCCATCGTCGAATTCATCCAGAGTTCGCGCAGGTAATAGTGTCGGTTCTCTTCGGCAAAGATCAGCCGAGCCGCGCGGGAATGCGATACCCCTTGGATCGGATCAGCGGCAACGCCCAGCGACTCTTGCCCGTGACTGGCTCGCAGGTAGACGTTTCCATCTCCCGCCAGCGTGATCACGTAGTTTCCCGCAGGAAACATGACCCGCTTGACCATAAAGTCAAATGGAACCTCCGCCGTGAGCTGTGGGGCTTGTCCGCGGGTCTGGGCGCCGAGTGGCGTCATTAGAAGTAGAGCCAGGACAGCGCATGAGACAAATCTCGCCAATTTCATGAATCTCTCCTCCGCTCTGCTCCTCGAAAGACCGTGTAACTCAAAGGAAAGGACCCGCCGTGGCCGGCAGGCCCTCTCTGTTTACTTTGCGTAGGATTACTCGGCGCCGATCTCAACGTACTTGGCACCTTGCGCTACAACCGTTTGTTTCACGTTCGAAAGCATCAATTCCCGACCGAAATGTGGGCCGCCCCAGATTTGGACTAAGGAGTACTGCGTCCCTGTCTGCAGGAAAATCAGGCTGGGGTTGTGTGCCACGTTGGGCGATTCGACCGGGTTCGTCAGAAACATAGCCGAACCTTGGTCGCTTTGAAGGGTCCACACGCTGTCGTCGATGTTCCCCATCCGCTTGGCAATGTATTGTCCGGCCGGCAGAGTCTGCCCCTTGACAATGAAATCGAACGGAATGTTCAACCGCAATTGCTGTGTTTGAGCGGCAGCAGGAAGACACGCCGCGGCAAGCAGAGCAATAAACAGGCTGAATTTCAAAAACTTCATAGAAACTTTCCTCCTCAATGTATTGGCAAATGTAATGCGCACCGCGTCCCCGGGTGCCATCCTCGAACCCGATCCTATGGAAACGAAAATTTCGGCGCAAGGTTACGTTGGGCGGCGAATTAGTTCCCCAAAGTTATGGTGGAAAACACATCACCCGTTCGTGCCAATGACGATCCACGAGGTTTGTGAAGGGCTTTCGTCGAGGGCGAGCTTCGCCGCGTTTAGGGGCTCGGCGGAAAGCTGATTTTCTGAAGCGAAATCCTGTCAAAAAACCGGTTTCTCTCGCGCAAGTGCCGCCTCGGCATTGGGAATGGTTGAGGCCGAGGAGCAATCCGGGCTTTGGGCAAGGAACTTAGGTAACCCGGGAAAAGGAAAAGGCCGTGATCTTGGTTATGCTCTAGCCGCCAGCTCCTGCGAGGGAGTCAACAGCGTGGAGTCATGCACCATCACGGCCCTTGATGTAATCACTGCTTTCGCAGCTCCTGACCCCAGCTGCATCCTCGCAGAGCAGCCGGCTTTTTCGGGTCAGGTCGTTTGCCGAGTTGCCCCTGCAAACGGATCACTCAGCCTACTTCGGACTGGTCAGTGTTTTTTGAGCCAGACCTTTCGACCGTCGACGCGCGCCAAAGTAAATGCTCGCACTGAAAATGTCAACGCCGCTTTTTGGTGCAGACCAGAAAGATCGGCTGTGAATTCTGTGCATAACAATTCTCTGAGACCTGCGCAGTTAGCGAGGAAACAGCCGCCTTGCGCAGTTTTTCCACAACCTCTTGCACAGAAATAATCGCTCGCGGGAATTCACAGGAGAATCATCGTAGGCTCTTGACGGCGGAGAACAAGTCAAGCATCTTGGGTGCAACTGAGTTAGTTTTGGAATGTCAGCTCTCGTGGCCTACATCGATGGTGGCTCTCTGGGAAATCCGGGGCCATCCGGCATTGGGGTGATCATCGATGGTGCCAGCGACCAAACTCTCCGGATCGCCAAGTGGATCGGCTGGCAAGACAACAACGTCGCCGAATATACCGCTCTTCTCGAAGCCCTGCAGTGTGCCGTGCTGCTCGAGGCTCGGGAGCTGCACGTCTATTCCGATTCGGAAGTGGTGGTCAAACAGATGACCGGCGTTTACGCCTGTCGCAGCCCGCGCCTCTATTCGCTCAATTGGACCTGCCGCAAGCTGGCCCGCTGTCTGAAGTTTTCCATTTCTCACGTCAGCCGGGAACACAATACCGAAGCCAATCGCTTGGCCAACTTCGCCGCCCGCAGGCGGATCCGGCCGTAAAAGCCTCGTTCGGACCGAACGGGCTACGCCGAAGCGGTGGTTCCCCGCGTCTTCCCCCAGGCAAAAGCGAGCCAGGCTGCAATGTTTTTCACCATCACCCGCCGGCAGGGGTTGAACCCTGGGGCCCGAGCCGAGGTCAAAGTGGCGAAACTGTCGAGGGATTGTAAAAACATTGTCAACAGATGAAAACTGCTTATGTCGAAGTCATCGCAAAATAGTAAGCTAGGCAAGATGTAAGCCATTGTTCTCAAAAGGAATCATCGCGATGCGCGTAGAAACTAACCGCGAAGCGGGTTTTCAGCGTGCTTCAGGCACGGCTTCGAAGGAGCTTGCCCCCCTCCCGCAAAGTTTGAGCACCCCGGAGAGAATTCTGGTGGTGGAAGATGATCATGCGGTGCAGAAGGCCCTGAAGCACCTCTTCCAGACCGAAGGGTTCGAGATCGAAATCACGGGAGACGGAAAGTCGGCACTGGAGGCTTTTCGTAGGGCTACGCCCTCGGCCGTCGTGCTCGATCTGCGCCTGCCATTGCTGTCAGGTCGCGACGTTTGCCGCGAGATCAAACAGCAAGCTCCCTCCATTCCGGTGATCGTCCTTAGCGCCGCCAGCGATGTTTCCGATAAGGTGTTGCTGCTCGAGCTGGGCGCCGATGACTACGTCACCAAGCCGTTCAGCCCGCGGGAATTACTGGCCCGGGTCCGGGCGGCCTTGCGACGCAATCTGCGCCGAGATGAGCTGGTCTCGTTCGACGGCATTTCGGTCGACTTCACCAAGATGGAGGTTACGCGCGATCGCGAGCCAGTGGGGCTGACGGCACAGGAATTCAAGACCTTGAAATTCCTGGTGCAGAACGCAGATCGCGTGATCACCCGCGATGAGCTGCTCAACGAGGTCTGGGGATACCAGCACTACCCCACAACCCGCACGGTCGACAACCACATTCTGAAACTGCGGCAGAAGTTGGAGAAAGATCCCCCTAACCCCAAACATTTCCGCACGGTCCATGGCGTGGGTTACAAGTTTGTGCGATGACTCGAGGCCGCGCCCGGTACAGTCGAAGCCATCCCGGCCGGAGGGGAGCGGAAGCGAATGAAACTTCGTCTGCGCACCAAGTTTCTGCTCTCCATGCTGTTGATTTCGGCCAGCCTCACCGTCACCAGCCTCCTGCTGGTGCGCCGCAGCGTTCAATCCCAGGTCAAGAGCGGGATCGTCGCCGACCTGCGCAATTCGATCAGCACGTTTCAGAACTTCCAGCAGTTGCGTGAGCTTACCCTCACCCGTTCCGCGGAGCTGCTTGCTTACGAGCCGCAGCTGCGCTCGCTGATGTGGGCGCCCGATGAAGCTACCATCCAGGACGGATCGACACCCTTGTGGCGATTGGCCGGCAGTGACCTGTTCGTGCTGGTAGACCGATCCGGCCGGGTGGTCGCTTTCCACCCCACCCGTCCCGGCTTTTCCCGCGAAATGGCACAAAAGGCGCTCGGCGATCCTTTCCTTCAAGCCGGCACCTCGCAATGGTGGTTTGGTGCTCAACACCTCTACGAGGTCTTCATTGAGCCAGTCTATTTCGGTTCGGCGTCGGAGGGCCGGCTGTTGGGCCTTCTCGTTCTCGGTTACGAGATCGATCAGGCGATCGCGGCCCAAGTTAGCCGTATCGCCGCCAGCCAAGTGGCTTTCTTTTACGGAGACCTGCTGGTCAAGAGCACGCTGAGCCCGGCGCACGAGGCGGAGTTGACACGACATTTGTTCGTTCAATCCAGTTCTGACGTGACTGGCCCGGAAGAAGTGCAACTGGGTGACGAACATTTTCTCGGCACTTCGGTTGATCTGACGCCGGGGAAAGCGCCGATGGTGCGTTTGAGCGTACTTAAGTCCTACGATCAGGCCACCGCTTTCCTCGACAGCCTGAATCGCTTGTTGCTCGCCTTGGGCCTGGTTGCGGTTGTCATCGGAAGCGCATTGGTGTTTGTCATCTCGCACACCTTTACGCGACCCTTGGGAAACCTGGTTGCCGGGGTGCGCGCCTTGGAAAATGGCGACTTTCAGTATGCCCTCGACGAGCGTGGGAGCGACGAGGCCGCAGAGGTCACGGGCGCGTTCAACCGAATGCGCGCCAGCCTGCTCAAGACCCAGTTGGAATTGCTCGAAGCCGAACGCCTGGCGACCATCGGACGCATGGCCAGCTCGATTTCCCATGACCTGCGACACTCGCTCGCAGCCATCGTGGCGAATGCCGAGTTCTTGCTCGAAAGCCGCCTCTCTTCCGAGCAGCGGGAGGAGCTCTATCAGGAGGTTCGCATCGCCGTCAACCAGATGACGGACCTGATCGACTCGCTGCTCGAATTCTCGCGCACCCGGGAATCGCTCCGGCTGACGCACGGAAACCTCAGAGCGTTGGTAGAACGCGTGGTGCAGGCCATCCGCACTCATCCCCGGTATCAACCGGTCTCGATCAGCATCCGCGAGGAGGGGGATTCGAGCGGTTGGTTTGATTCGAAAAAGCTGGAGCGTGCGCTTTACAACCTGCTGCTGAACGCCTGTGAAGCGGCATCCGGTGAGAATGGGCGCATCACGATCAGCTTGATGCATACCGCCGACGGCATCGAAATTCGGGTTGCGGATAATGGCCGCGGCATTCCGGAATCGATTCGCGGCCAGCTTTTCGATCCTTTCGTGAGCCTGGGCAAGGAAAACGGCACCGGGCTGGGTCTGACCATCGTGCAGAAAATTGTTCAGGACCATGGCGGCGAGATTGTGGTGGAGAAGACGTCGGAGCTGGGGACAGTTTTCCGGCTCACCCTTCCGCTTTCCGCAGCCGCCGTGAGGGAAGATCGCCAGGCAGCAAAGCGCGAGTCACCGCCGTTCGCCCGGACCCACAAGAATGCGGTGGAATAGGCTGACGGCCAGTACTCGCAGGGAGATCCCTCCCGCGAGGGTTGCCGCCGGCTTCACCTCTGAGTATGGTTTCGAGTGGGATCACTTGTTAACTCCAATAGTCTTCTTCAGGAGGCGCTTGTGAAGCAGAGGAATCTCTTGTCCGCAGGCTTTGGGAAAAGAGCGCTGAACGGAGGACTACTCGTGGTAGCCAGTAGTCTGTGTGTGTGGGCCCAGACGACGGGCGCGACGGGGGCTTCCTCCTCCGACGAAGCTGTAACCGTTGCGGTTCGCGAACTCCAGCGGCAAGTCGGCGAGCTGCGCGCGGCCGTGGCAGAAATGCGCGCAGAGGCGGCACAGTACCGTCAGGAAACGGCCGAATTGCGGCGTGAGTTGCAGGATCTACGAGGACAGCCGGGCGAAGCTGCCGTCGAAGCAAAATCCTATCCCACGCCGTCCGGCCCGGGCCTGGCGGGAACCGAAGGCGCTCCGCAGGCCGCATCAGGGACGCCGCTCGAGCAACGGGTTGCCACCCTCGAGGAAACTACCCAGCTGCTGAACAGCAAGCTCGAGGATCAGTACCAGACCAAGGTGGAAAGCGCGTCGAAGTATCGCGTGCGGCTGTCGGGCATCGCCTTGATGAATCTGTTCAGCAACCGCGGGACGACCGACAACCAGGACATCCCAAGCCTGGTGCTCGGACCGAACCAGGGAAACGGAAATTTTGGTGCAACCTTGCGGCAATCGGAGATCGGCGTTGAGGTCTTTGGACCCACCCTTGCCGGTGCCAGAACCTCGGCCGAGGTGCAGGCCGACTTTGCCGGTGGATTCCCCAACACCTGGAATGGTGTCAATTCAGGCATTTTCCGGTTGCAGATTGCCAGCATGCGACTCGATTGGGCCAGCACCTCGGTCGTGGTGGGACAGGATAACCTTTTTGTTTCTCCGCTCTCGCCCACTTCCTTTGCCAGCTTGGCGGTTCCTGCCTTCAATTATGCGGGCAACTTGTGGGCATGGACTCCGCAAGTCCGCGCGGAGCACCGATTCAATGTATCGGACGGCCAGAATATTGCGGTACAGGCGGGCATTCTCGACAATCTGACGGGCGAATTTCCCCCCAATCCATATTTTCGCTCGCCCGGTCCGGGAGAAAGTTCAGGTCAGCCGTCCTACGGCGTTCGCACCGCGTGGACGAAACCCCTTCTCGGTCGGTCTCTGACGGTGGGAACAGCTGGCTACTATGGCCGCCAGGATTGGACTTTTCATCATCACGCGGACGGCTGGGCGGGCATGGCGGATTGGGAAATCCCCCTCGCGCCAAGGCTCGATCTTTCCGGGGAGTTCTATCGGGGACGGGCGGTAGGCGGAATTGGGGGAGGAATCAGCCGGAGCGTGTTGTTTCTGGGGGAACCGGACGAAGCTACCACGCCGATTCAGGCGCTCGACTCCAGGGGAGGCTGGTCGCAACTCAAGTTTCGGGCCACCAGCAAGCTGGAGTTCAACGCCGCCTTTGGCATCGATAGTCCCACGGCGGCGGAAGTGCGCGCCTCCGCCGGAAGCGAGCAGTACGTTGGACCTTTGTTGGTTCAGAACCGCGCCGGCCTGGTAAACTTCGTTTACCGGCCACGCTCCAACTTGCTGTTTTCGACCGAGTACCGGCACCTGCAATCCTTCCAACTCGCTAACATCAACAACTCGGGTCAGCAGGTGAATCTGGTGATGGGAGTGCTGTTCTGATGACCATGCTACGAGCCTTCCGTCTCTTGATGCCGATCGCCATACTGTGTTCCGGGCTGGCTGATGCTCAGCAAACCAGGCTCACGGCAACGGTCAGGGTGATGAACGATAAGAAAAAGGCGCAGGATTCAAGCAACGTCGTGCTATGGCTCACGCCGACGGAGGGCGCGCGGCTTCCGCCACCTCGGCCAGCCAAGCCGTCCTCGCGGCCGCGACTGGTGCAGAGAAATAAGAGTTTCGAACCACATCTTCTGGTGGTGCCGGTGGGCACCACCGTGGAGTTTCCCAATCGCGACCCCTTCTTTCACAATGTCTTCTCGTTATTTGAAGGCAAGCGTTTCGATCTCGGTCTCTATGAGGCAGGCAGCACCCGGAACGTGGTCTTTGACAAGCCGGGTATTTCCTATATTTTCTGCAATATTCACGCCGAGATGAGCGCCGTCGTCCTGGTTATGAATACTCCCTACTATGGCACTTCGGACCATCACGGACAGGTGCTGTTCGACGACGTAACTCCAGGCCGCTATATCCTGCGGGTGTGGTACGAAGGAGGTTTACCGGATACCTTGAATGCGCTGACCAGGGATGTGACCATATCGGACAGCACTTCGACCCTGGGACTCCTGCGAGTGCCCGCTTCGAACCTGCCGCAGGAGCATAAGAATCTCTACGGTCGTGATTACACTCCGCCGGCTCCGGCCAGTGCAACCTATGTGCACCCCTGATTTCGGAACTGTAAGGAAATGTAAAAAAGAAATTACATTTCTGTGAAATTGGCATGACAATCAGGCAGCAACCGCCCGGTAACCTTGTCCCCAAGATGAACGGGCGATTCGCTGCTGGCCCGTTTCCGGCGAAAGGTCCCGGGACCTCACTCATCGAAGCCGCGACGATCTGAAAGCTAGTGTGGTGAGCGCTGATGAACGCTCTGCCCAGGCGGCTCATTGCTGTGTCTGCGAGGTGATCTGCGCGCCACTTCGAGGCTCTCCCCCATGAATTATCAGGAGTTGCTTCTCCCTGCCCCTGGCAGCAACCATCACTGAACCTTGGTCTGCGAAGGCTCAGAGGCGATCGGGCGCCTTTGTAATCCGTTATCTTCCCGGTCACGCAGAGATGTGAGACACGACGAGGGTTAGAAGTAGAAGCCAGACTGGGGCTCGGCTGAGCCTGCGAACTCTTGCTACGGCGTTTCGAATCACTGCAGGTCACCGTGGAAAGGCGGCTCCAATTTGAGGCGCACGCACCGTTAGTTGTGCTTCCGTGCCAACCTAAACTTCGACAATCGAGCTTCAAGACTCCGCTGCTTGGCGGTGGTGGCCTGGCTCGCTGCGGTGGGTGGGAGGGAATGCAGCGCCTTCTCCTCATTCTCCACCGCGCGATCGAAATCTCCTGCTTCAAAATAGGCTCGCGCCAAAAGATCGAGGTAATCGCTGTCGCTCCCCCCTGACTTCTCGAGCGCTCTCTTAGCGTATTCGACAGCGGTCTGCGGTTGGCGAAGTCCGGCTGGCTCGCAACCTAGGAAACCTTGGGCATAATCGAACAGTTCTTCCGGCGTTGCGTCCTCCCGGGCTGCCAGTTCCTTCGCGATGCTCAGACCGCGAGAGGTCATTTCATGCGCCTCCGTCGGCTTTCCTGTCTCCGCCAAGGCTTGGCCCAAAACAATGAGCATCTCCGATAATCGACCTTTCGTAAGTACATTGTTCGGTTCCGAGGCGGAAAGCCGCTCGAGCATCTCGAGTGACTGACGATAGTTGGCGATGGCTCCGGCTCGATCGTTCATCTTGTAGAGCAGGTCCCCGACATAGCGATGCGAGACCACGTAACTCATCTTGGCCTGGGCGTTGTTCGGGTCCGTGCGCATGCGCGCTTCAGTTAAAGCCGATACTTTCTGATAATTCTCGAGCGCCGCGCGGTTGTTGCCGAGAGATTCCTCGATCGCCCCAACTTTTTGATAAGCCAGTCCTAACCTTCGCTGGTCCTCCGCATGGTTTGGATCGGCGGCAGACAGTTCTTCGAATGTGGCAAGTGAACTCTGGTAATGCTTCATGGCGCTCTTGAGGTCGCTGCCTTGCTCGAGATCACCGATTCGAATTTCGACGATAGCGGCGCCGCGTCGGGCGCGTACATTTTTTGCGTCCGTGATCAGGATCGACCGATACAGGTCCAGAGCTTTTCGATAGCTGGCCAGGGATCCGGCCTGGTCACCCAGATTGGGAATTCCGCTGTGACCCTGGAGGTCTCCGAGCACCTGATAGGAGTTCGCCAAGCGGAACCGCAGTTCTTGGTCGGCCGGGCGGGCATTCGCCAGCGAGGCGAGAATTTCTGTGGCCTGGCGAAGATCTGCGAAGGCCTCCGTTGGTTTTCCCAGCGTCGGTAGGACTTCGCCGAGCGACTGGTAGCTCCGCGCCAGATACTCGCTCGATATTCTGTCCTCCGGATGGGCCCGGGTCAGGGCTTGGCTGATGGCAAGCGCTTTCTGATAGCTCTCCACCGCCCCTTGCGTATCGCCAAGATTCGCCTCGTAAGGATTGCCTTGAACATCGCCTACTTTCAGGTACGCTTCCGCTAATTCGCGCTGCAATCCGGGATCGGACCGGGCCTGCTGCGCCAACTTATTGAGATATTCGAGCGCTCGTTCGACCAACAATTGCCGAGCCGGGGTTGAGCCGGGAAGATTCTGGATGGCAGTGTCAAATTCAAAAAGGAATGAAGTGGTGAGCTTGCGCACATCGTTGAACTGACGTTCCGCCTCAGCTCGCTCCGATCGCGCCACCCGTGCCTGCCAGGTGGTGGCCAGAACTCCGGCCACCAAGAAAACCAGCACCAGCCCCGCTGCCGCGACCCCCGCCTTATGCCGGCGAACGAACTTTCCCGCGCGGTAGCGGGTGCTGTCGCGCTGGGCCGTGACCGGCAACCCTTCGGACTGGCGGCGGAGATCCTCGGAAAGCTGCTCGGCCGAGGGGTACCGACGCTGCGGCTCCTTGCGCAACGCCTTCATGACGATCATGTCAAGATCGCCGCTGAGCTGGCGCTTGAGTTTATCGACGACCGTGGACCGCTGTTCCGCGATCGCGGCCGAGGACAAGGTTGGGGCCGACTCGCTGCCGCTTGCGAGTGGCTTGGGGCGGCCAATGGCGGCGCTGGGCCGTTCTGGCTCCTGTTCGGAAACGGCTCGCAGAATCTCCTCGAAGGCATCGGTTTTCGGCCGGTATGGCCGCCGTGAGGTCAGCAATTCGTAAAGAATTACGCCCAAGGAGTAGACGTCACTGGCCGTGGTGACTGCCTCCCCGCGGATTTGCTCGGGGCTCGCATACCAGGGGGTCATGAGCCGAAATTCCATCCGGGTTGCATCGAGAGGATGGCTGAGGAACTCGGGTTTCAGCAGCTTGGCAATGCCGAAATCCAGAAGTTTCGGCATGCCATCGGCAGTCACCAGGATGTTACTCGGCTTCAAATCACGATGAACCACCAGGTTCTGATGAACGTAATGGACCGCCAGGCAGACCTGGCGGAAAAGAGCGATTCGTTCGGAGATCGACAACCGTCGGTTATTCGAGTATTCGTCGATCGGCGTACCCTCAACAAAATCCATTACGAAATAGGGCAAGCCGTCGTCGGTGGTGCCGCCATCGAGCAACCTGGCAATGTTGGGGTGGTCAAGCGCCGCCAATATTCTTCTCTCGTGGCGGAAACGATCGAGAATCTCTTGGGTGTCAATGCCGGCTTGCACCAGCTTGATCGCGACCCGCTTATTGAAGGTGTCATCGGCGCGCACCGCAAGATAAACGTCGCCCATGCCGCCCGACCCAATGCGGTGCAGAATGCGATAGGGGCCGATCCTCCGTCCGTCCCATCTCGTGATGGGCGTTCTGATCGGGGTAGCCTGGCCGTTCGATGCGGTGGAATCGGATTCGTGGGCGGCGATCAAAGCTTCCACTTCTTGAAACAGGGAGTCATTGCCACGGCAGGCATTCCGGAGAAATTCACGGCGTGCTTTGGGTTCAAGATCGAGAGCGGATGCAAAGAGCTGCTTCATCTGCTCCCACTTTTCCGGGTTCACAAGTCTCTGCTCTTTTCGATCTCATGGGAGAGCCACGCTTTCGCCATTCTCCAATCCCGTTTTACCGTGGCCAGGGAGATTCCCAGAAACTCCGCAGCTTCCTCGACGCTCAAGCCGGCAAAGACCCGCAGCTCGACGATCTGTGCCTGTCGGGGATCGACCCGGGCGAGGCAGCCGAGGCTTTCGTCCAAAACCAGCATCTTGCCGGGCACCTCCCGCGCGATGACAAACGCATCATCCAGGGGAACCTTCGTCACCCCACGGCCGCGCTTTTCCGCCAAATGACTGCGCGCATGGTCCACCAGGATGCGTCGCATCAGTTGCGCTGTAATCGCAAAGAAATGACCCTTGTCCTTCCATTCGATATCCCTCTGCGCGATCAGACGCAGGTAGGCTTCGTGGACCAAAGCCGTAGGCTGCAGTGTGTGATCGTTGCGTTCCTGTCGCAGATAGGAGTTCGCCAGACGCCGAAGCTCATCGTATACAAGGGGAATCAGCGCTTCCCGCGCTTTGACGTCTCCTCGACTCCAGTCGGCGAGTAGCTCTGTGACCTGGTTGGATGATGCCGACAAGGTAGGCTCCGTCTGGGCTAAGTTCCAGCCGAGTCGGTGGATACGATATCTCCTAAGAAATCGAAAGTCAACGACTTGGAGATCCCAGTAGCTTCATCACGTGGCACTGATCGGGCAGGCTTCGGACCCCACCGAAAGCGCCTAATTCGTCGAGAGCTTGAGACAGGTCGCCCGCTGCTTGAGAGAGAGAGAAAAGTTCCAATCGATTGATCCCTGCCGCGCGAAGTCTGCGCGTATTGAGATGAGAGGCAATAAGGCAATCTCAAAATTCCGAACCGGACTTCGAAAGGAGAATCATGTGATGACAGGCAATCGAACATCGAGCATCTTAGGGTCGCTGCTTCTGAGCGTGGCGATGGTCACGTTCGTCGCAAGTGGGGCTGTGGCGCAAAGCAAGCTGCAAATGCCTAAGGTCCAAATGCCGAAGGCGCCAATGCCGAAAGGGCAACTACCCCCACAGGCGCTCATGCCCTCAACTGGTTTCAATCCGTATGCTTGGATGACCCACCTCGACCAAGTGGGCCGTCAACAGGTACAGCAAATGTATAACCTCTGTATTCATCACCCCGGTGCGTGCCGTGGGTTGGCCACACCCGAGTCCCTGAGTAACGCCATTCAGGGCGTCCAGCAGCAGTCTTTGAGCAATGCCGCGCACACCCAACAGAACATGCAGAAGACGTGGAATTCTGTCTCCAACACGAACTGTGCAGTGACGGGTGGCGTAGTCCGCTGGAATCGTGACACCGAGCAGAACGAATGTTATCGCTGATGGAGGTCTGGGCGAAGCGCCTCAAGCGTGGCTCGGCCAACAACGGGGCCCCCTGGCGCCCCGTTGTCCTGGGGTTGGTACCGGGCAAAGGTAGGTAACCCGGGAACCGCGCGCAATAGAGATCCCTGCGGGTTACGCAGCCAGGGTGGCCAGGGTTTCCGCCAGAACCAGCGTGCCTCGGGCGATGTCTTCTGGGGATGCATATTCGTCGGGCCGATGGCTGTAGCCGTTGCGGCAAGGAATGAACAACATCGCAACCGGCGCGATGCGTGAGATAAAAAGCGAGTCATGGTAGGCACGACTTGTCATGGGAAGAAAACGGAACTGGTGCTTCTTGCATGCTTCGCCGAGGGCTCGGATGATCCCAGGACCGCAATCAGCAGGGGCGTCGGCGTTCAGCAGTTCGCTATGTATGGCCACGTGCCGCTTCCCTGCTATCCCGCGAGCGGCCTCCTCCACCGCCCGCATCACCCCGTCGCGCCGCGAAAGGCTCGTATCCCGAATGTCCACGCCGAGGCGCACCCGTGCGGGGATGCTGTTGATCGCTCCCGGAAAGACGTCGCAGATTCCAACCGTCGCCACGCTGTCGATTGCGCCGCTCATTTGCGCCGCAGTTTCGATCGCCAGGATCAACTCCGCCGCCGCGCACAGCGCGTCCCGCCGATCCGGCATCAGCACGGCACCGGCGTGTCCGCCGGCTCCCTCGACGATCATGCGCAAACTTGCCGGAGCCGCAATCTTTTCAACCACTCCCAGCGGCACCCGTTCGCGTTCGAGCACCGGGCCCTGCTCAATATGCAACTCCACGAACGCTTTGTAATAACCGCCAGGCAGCTGAACCTCTCTCAACTCCCCAGCCATTCCGGCCTGCCGACGGACATCTTCGAGCGAAGCGCCGGAGTCATCCCTCATGGTTCTGGCAGCATCGGCGGTTAGAGTGCCCGACAGCAGCCGGCTGCCCAGACAGCCGATTCCAAAACGCGTGGGTTCTTCCGAGGTAAAGACCAACAACTCAATCGAGTGCTTCGGACGAAATCCAGCCTGCCGCAGAGCTCGAATCGCCTCAAGCCCACCCAGCACCCCCACCACCCCATCGTACTTTCCCGCGTTCGGAATCGCGTCGATGTGCGATCCCGTTCCGACCACCGGCGCTGACGGATCGGAGCCAGTCCAGCGAGCAAAACCGTTGCCAATTGCGTCCTGCCGCACCACCAATCCGGCGTCCTGGCAACGCGCCTTCATCCATGCCCGCGCCTTCATGTCGGTAGGGGTAAATACAATGCGGGTCACTGCCGGGGCTTCGGCGTCCGACAGCGCCGCCAGCTCTTCGATCTCGGAAAGCAGGCGTCGCTGATCGATGGCGAGCTTCATGGTTCAGTAGCGGGCAGGGGATGCCGGTTCCAGTTTTTGTAGATGAGATACTTCGCGGGTGCTTTTCCAATCGCGCCGAACCATTGCGGGCACCAGGGTGCCATCCAGATGAAGTCGCCAGCGGTCACAGGATACCAGCGGTCGCCCAGGCGATAGATCCCTCCCCCCTCGAGCATGATGAGTCCATGTTCCATGACATGGATTTCTACCGCGCTTAATGCGGCGCCCGGCTGATACACCATGGTGTTTACGGCGAAATCAAAGCTCGTCTCATCGGGCAGCAGGCACTTCACCTGCAAATCGCAATCGTCGTTGAGCGCATGCGATCGAATTTGATCTTCGCTCGAAACGATCGGCCAAGGCGGTTTGGCCGACTTTAACGGCTGGTAAGCCTTTTCGATCACCGCCAGGCGGGCATTTCTCGCGGCCGTCACTCGATGCCAGACGCCCTGGGGAAGGTAGGCATAGCCGCGCGCACCCAGTTCGCTTCGCTTTCCATCCAGTTCCAGAGTGACCGTGCCCTCGATCACGTAAGCGAAGCGTTGGGCCGCGGTGCTCCCCAGTTCCCCACCCGCCTGGAATTCGGCCGTGTACTCGGTGAACGCCGCGCCGAGGGCGGGTGCGGCGTGCACCACCGCGGTGCATCCCTTCATGCCGGGAAGCAGGGTCCGCACAAAGGTTTCTGGCGTCGAAAGCAGATGGTTGTGATGATGGGAGCTTCGCGTTTGTCCGAGATTATGCACCGGGCATCCTCGCCTGAAAGATAGTCGACAACGCCAATTGGTCGAGCAAGTACAGCCCGCACTCGATCGCCTTCGCGATGTCCTCAACCGCGACCGACTCCTCCGGGGCGTGACTAATCCCGCCTGGAGTTCGCAGAAAAATCATGGCCACCGGGATCTTTTCGGCTAGAACCATGGCATCATGGCCGGCACCACTGACCATGCGATGCGGCTTCGAACCTGTCCTTCCGATCGCCTCTTCGATCTGACGGCTGAGAAATGGATCCATGGCCACCGCCGGCTGGTTCAGCCGAGTCTTCCAGTGTGCCGAAAGCTTGCGGCGCAAGGCAATCTGCTCTGCCTGATCGGTACAATTCTGAATCGCACGCAACCGAACCTCGTCGGCAGCGTGACGCACATCCAGACTCAGGCTCGTTTTCCCAGCGATTACATTGGCCACACCCGGTTCGGCCCGAACCGAGCCCACGGTTGCCACCAACCCGGGAACCGCTTGCCCAATGCCTTCGACCGCGTTAATCCACTCCGCCGCAGCCGCGATCGCATCCGAGCGCAACTCCATGGGCGTGGTTCCTGCGTGATTGGCACGCCCCACAAAGGTAACTTCCATCCGACTCTGACCCGCGATGGTGTCAACCACCGCCAACGGTAGTCCTAGCTTCTCGAGTACCGGCCCTTGCTCGATGTGAAACTCAACGTACCCGTGGACGTTATCTTCGACCGCTGCCTGCCCGATCTCCGCCGGGTTCAGTCCAAACTCCTCAATTGCCTTCCGCACCGACACACCTTCGACGTCGACCACGCCCAACAAGTCCTCATCGAGGCGTCCCACCAGCGTGCGGCTGCCGATGAAGGGCGTCCCAAAACGGACTCCCTCCTCATCGGAAAATCCGACGACCTCAACGGCGTAAGGAAGCTTTCTTCCACCCAGTCCTGCGAGGAGAGCGACGGCCAGCACGACGCCAAGAACGCCGTCGTAGGGCCCGGCGTTCGGAACCGTGTCGAGATGAGAGCCGACCAGTAATCGTGGCCCGGACGCTTCGAGCGCGGGATACAACCCCCGAAGGTTCCCTGCCGCATCGATTCGTACTTGGGCTCCAAGCGGTTCCAGCCAACGCGTGATCTCCTGATGAACGCGGTGCATGGGGGGCGATAAAAATGTCCGCCGGGTGCCGTTCGAGTCTTCGGAAAAGGAGGCCAGTCGACGGCATCGGGCGATTACTTCCTGCGCGAGATGTGCGATCGAAGCCGTTTTCGGTCCTTGACTCTGAGTCTCAGCGGACATATTCGTGGTTTCAGCCGGAGCTAAGCTTCGCGAATCAGTTTTGCCGCCATCCAGCCGACGACGACGAGCACGACCAGCACCTGCCAGCCATACCGATTCCCGTAGGTGGCCACCGGGTAGTGATTGCTCAGCATCAGAAAAACAACCGGAACCGCCAAGAACGTGTTGTGTTTCGAGCGCAGCTTGGCCTGCGCGCCGAGTGCCGGGTCAAACTCCGCGCCGGCTACGGCCGCTGCCAGCATCTTGCGTTGCGCGGGCAGGATGCGGAGCCAGACATTGGCAGTCATGATCGTCCCGAAGATCGCTCCCATATGGATGTAGGCAGCCCGCCCGCTAAACACATGCATCAGTCCCCAGGAAATCGCGGCCGTCATGGCGAAAGCAAAGAGGGCGAATGCGGCCTGCGACTCCCCCAGAGGAGAAAGGGCTGCTCGGTCGTAAATCAGCCAGCCCACCGCCAGCGCCCCCAAGCCGACGGCGATGCCCGCTGCCTTGGGAATGTCCATCACATCGGGATCAATGAGGCCGCTGCCGAGGTAATAAACGAGAACCAGCAGGACCATACCACCGAGCCACGTCATCAGTGCTTCCCAGCGAAACCAGGACACTCGCTCGGCGCTCACGCCCAGCGATTTCTGCCTTTCGACCGTGTAAAAGCCTCCGCTGTGGACCATCCACACCGCCGGGGGCTCTCGGTTCCGAGCAGCATTCGCTCGCTTGCCAAATTGGCCGTCGAGCCACGTGAAGTAGTAGGTCTGGCCCACCCACATGATCCCGGCGAACACGTGGAACCATCGCACGCTGAGGTTCAACCATTCCCGGACGGAAGAACTCACCCGATCCCCCGATAAGTCGTATACCCATTTGGGCTCAGCAGCAGCGGCATATGCAACTGCGATTCCTCGGAGCGTACCTGGAAGGTTATTTCGACGACCGGATACCGTCCTTCGATCTTCAGTTTGCCGAAATAACTCGCCGTATCGAACACCAGGCGGTAGAGACCCGGTGGCAATTCATCGCCAGGCAGCATCAGTGCGCAGCGGCCGTCCCGGTCCGTGCGCGCCGCGTTCAGGAGTCGCCAACTCCCCGGGGACGCTTGCGTTTCCAAGCGCACCGGCACGTCGGCTGCCGGCTGGCCGCGAGAAATATCCAAGATGTGTGTCGAAATGCGGCTCATAGAGAAAGCCGTAATTGTTACTAAAGACTTATCTATCAGTCACTTGCAAGGAATACGAAGCCGTAGTTTACTACAACTATGGCTTCTACTAGAGAACGCACTATCCGAGAACGTTTCCACGAAATCATCGAACTCAAGGAACCTGAGATCACCTCAACCACACTCCGCAAACTGCGTCGTTCTTTCCGCCAGTTCGTCGAATTCCTCGACGACCGGAATGTCACTAGACCGGAACAGATCACCGTGCGGCATGTGCTCGACTACACGCACACCTGGCGGTACGAGGATAGCACTAGGGCGCTCGAGACACACCGCTTGAAGCAGTTTCTCGGGCG
>DASPVG010000079.1:0-24645 GCA_035622455.1 Terriglobales bacterium
GCGTCGATGGCGGCATCCACGTCGGCTTTGCCGGATTTTTGGAAGATGCCGACCAGGTCACGATTGTCCGCCGGATTTCGGTTTTCGAAGGTCTCCCCGCTTGCAGCGTCAACCCACTCGCCGGCGATGAAATTCTTATAAACCTTGGCGCGCGTCGCCGTGCCGAGAATGGTAGGACCGGTGAGTACGTCAGTAGCCATAAAGCCTCCTAGGAGGATTGCAAAAATGCTGGGAGTGATTTCCTTAACCCTCTATGCTACAGCCGAGGCGAGGGGGCTTCAAGGGAATCACTTACCCGTTCAGAAAGGCCACGGGGACGAAGAGCATCAATGCGATTTGTCTTCCTTCGTACTGACGAGTGTCATCACTCGACGTCGAAATCGGCGGTGCGCGGCGAGGACTTGTTGCCTAGCGAATCCAGCGCCTCAAGCTGGACGCGATAGGAACCGGGATCAAGCGTGTTCACCGGCAGCTTGAGCCCCACGGGAACCACCGGATTTCCTTTCTCGATGAAGGAGGCGGCGGCAATCATCCCGGTATCGAACTTAGCCTGCCCGGTTTTCCGATCGAAGACCTTCATTTCCATTCCCACCTGGGGCGGGCTCGCACTGGCAAGCAGGGGCGCGTAGATTTCGGCGTAAATGGCCGCATTATCGGTCTTCTTGAAGCGATAATCGGCGGCTGGAACGATCTGCATGCCGTGGGTAACCAGGGGCGTATGATCTTCCATCAAGGCCGCATCCAGGCCGGTTGCCATATCAGCCGCCCGACGCAGATCCTTGCTGAGCGCCATCGAACTGAGGGCGAACCGGGTCCCATCATAGGGGTCGACGGTCAGAGTAGTTTCAATCTTCCCGAAAGCTTCCCCTCCGGAGTTGAACGCAACTTTCAAGTTGTATTGACCGGAGGCCACATCAAACTGGTTTTCGTAGTGGAACGGTTGTTCGGTGAACTCCTGCATCTCTTTCTTACCTTCTAGATCGACATCCACCGCATCACTGAAGCGTGCCGCTACGGAGTTGTCGGCTTTGTATGCGATGCCCAGAATGTTGAGGGTCGCGTGCTGTTTGCCCTTCACTTTTTCAAATTTGAAGGTGCTGGGGGGAATGTCCATCGCCAGGTTGACGCGGGCGGTATTGGCCGAAGTGTAGAAGTAAGGAGTTTGGATGGCGGCGGTGATCGTGCCCGCTTGTCGACCGTTCGCCTGGCTCTCGAGCTGCTTCTCGATCGGCTTCGAGGCCAGCATGTCAGCGGGCTTGACGTTGCAATATCCGCTGCGAGAACGGACGACCGTATCCCCGCGATCGACTTTGACGCGAAGCACGTGGCAGCTTCCCTCGGGGGTGTCGGTGGGCGTGTATCCCAGGAGGTAATACTCGTTCTGCTCTTTGGCGATCTTTTCCATGCCACCGAGCAAGTCATTGGTGTTGAGAATCACGAAAGCGCCCGTCCCATTGGCGAGGGCGTAAAGCACTTGCTGGTTCTCGGTGGCGCTCGCCGGGATGGTAGGAATGATCTGGCGGGGCTGATAGGTCTGACTGTAATAATTGGTGACACCGGGAGGAGCGCCGGCACTGCCGTGGCCTCCGGTTGAGCCAACCCCCGGCGACCCGCTATGGCCGCCCGCACTGCTAGAGCCGCTACTCCCTGTGCTTCCAGTCGTCGAACCGCCCGGCGAGCCACTGTGAGATCCGCCACCGCTACTGCCTCCACTCGGTGGGCCACCGTGCTGGACGAAGACGAGCTGCGGTTCCAGGTCTTCCACTCCGAACTCGGCATAGGTAGGGTTGAGCAGTTCGGCATAGGCGAAAAGTTGAGTCGAGCGCAAGGGACGCGGAGCCAGCTCGTGGGAAGCAGGACTTGGGACAAACAGACCGCGAACATCGATGGGATAAACCGCCACATTCGATTTGTTGCAAGCGTCAATCGTGGCCGTGAGCTCGGATTGTAGCTCCGGGGTCAGGGGAAAGCCGGAGGTCAACATCACCAGAGTTTTTCGCCCGGGCACCGAGGCCAGGTTTTTCGCCAGTTGGCGCAAGGCAAGCAGGACGGTGCGGGCGCCGAAGTTCGATTCCACATTCCCTAAAGAAGGCATCGTGCCGAGCGAGGCCACCTGAACGCCGTTTTGTGAGGCGGGAATCGACCCGGCCGTGTTGTCGGCAGGGGACGGGTTCGAAGCAACCGACGAGGATTTCGGTCCGCCTACGGCCTGCTTGAGCCGGTCGGCATTCGCCGTGAAATTCTGCGTAATGCGCAGGGTGCCGCCAAACTCGATCACTGCCATCACTCGGTTGGGACCAACATTGTTGTCGATGAATTTCGCCGCTGCCTCGCGCGCCTTGGCCTGGTCGCCAAACTCCATGCTGGAGTCGTCAAAGAACAGAACCAGGTAATGCCTCTCGGCATTGGCCGAGGGACCGGCGCCTGCTTCGTAGGAAAAACTCTTGATCGTCTGTTCTTTGTTGTCCTCCCACACCTTGAAATCATTCTGCGTGAGGTCGCGGACGTAGTTGCCGTGTTTGTCGGTGACTACGGTGTCGACCAATACTAACCGCGCCTCCGCCTTGAGCGCGGCCGCCTCTGGCTGTTGTGCCTGAACCGCAGGCGCCGAAGAAACGCGCCAAGCCAGCCACCATGCGGCCAAGCACAAAAGGACCGGGCAAAGGATCCGTCGGGAACGTTTCATGGAACACCTCAGAACTTACGGAATTTCAATCGCCCCATTCTCGGCCGAAAGCAGCCCTTCGGTATCGCGGACCACGAGGCGCACCAGATAGCTGCCCGGCTTCACATCAAAGCTCGTCTTCAGGGTAACTCCCGATTCGAGCTTGCGCTCGAGCGTTTCGTCCTTTAAATGCATTTCGAGGATCTTTTCGTTTCCCGTGATGAAGCTGCCGTTCCGGTCAAATACGGCCGCGGCGATGGTGAGGTTGTCGTTGTTTCGACCCTCGGCCTTGCGGAAGTGCAGCCGTCGCACGTCGACATGGACGAGCACGGCGAGCTTGGCGTCGACGTCGGTCGGCTTGAAGAATTGTGTGTGCAGCTCAACCGGAAGGTCGTGCATTTCCTCCTGGGAGAAGAGCGCCTCCTGGATCTCCTGATGCGCCTCCGCGTCGGCATCGGGTGCATGACTGGGAGCAAAATAGCCTTCCCGGGCCTGGAGAGTCAGCTTCTGAGGATTGGTTAGCTTCACGGTCAAGCGGTGAAAGCGCCCGTCGTATTTCAAGTTCTGGGGGGAAAACGCAAGAACGTAATAGTAGGCGGGGGCTTCCGCCGCCTGCCTCAGGCCGCTCTCAAGATCATTGCTATTGTGAAAGTAAATGCCACCGGTTGATTGTGCCAGCACGTTGAGCACGTCGTCACCGGCGGAGGCGGAATCGTTTTCATAGATGGCTTCCTGAGGCGCAGCGCTGAGGTTGGGCACGTTTTGCCGGCTGATGTCCCCCAAGCCAGAAGGAACGTAAAGTCCACGAGCATCCACGGTGCTGACAATGATGTTCGCGCGCAAGGCCTGATCGATGATCTCGGTGACTTCAGGCTGGAGATCGACCGTGAGGAAGCCAGGCGAAGCCAGCACGATGGTTCGTTGGCCCGGCATGGCAGACATCCGGCGCACGACAGCCTTCACCGAGCCAAGCACAAGACGCGTCTCGGCGTCGCCGCGGTTCAGGGCATCCTGAGCGGAGGATGCGGCCATATGCTGCGCGGCAATCAACGCCTGGGCAGTCAAAGCCGCGCTGTTTTTCCCCGTAACTGCCATTGCTGAACAAGCGAGGGCGTCCTGGGTCGCAGCGTCGAGAGCCTGCGTATCGTGCTTATTCACGATCAGGTCCGCCATGTAATAGCTCATATACGGGCACTGCTGCGTCATCGCGGCAGTCATCGGGCGCGACTGAAGGTCGAGAAGAGCCTGATGAAGCTTGGCGTGGTCGTCGGTAAAGTCGAGGTCGCCTTGCCCGGAGGTAGTAAAGATTGCGGCCCGATCGGTCGAGCGAAGCGAGCCCAACTGACGTACGGCGGCCTGCCGAACCGACATCAGATCTTCGGTCCTTAAATGGATATCGTCAAACAGATAGGCGATAAACCGTTCGGGAACATTCGGCGGCGTGCTGCTGGTGGGCTGCTGGCTGCCCTCGACTTCCGAGGCTTTTTGTTCTCTGGCTACCTGGGTTCCCGGCTGCTCGACTGAAAACTGGGTAATCGTCTGCGGCTTGCGATCATCGAAGAGTTGAAAATCCTGTTTGCGAAGGCTACCGATAGCTCGCCCTTGCGCGTCTCGCACCACCACCCGAACCAGCACCAACCGGACATTCACTTTGAAGGTTGTGGCCTCGTCGTGCGAGGTCACCTCGGGAGCGGTCTTTTCTGCGCCGGTCGACGCGGATGTGGTCGGGGAAGGCGCAGATTGCGCTCGGATCCATGGGGCGACAGCCAGAACGAAACAGGTCCAGCTAGCAAGGGTCCGAAGAGCGGCCCCGGCTCGGTAACCTAATGATTTCCTGCCCACGGTTGGTGTTACCGACTTCATGGCTACGGCGGTTGGAGCCCGGAGCGAACCAATGGAAGCATACCCCATTGCGACGAAAATGGCAGCAGAAACTGCTCGAAAGCCCAGGGTAGCCCGCTCCGGCCAGGCCGTCTTCTTGTCGGCGTTCGCGCGCACGGAGGCCGGGACTCTGACGATTTTCGTCCGCCGAGCGAGCGCAGCTCAGGTTGCTCTTCGGCACGAGCATTCGGTGTTCCGTAACCCCTGGGGCCGATGACAAGTTTGAGCACGAAGGTAATGTTCTCAGTTGATTACCGGTTTGTTGCCTCTTGGGCCTGTGGTACTCTCGAGCTAACCCCAGTCACGAGAATTGCTCTTGGTGGTCTTGGTGTCGGCGAACCGCAAGCCTGGTATCCAGATCGCGTGGAAGACAGTCACCTACCGCAGCGTGGCTCTGGGGGTGTTGGCTTGCGTCCTGGTGTTTGTCCTCGCGATTCGGCTGGCGTTTCCCCAATTTACCGACAACAGCCTCAAGGCCGCCGACGGCATGGGACGGCGGCTACTTGAAGCGGTTGGCGGAGTTGCTCCGGCGAAAACCGGAGCCATCAACCTGCAGGAGGCACACTTCACGGCGCTCGATGGCACGGTACGGGTGAGGAAAGCGAATGGGAGCAGTTGGGCAACGGCTGATTACAGCATCCCGCTCGAAAAGGGCGATGTGGTCCAGACCAGTTCGGAAGGCATGGCGAAGATTGTGTTCAATGATGGCACCAATTACACCGTCAAACAGGATTCCCTGATCGTGATTGAGGAGAACTCGGCCAACGATCAGCAGCAGACGAACGTGGCCGTCGCCGTCTCTACCGGAACCGTGGACTTGTCCACCGCCACCTACGCGCAGGGCTCAAAATCGCAGGTGATCGTGGCCGGGGCCACTGCATCTCTGGCTCCCGATTCTGCCGCTATGGTGCACAACGACCCGAAAGCGGATGAGCACGAAATCCTGGTCAAAAAGGGTGCTAGCCAGATTACCCGCAATGGCGAAACCATTCAGCTGGCAGATTGGGAGAAGGTCCATTTCCATGAACAGTCGGCGCACATGGAAAAACTCAAGGAGATCGGCCCGCCCACTCCGATTTCGCCGGCCAACATGGCGCCGATCTTTGCCTGGGGCGATCCTAAGCCGGTGGAGTTTTCCTGGACGCGCATGGCCAACGCCAAGGGTTATCGCCTGCGGATTTCGAAAAATCCGTACTTCTCCTCGACCATCGTGGATCGCACGGTCAAGACTGCCGACGTACTGGTTTCCGGGCTCGAAGAGGGCGCATATTATTGGGAGGTGCAATCGCTCGATTCGACCGGCAAGGAATCGGTCGAGAGCGAAAAGAATCGGTTCACCATCATTCCCAAGGGCAAGAACACGGAAACCTTGAGCCTGGAGCTGGATCCGTTTATCCAGCATGGCCACGTGCTCGAGATGACCGGAAAGACGGAGGCCGGAGCTCGGGTCATGGTGAACGGCGCCGAGGTGCCCATGGTTGGAAACGATGGCCGGTTTCACTATTTCACCCCTCCCCTTGCGACCGGAGAAAGTGTGATCACCATCACGGCCCAAAACTCCAAAGGTGGTGTGAATACTTTGCAGAAGAAGGTAGTGATTCAGTAAGTGCGGGACAGCAGTCTGAGGATCGAGGCTCTTGCCGGCAGGAAACTTGGGTGGAACGCCACCAGGAAGCTGCCAATGAGAGGCTCGGGATTGAATCGCCAAGGGCATGCAACCGCAAAGATCTAGTTCACAAGAGAGACACTTTTGCCTATGTCATCGAACGGTTTTCATTCCAGCGGAACCCCTCATAATCTGAGGTCGTTGTTCAGCGTATTCTCGAGCGATCTGGCGATCGACCTCGGGACGGCGAACACTCTGGTTTATGCACGGGGGAAAGGGATCGTGGTGAACGAGCCCTCGATTGTGGCCATCAACAAGAACACCGGCGAAGTCGAGGCCGTCGGCAAGGAAGCCAAGGAGATGCTGGGCCGAACTCCGGGCAATATCGTCGCCATCAAGCCCATGAAAGACGGCGTCATCGCCGACTTCAAAGTAACCGAGAAGATGCTGAACTACTTCATTCAGAAGGCGCACAACCGCAAGATGCTGGTGCATCCACGGATTGTGATCGGCGTGCCCTCGGAGATCACGCAGGTGGAAAAGCGGGCCGTCATGGACTCGGCTTACCGGGCCAAGGCCAGTGAAGTCCACCTGGTGGAACAGGCGATGGTGGCCGCCATCGGCGCGGGGCTCCCGATCACCGAGCCGAGCGGCAATATGGTGGTCGATATCGGCGGAGGAACGACCGATATCGCAGTCATTTCTTTGAGTGGCATCGTTTACTCTCGTTCGGTCCGCATGGCCGGCAATCAGATGGACGAAGCCATCATGAACTACCTGAAGCGAAAATATAACCTGCTGGTGGGAGAGCGCACGGCCGAACAGATCAAGATTGAAATCGGGTCGGCATACCCGCTCGAGAAGCCTCTGACGATGGAGATCAAGGGGCGCAATCTTATCGAAGGTGTGCCCAAAACAATCACGGTAGACGACAGCGAAATTCGGGAGGCCTTGAGTGAGTGTGTGTCGACCATCATGAACGCCATTCGCGTGGCCCTCGAACGGACACCTCCCGAGCTGTCGGCCGACATCAGCGACCGCGGGATTGTGCTGACCGGTGGAGGTGCTCTGCTCAAGAACCTGGATAAGCGGATTCGCGAAGAGACCGGGCTGCCGGTTTCGATCGCCGATGACCCCCTATGCAGCGTGGTGCTCGGCACCGGCAAGATGCTGAGCGATTTTAAACTGCTGCGGAAGATTTCGATCGAATAAGACATCGGGTTTCGCGCTTTCCTGTTTTGAGCTCTTCTTCCGGACAGGAAGCTTGGCGGCGTAGCCCATGGGGCTCCGAGGGGTCACGAAACTCCGAACCCGATACTGGGAACCCGGTTCATGGAAAACCTCATCAGCCGCTACCGAAACCTCACGATCCTCGCGATCCTGTTGTTCGCGCAGGTGCTGGGGCTCGCCATCCAAGTCAAACGGTCGAGCGAAAACAGCACGACCCGCCTGATTCGGATCTGGGCGCTCGAGGCGGTGACACCCTTTGAGAGGGGGATTGTCTGGGTGCAGAACGGAATCAGCAATCTCTGGCAGGGATACTTTTACCTGCGCGGGGTGAGGCAGGAGAACCGCGATCTCAAACAGACGATCGAACAGCTGAAAATCGAGCGGGCCAGCCTGCGCGAAGACGCCGAACAGGCCCACCGTTTGCAAGCGCTCTTAGGTTTTAAGGAGCAGTACATTACCAAGACGCTCGCTGCCCAGGTCATCGGATCGAGCGGTAGTGAACAGTCGCATTCCATTTACATTGACAAGGGCAGCCGGGACGGGGTCAAGCCGGACCAGGCGGTGATCACCGCCGACGGCGTGGTGGGGAAGGTCTTGCGGGGAGTGCAGGAGCACGTTGCCGGCGTCTTGCTGATTAATGACCAGACCAGTGGGGTGGGCGCCTTGCTCGCGAGCTCGCGTTTGCAGGGCGTGCTGCGCGGAACCCCCACGGGCGAGGTTGTGCTCGAAAAAGTGATGTCCGACGAAGCCGTGAAAGCCGGCGAAAAGGTGGTTACCAGTGGGGGTGACCGAATCTTTCCCAAGGGCTTGCCGGTCGGTACGGTAACGAAGATTTCCCCTGGCCCAGAGCTGTTTCTGAATATCCGCGTCCGGCCTGCCGCGGATCTCAACCGCTTGGAGGAGGTCTTGGTGATCACCGAGGAGGAGCGCAAGGAGCCGGCCGTGGCGAGCGGTGAGCATCTTCGAGCGGTGGACATTCTTGCCCAGAGACTGCCCTCGGTTCCCGATCAGCCGGCGGACAGCAACCCGAATGCTCCACCGCCTCCGACGAGCGGGTTGAAGATTGCGCCCGCACCCAATTCGCAGACGTCGACCCCGCCAGCTGCCCCGGCGAGAGTGAAAGCCGGCCCCACCGAAACATTGGGCGGCGAGGCGGCGGATAAACCGCAACCGACGCGGAAAAAGACCGTCCCCGTTCCCCCCTCTCCGCCTCCGGTCACGCCCGCGAACACTGGCAACTCTCGACCGGCAGCTTCTCAGCCCGAGGTCCAAGCCGAGTCTCCCAAAGCGCAACCCCGAGAACCACAACCTCAGCCTCAAAGCGAGCAGCCCCCGCAATAGCGTGCCTATTACCTACACATCGAACGAGCAAGTTGAGGTTTACCGGTTCAGCCCTCCGGCTGCGATCTTGATTCCTTTGCTCGCGGTGTTTCTCCAGGCATTCGTCCCGCTGCGCTTGCATTTCTTCTCCATCTTTGATTTGCCCTTGCTGGTGGTGATTTTCTTTGGGGTGGCGCGCCGCAACCCGGTTTCCGGCATGCTGACCGGGGCCGCCATTGGCATTCTCCAGGATGCCCTCACGCCGTCGCTGCCCATTGGCGTGTTTGGGATTGCCAACACGGTGGTGGGCTATGGCGCCTCGTCGCTGGGCGTCAAAATTGATGTGGATAACATGGCATCGCGCTTTCTGGTTACGATTTTCTTTTGCGTGGTGCACGAAATTGTTTACTTCACGATCGCCAGTGGACTGGTGGGCATTACCGTGCAGTGGAGTTGGGCCCACGAGCTCGGTTCGGCGATTGCCAACGCGGCACTGGCGGTGGGGATGTTTGCCGCCCTCGATCGGTTTAAGCAGAGAACGTAGGCCAATAGGGGTCGACTGCCCAGCGGACCGAGCGGCCCAGCCTTCGCTTCGATCCAGAGCGCGATTGCGCCGAGCGGCACTTTTCAGCAACAATGTGTGGAACCTAGAAGGTCTCGCTGCCACACGACGCGTGTGGGCAACGGGTTTGTCCTTTCCTGGTGTCTAACGAGAGTAGGGTGCCCATGTCCAACCGGCGCTTTACGAAATCCATTCTTGCTCTCACGTGTTCGATCCTCGCCTTGAGCTCGGCGTTCGCCCAGGGTGTCCAGCCGCAGACCCCGGACGAGGAAACGATCCGTGGCACCGTGATAAACGCCGTGACCCGGGAGCCAATCGGAAGGGCTCTGGTTCTCTCGAGTGCGCGAGAATTTTTCACCCTGACCGACAACGAAGGACATTTTCAGTTCTCGATCTCTCGCGATGACAACACCGCCAAGATGAATTGGTCAACTGCACTGACGGCCCGCAAGCCGGGATTTGTGGAAAAGTCCGAGTGGTACCCGGCGGTGCGCGGAAAGGAACTTACCCTCGCACTGACGCCGGAGGCACTGGTAATCGGCCATGTGCTGCTGCCGTCATCGGAGCCGCCCGACAAGATCCAGGTCGAGATTTACCGGCGTCAGGTCGTGGACGGGACGGCACGTTGGGTTTCGGCGGGCGAGGCCACAACAAAATCGAACGGAGAGTTCCGCTTTGCTGATCTGGCAGCGGGTAGCTACAAGCTTTTCACACGAGAGCAGCTCGATCGCGATCCGCTCAGCTTTCATCGCGGCGGCCAATTGTTCGGTTACCCTCCGGTCTATTTTCCGAATGCGAACGACTTCTCGAGCGCAGAGACCATCCAGGTGGCGGCAGGGCAAACGGCGCAGGTGGCAATTTCTCTGGTCGAGAAGGCCTATTACCCGGTCCAAGCTGCCATCACCAATGCGCCTGCCAATGCCGGAATTTCGGTGAGCGTTTCCCTCGAAGGCCACAAGGGTGGGGGATATTCGCTGGGCTACAACCCCGCCCGCCAGACGATCGAGGGCCTGCTGCCGAATGGGACCTACCTGATCGAGGCGACGAGCAGCGGGCCAGTTTCCGCAAGCGGTTTGGTGACGATTACCGTCCAAGGCGGCGCCGTCGAAGGGCCGCGATTGACCTTGGTCCCAAATCCCGTCATCGCCGTCGAGGTTAAGGAGGAGTTTACTTCGCCTCCGGATGGCGGCCCTCAGGGCGCCGTATTGGGAGGGTTGGCGCCAGCATTCCATGGATCCAAGAAAGGTCTCCAAGGACCCATGACCTATCTGCGGCTATATCTCGATCCGGTGGATGATTTCGATGAACGCAGACGAGCTTCGCTCGGCTCTTCTGCGGGCATGGGAAACGATTCCCTGGTAATCGACGATGTCCCTCCAGGTCGCTACTGGGTGAGGGTCCGTTCGTCACGGGGATATGCGAGTTCGGTCACTACGGGCGGAATTGATCTTGAGCACCAGCCCCTTGTCGTGCCCTCGCGCGGGCCGATCGAAATCACCATGCGTGACGATTGGGCACAAGTCGATGGCACGATTGAGAGCCTCTCGGCTGCTGGCGGAGCTGGGAGTTCGAATGGTTCCGGTTCCCCCGAATCCTCCGCCCACGTTTACTTTGTCCCTCAGCCCGACAGTTCAGGCGAGTTTCGCGAGGCGTCGGTTACATCGGAGGGAAAACTCAATTCGTCACAATTGCCTCCGGGGCTCTATCGGGTGCTGGCCTTTGATCGACCCCAGGAGAATCTCGAATATCAAGACCCGGAAGCGATGCGAGCCTATGAGACGCAAGGACAACTGATCCGCCTCGGCCCGGGCCAAAACCAACCACTACGACTTCAGGTCATTTCGACCAGCGAGTGATATGCGCCGATTCGAAACCTTGCCTTCGCTATTCCTGGTGGTGCTCGGACTGGCATTGCTGCCCGCAGATCTGGCCGGGCAAAACCCGAGTCCCGCCGAACCTCAGAAAAGCACAGGCGGATTTCGAATCGCGGGGAAAGTTGTAAACGCCTTGGTAGGAACTCCACTGGCGCGAGCTCGCGTCACCATTGTTGATACCAAGAATCAGCAAAAGACCGAGTCCACGGTAACTTCTGAGGGCGGCAGTTTTGAGTTCCTCGGTCTCGCTGCTGGCAAGTACGAGCTGAATGGGGCAAAGCGGGGATTCATCTCGGCGGCGTATGAGCAACACGAGCGGTACTCGACCGCAATTGTGACCGGCGCCGGCTTGGACACCGAGCATCTCGTGTTGCGCCTGGCTCCCGATGCCCTGCTCATGGGCACAGTGCTCGATGAATCAGGGGAGCCGGTGCGGCGAGCCACTGTTTCCCTTTACCGCGAAGATCGGCAGGCGGGTGAGGAACGCATCCGTAAAGTGCGCACGGAAATAACGGATGATCAGGGCTCGTATGAGTTTTTTCCGCTCGACAGCGGCACTTATTTCGTTTCGGCCGTCGCCACTCCTTGGTATGCCGTGCATCGCTCTCGAACCGACCAACGGTTAGGCAGACCGGCGGTAGATCCATCTCTCGATGTGGCTTACCCGGAGGCTTATTACAAGGATGCGACGGAGCCGGACGCGGCTTCGCCGATTCCGATTCAGGGAGGCGACCGCCTCGAGGCTGATATCCACCTGAATCCGGTGCCGGCACTGCATTTGATCCTGCGCTGGGGCAATCGCGATCAATACTACTCGGCCACGTTACAGAGACCTGCTTTCGGCGGAATGGATTCTGTGCCCAATGAAGAGTGGCAGACGGCGTTCGCGGGGGAGTCGGAAATCGCCGGTATCGCACCCGGAGCCTACACGGTTCGCGTCCGCGAAATGGGCCCGGACGGGAAGAACTCGACGGTGGACCTCAACCTCGAGCTCAAAGACGACTGGCAGGAAATCGACGCCTCCAGAGCCGAACCTGCCAGTAAGCTGAAAGCTTCCCTGCGCATTGTCGGAGGGGAAAAGCTGCCGCAGCCGCTCAGCGTGGGGCTGCGGAACAGTAAATTGAGAGTTGTGGCCTGGCAGGAGGTCAACAGCAAGGGCGAGGTGGAGTTGGATGATGTAGCTGCGGGAAAATACGAGGTGCTGATCCAAGCGCCTCAGCGAACCTACTCCCTGGTGCACATTTCCTCGGGAGACGCCGAGACTGCCGGCGATACGATCAACGTCGCCGCCGGCCGGTCCCTGGACGTTTCGCTACTGGTCGCGGCAGGCACCACGAATGTGGAAGGAGTTGCCGAACGCAACGGGCAGCCGGTAGCCGGAGCCATGGTGGTGCTGGTTCCGAAAGATCCCGAGTCGAATCGATCCTTGTTCCGCAGGGACCAGAGCGACCTGGATGGTAGCTTCAGCCTGGCCAACGTAATTCCCGGATCCTACGCCATCCTGGCCATTGATCATGGCTGGGATCTCGACTGGGCTTCGCCCACCGTGATCCGAGCGTACTCCCAGCACGCTAAAACCATTAGGGTTGGAGACAGCCAGGGATCAATGCACTTGCCGGATGCGGTAGAAGTACAGGGACGATAGACAATGGAGTCGAGCCTGCGTATGACCGGGTGGGCTTCCTAGACCCTAGACTTCAGCTTGGACCCGAGATGTACCATTCCGCACCCTCCGTTACTAAAGACAGAGGCAGTCGATCAGCACAAAAGATTACAATACAGTTAACCTCCCGAAAGGATGAGGCGGGGATTCAGGCTTTTCGCTGAACTGTCGAGTAAGGCCTGAAACCTGACAGCAAGACCCAAGTTCTCCTGATGTTCGGCCGCGACGAAAAAATATCGCCTCTTCGCCTGACAGCGGTCCAATACATCATTCTGGGAATTTTCCTGATCCTGGCTTACGGATTATGGCGGCTGCAGGTAGTGCAGAGTGAGTTTTATGCCTCTCTGGCGGAGAAGAACCGGATTCGCAACGTGCCGATCCTGGCGCCTCGAGGAAAGATTCTTGACCGCGAGGGGCGCGTCATCGTGGACAACTATCCTTCGTTTACCGCGTTGCTCTTGCGCGACTCTTCCCGCGATCTTGCCGCGGACGCGGATCTTATCGCGCAAGGTCTGCACCTCGACGCCAAGGAGGTAAAAGAGCGCATCCGGCATTTTTCGGGTACGCCGCAGTACCAACCCATTTATCTGAAAGACGACATTACACCCGACGAGCTTGCCTTTATTGAGTCGCACCGCAATGAACTGCCCGAACTCGATACCATCGTGGCGCATCGCCGGTTGTATCCGCGCAACGGGTTCATGGCCCACGTCATCGGCTATGTCGGCGAAGTCAGCGAGGAAATGCTGAACCAGCCGCAATTTGAGCTGTATAGCCCGGGAGACGTAGTGGGCAAATCCGGGGTCGAGCTCGAATACAACCAAATCCTGATGGGCAGGAACGGCTTCCGCAGGGCAGTCGTCAACAGTCGCGGCCAGGAGGTCGGTCGTCTCGACGAAACCCCAGCGACGGCGGGAAGACAGCTCAAGCTCACCGTGGATCTTGATCTGCAGATTGCCGCCGAACAGGCTCTCGAAGGAAGGTATGGAGCCATCATCGCGATGAATCCTCGCAACGGGGAAATTCTCGCCATGGTCAGCCGTCCGACGTTTGATCCGAATGATTTCGCAGTACGGGTTTCGCGCGACCAATGGGCCAAGCTGGTGAATGACGAGGAACATCCCCTGCTCAACAAGGCGATCCAGGCGCAGCTCGCCCCCGGGTCGACCTTCAAGATCATCATGGCGACCGCGGGGCTGCAGGAGGGCATCGCGCAAGATCTGCACGTGATCTGTAACGGTGGCGCCACCTTCTACGGGCGCTACTTCAAATGCTGGGTGACGGCCGAGCACAGAACCCACGGTATGGTGGACATCAGCAAAGGCATTTACCAATCCTGTGACGTTTTCTTCTATACCCTGGCGGAAAAACTCGGGATCGCACGCATCGCGCAATATGCCACGACGTTCGGGTTGGGGCAAAAGACTGGCGTCGATCTACCCCAAGAGGCCGCAGGTGTGATGCCGTCCGAGGAGTGGAAAATCCGCAACTTCAAGCAGAAGTGGTACGCCGGAGAGACCATTTCCGTGGGCATCGGACAGGGGGCGGTCGCGGTCACACCCATACAGTTGGCGCGGGCGATCGGGGGAATTTCGAGCGGAGGAGTGCTGGTGCGGCCACATATTACGAATCCTGCGGATCTGCCAGCCAATCTCGTGCCCGCATCTAGTGTGCCCGAAACGGTCAAGATTCCGATTGATCCCAAGAACTGGGAAATCATTACCGACGCGATGGCCAACGTAACCAGTCCGCTCGGAACCGCCGGCAGCGCACATTTGCAGGGGGTCGATTTCGCCGGCAAGACCGGCAGTGCGCAAACCGTGAGCAACGCGCTCAAGGCAAAGACGGCCAATGGAAAATCGAAGTTTAAGGACAACGCCTGGTTTGTGGGGGTAACGCCGCGAAGGAACCCGGAGATCGTGGTGGCGGTGCTTTTCGAAGGTGGCGAGCATGGCCAGTTTGCCGCGCGCATTGCCGCCCAGGTGATTAAGGCGTATGTCGAGAAAGAGCGAAGGCAACCGGCCAAGATGGCCGAAGGCAAGCCACAGGTGGAAATCGGGGCGGTGTGGAATGACGCCGGTCCGGATGGCCCGGGAGACGATGAATTGCGCGGTGGGAGATTCCTGCTCGATCTGCCCGCAAGTCGCTTGCCCCTGGCGATGGTGGCGACGGGAGTTCATTGACGCAATTCGATGGCACGTTACGTTTCATTTCGCGATTTTGACTGGCTGCTTTTCCTCTTCGTCCTGATGATTTGCGCGTTAGGAGTGATGGAAATCCGCAGCGCGACCGCACACACGAAGTTCTCCGGCGCGCAGATGAAGCAGGTCTACTGGGTGGCCGGCGGCATCTGCGCCATGTTTCTGATCAGTTTAGTCAACTACCAGGCAATGCTCGAAAGGGTTCACTGGATGTACATCGCCGCCGTGGGGTCGCTCGTGGCGGTGCTGGTCTTTGGTCAGAAGTACCTGGGCGCGCGGCGGTGGATCAAGATGCCAGGAGGCGGCCATTTTCAACCTTCGGAGTGGGTCAAGCTGATCCTGATCCTGGCCATGGCAAAGTACTTTGCGGACTTGCAGGAGAGGGAACTCTCCTGGCCGGACTGCATCAAGGCGGGAGCCATGGTGGGGTTGCCCATGCTCATGGTGCTGGCGCAGCCGGATCTGGGAACTGCCCTGACCTACATTCCCATTGCTGTCATGGGGTTGTTCCTTGGCGGCCTTCGCGCCCGGCAGGCCATCACCGTCTTGCTGCTGGCAGGGTTGGCGATGCCGCTGGCCTGGCATGGATTGAAACCCTATCAACGCGATCGCCTGACCAGTTTCATGGAACCGGAGGCGGATCGGCAGGGCTCAGGTTACCAGGTTATCCAGTCGTTGATCGCGGTGGGCTCGGGAGGTATCTGGGGAAGCACGGCAGGTTCGCAGACCCATCTGTCCTTCCTGCCCGTGCCTCAAACCGACTTCATCTTCGCCGCCTTCGCCGAGGAGCACGGATTTGTCGGTGCCCTGGCGGTAATGCTGTTATACTTCATAGTACTGATGCGTTTGACCCAGAACGCGCAAACGGCGCCTGACCGGGCCGGCACGTTTCTGGTGATGGGTGTGGTGGCGGTGCTCAGCTTTCACATCCTGGTCAACATCGGTATGGTGGTCGGCTTTATGCCGGTTACGGGAATCCCCTTGCCGTTAATGAGTTACGGCGGATCTTCTGTTCTATTCATGTTTTTGGCGCTAGGTATTGTGATGAATGTTCGCATGCGCCGTTTCGTTAACTGAAGGGAACCGAAGAAGGCAAGGCGCGTTGCCGCGCGTGCCAGATTGCGGCGTTGAACAAGATTACGATCGCCCTCGCGTTAAGAGGGCACTCACCGGCCAAGAAAACCGGGCCGGCCAGGATTGAAGCTTAAGGCGCGCGAGGGCGGGTAACGGCCCTGTTGAAAGAGGTCACAAACCTTCGAGGCGCTGTGCGATCAGTGAGAACTATTTTCGAGCTCGTGGAATTGCCGGTGCTCGAGGAAAAACCGCAGCCGAGGCTGTCCGTACCCAGGGCAGCTTTCGCAGTCTTCTATACGCTCCGATCCTTGTCTGCCTAGGTCCCGGTGATTGCCTGGGTTACCGAGTAGCCCAGGTCCGGAGTTCCCATGACAAAGGAATTATTTGTTTCTTCCACACCGCACGAAACCCGTGTAGGGGTGGTGGAAGATGATGATCTCGCTGAAATTTATCTCGAGCGGGAAAAAGAATACACCTTAGCGGGTTCCGTCTATAAAGGGCGGGTCACTCGCGTGCTGCCCGGCATGCAATCGGCGTTCGTCGATATCGGGCTGGAACGCGATGCCTTCCTCTATGTATCCGATTTCATGGAGCTGCCCGAAGACGAGGAGCTCGACGAAATCTCGACCAAGGGCTCTCGATTTCAACCTTCTCCGCCGCATGAAACCCAGGCGCCGGCTGCGGCCAGCGAGCCAGTTCCCGTCGAGACGCCGAGTGCCACGGAAACGCAGGTAGAAGCTCCTGGCGGAGACGGCCGCCCACGAGCGAACGGCGGTCGGCCAAGGGAAGGCGGTGGCGATTGGCGAAGCCGCCGTCGCCGTCGCGGACGCCGCGGTGTGCGTCTGAACGAAGGCCGGTTGGCACGTCCAGAATCGCCTCGCCCGGAGCGTTCCGAGTATGGTCGGCCTCAAGGTTACCAGCCGATCGTGCTGCCGGGTGAATCCATTTCCAAGTATCAGCGGCTGAACCAAGCCCACCCGGCCCTCGAATCCGTAAGCGGACCCGAGGGCTCATCCACCCAACCCCTCTCCTTCCCGATTGCCCAGGCGTTCCCAGAAGACGAACCGCTGTTTGTCAAAGAGAGCGGAAAGCAGCGGGCGGAGGGCAGCGGTCCAGGAGGTCGCCAGGAACGTTCCCGGGAGGAACATGGAAGAGAGGTTGGTGGCCAGGAAAGAACCGAGGAAGCCCCGGCGAGCCGGGATCGAGAACCGCAAGGCCTGAACCGGATGAATGTTGCCTCCGAGTTCGATAAGCCGGAAATGCTAGAGCATGTCGACGACGCCATGGTGGCTGAGTCTCTCGCTCCAAAGCCCGCCAGTTCGAGCGCCTTGGGCGCTCTCGAAGAAGAAGTGATTGAGGAGGACGAAGCCGATCTTCTGGCTTATGTGGAAGACCTCGAGGAAGACGCCGCCTTTGACGAGATGGAAGAGGAAACTCAGCGTGCGGAGGATTATCAGTCGCAGCCACAGGAGTTCCTCCGAAACGAACCTGCTTCGGAGTCTGTCGGGTTGTCGGCCGAGTCCGCTTCCCCGCACACGACGGAAGCGCCAGAGGTCAAAGAAGAGGTCGATGAGGAAGCGGACGAGGATGCCGAACTCGAGCTAGCCCAGGCGGAAGCGGAAGCGCTGATCGCCGCCGAGGCGCGAGGAGAGGGACCCACTGAAGCGCGGGCCGAAGTTCGGGCGCCCTCCGAGACTGCGGGATACAGCCAGCGGGCGGCGCGTCCGGCCTTTGATCGGCGCGGTGGACCGCGCGGGCGGCGGGGCGGACGCAGGTTCCGCAGACAAGACGCGCAACAGCTACCGCAGATCACCGACCTGCTGAAGGAAGGCCAGGAGATCCTGGTGCAGATCGCGAAGGAACCGATCGCGAAGAAGGGCGCACGCATCACCAGCCATATTGCCCTGCCCGGCCGCTTCCTGGTTTACCTGCCTACGGTGAACCACACCGGCGTATCTCGTAAGATCTCGTCCGAAGAGGAACGGCAGCGGTTGAAGCGAATTATTCTGAGCGAACGGGAAAACGGCCACGGCGGCTTTATCGTTCGGACGGCGGCGCAGGGCGCCTCGGAAGACGCATTGCGCGCCGACATTCGCTTCTTGAAAGGCCTGTGGTCCGAGATTAAGACGCGGGCCGAGTCGAGCAAAGCGCCGACCCTGATCTATCACGACTTGAATGTCGTAGAACGGGTCCTGCGAGATCAGGTCACTTCGGATTTCTCCGCCGTCTGGGTGGATAACGAGCAGGAATATGAACGCATCCTGCGCTTTGCCAACCGCTTCCAGCCGGCACTGGTAAAAAGAGTCAAGCTTTATACCAAGGAGAACCCCCTGTTTGACGAGTTCGGACTCAACGAGGAGATCAACAAGGCGCTGAAGTCGAAGGTGTGGCTGAAGAGCGGCGGCTACATCGTCATCAATCAAACCGAAGCCCTGGTTGCGATCGATGTCAACACCGGCAAGTACGTAGGTAAGACGGCCCGCCTCGAGGATACGATTGTGAAGACCAATGTCGACGCGATCCGAGAGATTGTGCGACAGATCCGGTTGCGGGACCTGGGCGGAATCATCATCATCGATTTCATCGATATGGATGAGCGCAGGAACCGACAGAAGGTCATGCAGGTGCTCGAAGAAGCCCTGCGCAGTGACCGCTCGCCCTCGAAGGTTCTGCAGTTCAATGATTTCGGACTGGTGGCGATCACCCGCAAGCGGGTGAAGCAGTCGCTCGAGCGAACCATCGGCACTCCCTGTCCCTATTGCCAATCGACAGGGTTCGTGAAATCGGTGACCACGGTTTCGAACGAGATCTATCTTGAGGTGCGCAAGATGGCAAAGCATCTCGAGCATACCGACGTGATGCTGCGGGTCAATCCGGAGGTAGCGAAGGCGCTCAAATCGAACAACGCCCGCTTACTCACCGAAATGGAAGAACTGACCAAGCGGACGGTCATCGTGAAGAGTGATCCCTCTCTGCACCAGGAGCAGTTCGATATTCATTAGCGGTTGGCGGGCATGAGCGAAGCGGTTGACCGGTTAAGACGTCGTTCCGGCAGCCGCGACCTTCTCGCCCGGCGCGCTCAGAGCTTCGACGGCCAGGGCGGCACAGGCTTTGAGTTTTTGCAGGGAAGCCTGCAGTCCCTCTTCTTCAACTTCAATGCCGAGAATGTCTCCCGGTACAGTGATCCGTGCGGCGGTGTCGGTTACCCGATCCTCGATTGCGAGCAGGGAGAGCAGCGTGTCCGCGTGCAGTTGCCAAAGCGAGGGGGTAAGTGCGGTACGTTTCAGCTCTCCCAATTCGGTCTTCATGCGCGCCAGCAGGGCAACCATGCGCAGCTGCGCGCGGGCCACTTCTGCCCGCACGCTCATTTCTTCAAGATAATCCGCGCTGAAGGCGTCGGCTTCAGCCGGGGTAAGGATGAGATTGAAAAATCGCATGGGAACGACATGGCGAAACTTGGGGTCGGCCACGCGTACGAAGACGCGAATGGATTCCTCGACCCGACGCAGTTTGACCTCTTCTGAGGAGATCTGCGCGGGAGTAACCGTGCTGCGCAGGGCTGCCACATCGAGCCCGGACCGCACCGTTTGCGCCTTGGTTGCGCCATTCCCGGGCGGAGACGCGGAGCGGGGGAGTCGCCGCATCGGCGGACGCTGTTCGAGCGATTTTCTCAACTTGGAGATGCGCTGAAACCTTTCGTGAGCGATCGCATAGTCAGCCCGCAACAGTTCCGACTCCTGTAATTCGTCGATCTCTTCTACGGTTACGTCCACACCGTCGAGGGTACCCAAGATGCTTCCACCCAACTCTTTCACCTCGTCGGCTAGCTTCTTGATCTGTGCCGTGGCCTTCAAAAAGAGCCGATCAAAGATGTTCCCGAAGGCGGCATTATAGGGAGCGATAGCGGCCAGCACGGCGGGGTGGTAAAACGATGCTCCCAAGGCTCGCTTGAAGGCGCGCACCCGGGGAATAATTTGCGATTGGAGCATTGCGTTCAGGTCTTGAAACCTTCGCGCCTCTTGATGCCACCGATCAAACTGTCGGAGCAGATGAACCTGTCGCTCCGGCAAAGGTGGCCCTTCGGCATCGGTAAGAATTTCCATCAGGGCGATCTCAAAGGGGGAAAGAGGAAGCGCACCATCGAGGCCGTAGCCCCGCTGCTCCCATTGTCCGGGAACGCGTGGATGGCGGTACAGGAAGGTGACTACCAAGTCGGTCTTGTCACGGTGCTGATCGGAGGAATTCCGGTTGCGGGTATAGTAACGCAGCAGGGCCTCGGCAATTTCCGGGTCGGTATCGGTGGTAAAGGCCCGGCGCAACATGGCCGGGGTGACTGCCAGCTCGAGCAAGCTCAGCCAGCGATGCATGAGGATCAGCGTCCGCAGGACCTCATCCTCGCCTTGCAAGGAAATGTCTTCTAGGCCTGCGGGAACGGGAACCTCTCCCTTGGCGTACGGCTGCAGGAGCTTCTCGTAGAAGCCCTGGACGGTTGCCAGAATGGCTAATTCCCACTTAGGATCTTCGACCAACCTCGCCCCCGCTTGGTAACGTTAGTTTTGACCAAGCTGCGCTTTCGTACAAGGTCCGATTGGACATGTACCAGGGGTTCGAGTTCCTGTCGGGTGGCGCAGCGAGGGAAAACTGTGGTAGCCTAAGTTCGACGTATCGGGGGAGCAGACTATGCCATGGACAACGCCACAAATGGAAGAGATCCCGTTGAATTGCGAGATCAATTCCTACGCTAGCGCTCACCTGTGAGCGGTGTACCTCGAAATCCTGGGCTCGGCCGCAGGGGGTGGTTTCCCGCAGTGGAATTGTAACTGCCGCAACTGCCGATTGTTGCGAGGGGGTACGTTTCGTGGCAAGCCCCGGTTGCAAACTCAAGTCGCCCTGAGCCCCGATCGAAACTCCTGGTTTCTTCTCAATGCCTCGCCCGATCTGCGCCTGCAGATCGAACGCACACCCTGTCTTTACCCGCAGAGCGGCGGGCGCCACTCTCCGATCAACGGCGTTCTCGTGACCGGTGCGGACATCGATCAGATTGCGGGACTTTTGTCGCTCCGTGAATTGCACCGCCTTTCTCTCTATTCGACTCCCTCGATTCGTCGCATTCTTGAGCAAGACAACACGGTTTTTGGAATGCTCAAGCGTATACCCCACCAGCTTTCCTGGCATGAGATCACACCCGGAGAGCACTTTCCCTTGCTCGACCCATCCGGCACGAACTCGGGAATTGGCTGCACGGTCTTTAGCCTCGCCAGCCGTTATCCGGCGTATGTCTTGCCGCAGCGAGCGAGCAGTCTTAAGCCCGACGAGGCTCAGTTAGGCGTACTCGTCGAATCCCCGTCCGGCGGAAAGCTGGCTTACCTGCCCGCGGTTCGAGACATTTCTCCCCCGCTCGTCGAACGCCTCTCGCTCGTCGATCTGGTGCTGTTCGACGGGACGTTCTGGAGTGACGACGAGCTGATTCAGATCCAAGCGAGCGGAGCGAGCGCGGGAGAAATGGGGCACATCCCGGTGTCGGGAGAGAACGGGAGCTTGCGCAAGCTTGCCGCATTACGCTGTCCCCGCAAGGTGTTCATCCATGTCAACAACACCAATCCCATGCTGGATGAATCGAGCCCACAATATCGCGAGGTTCGGGAGGCTGGCTGGGAAGTTGCAGAAGACGGAAACCAATTCGAGCTGTAAACCGGTGTTCGCACTGACCGATGGCGGTCCGCTTATGGCCAGGAACGGACAGAGTCAATCGACAATCATTGCGCCGGTGAGGCTTGCGATCTTGTCCACCTTATGCTCGACACACCAGTTGTGCACTTCGCCGACGATCTTCTCCGTGGCGCAAGGATCCCAGTAGCTGGCCGTCCCAATCTGCACCGCGGTGGCGCCCGCCAGCATGAACTCGATCACATCGACGGCAGTCGAGATGCCGCCCATGCCGATCACGGGGATTTTGACGGCTTTCGAGGCATCATAGACCATGCGCAAAGCAATCGGCTTGATCGCAGGGCCGGACAATCCCGCCGTAACATTGGAAATGCGTGGCCGACGGCTTTCGGCATCCACCGCCATGGCGAGGAAAGTGTTGACCAGAGAGATGGCGTCGGCTCCGGCTTCTTCGGCGACTCGAGCCATGCGCGCGATACTGGTGACGTTCGGTGAGAGCTTGACGATCAGCGGCCGGTCGGTCGAGTGCCGCGCAGTCGAGACGATCTCGTCCAGCGATCGCGGATCTGAGCCAAACTGGAGTCCCCCCGAGGACGTATTGGGACAGGAAACATTCAACTCATAGGCGGCGATGCCTTCGCCTTCATTCAGGATTTCGATGGTGTATTCATAGTCTTCCCGGGTGTAGCCGAAGACATTGGCGATGACCACAACCTGTTTGAGTCGGCGCAGCCTGGGCAGCTTTGCTTCAATGAAGGCACGCGCGCCGATGTTCTGCAGCCCGACGGCGTTTAACATTCCGGCGGCGGTTTCATATAACCGCGGCGGCGGATTGCCTGCCATGGGATCTTTCGAGAGCCCTTTGACGACCAAGGCTCCGAGTTTGTCGAGATGCACGACATCTTCGAATTCCACTCCATAGCCGAAGGTGCCGCTGGCAGCGATTACCGGGTTTTTCAGCTCAATGCCGGAGAAACCGACGCGTAGATCCGGACTGCGTAGACCGCTAGGAGCAGGAGTCATCGCGGTTGTAGTGTACCGCGAGGCCGGGTCACGTCCCAAACCCCACGTCCCCGTCCTGCCCTTCTCCGATCCGTTGCCCAGAGAAGCTCGCCTGGCTACTTGGCATACATGGCGATCATGGTTTCGATGGCGCGGCGGCAGACAGCACAAAAATCGTCATAGCGGGTAAACATGATGCAGTTCTCCTGGGGGCGGTAATAGCCGTGCGCCTCATAATTGGCGCCTTCGAAGGCGCCGACGCGATCCCGATACTTGTCTCCGGCCAGAAGACCATCTTCTTTCTCTTTTTCCTGTTGAAACAGGACATTGATCTCTGACTCCGGCCGATTCTGGCTTCGCAGTTCGCGGCGTTGGGTCTGGGCTTCGCGCTCTAGAGCTTCAAACTCGTCCTTGCGCCAGGGAGTGGGAATGGGAGTGCCGGGACTCGCCAGGTCCTTCCACTTCAGGTTCATCGGATCGAGAAGCGCCGTCACATTCGGTTCCCACGGCTCGACGGTTTTCGTCTGCGGCAGGTAGGCTACTTGCGAGGTGTAATATTCATCGGCGAGACCAGCGAAATGATGCCCGAACTCGTGAACGAAAATGTAAGGTGCCCACACGCTGTCGGCCGCAACCGTGGCATACAGGTTGAAGATTCCCCCGCCGCCGTAAGTTCCGGCATTGACCAGGATTTCAACGAACTCGTAGGGAGCGTAGGAGGCAACATCCCTCAACGCCCGGTTTTCCGTGGTAAGGATGTAGCGCTCGGTGTCGAAAGTATCGTAACTCGTCCCCAGGGGATTGCGGCGGTGAATGCCACGAGAAGGTTCGGAAATCCCAGATTCTTCGGCGGCTGGACATAACCCCCAGACGTTGAAATCCTTGCGGTGCTCACGAAAGGGCGATCGGGCGAAAAGGATCTCCGTGAAGCGGTGTGCATCCCGCTCAAATTTCGCGCGCTCGGCCGCCGTATACCCGTCTCCCAGAATCAGCAGATCGACTTTCGTCGCCGGCTCGCCGCTCGCCTGAATGGTCAGCAACGGACCCGGCGAAGGTGGGCGCGAGCTGTCGATCGACTTGTCCTTGGCATCGAGGTGGACGCTCCAAAGCTCATGAAATCCGCCCCCATCACGTTTTTCCAGCACCGCCTCGGCCGGCTTGTCCGGCGCCGGGAACCGCCAGGATTCGGAAAATGTTCGGTGCGCGTTGCGCGCCTCATCGGTGGTCGCCCATTCGGCAAAGATCGAACTGAATCCCCTGGAATAGAGCACACGCCGGCTGACGAGGTCACGCACTTCGAACCGGTAAACACCTAAATTGGTGTCATCGATGGTTTTCCCCAGGTCTCCCGGCCAAGCCAGCGGCTCGATCACAATTCGATCCAGGCTGAATGTCTCCTCCACGCTGTTCCCGGTGTGGTAATAGTCCACCCTCATGGTGCGAGGAACAGCGAAGGCCATCGCTGGCAGAAGCAGGATTGAGGCCAGCAAGAAACATCTGAGCTTCATCTGTAGATTCGGTACCGATGAGAGTCGGCCCTGGGCCATGGAACCTCTTTCTAACCGGAAATGCCGCTTCCCGGCAAGGGCACGACACTCGCAACGAGCAGCCAGGATGTGCCCCGGGGTAAGTTGCATGCGGCGGTTGCTTTGATGTCAGACATTGTATCCGCAGGCTCAAATTCCGCGCGGGCGGCAGGCTAACGACTGCGGCCACCGACGGTCGAACTACTCTTGAGGAGCGGCGATGAGGCTATTTCTAGCGGGCTTGTGGCAGAGTTTGGGTGGCTGGGGGTTAACCAACTGCCTCATCCCGATTCGCTCACCGGCCTTTGTTATCCTTGGCTGTGCGTCAGATTGATAAACGGGTCTGGCTGTTCGTCATCCTCTCTGCTGGTCTC